>NZ_JBEPSM010000001.1:1857198-2166731 GCF_040548815.1 Kaistia defluvii | reverse complement strand
CAGGTTCTGGCGGATCAGGTCGGTCAGCTCCTCGATGCCTTCGTTCGTCTTGCAGTTGGTGAAGACGAAGGGCTTCTTGCCGCGCATCATGCGGGAGTCATCGTCCATGACCTGCAGGCTGGCGCCGACATAGGGAGCCAGATCGGTCTTGTTGATGACCAGGATGTCGGAATGGCTGACGCCGGGGCCGTTCTTGCGCGGGATCTTGTCGCCGGCGGCGACGTCGATCACGTAGATGAAGAAGTCGACCAGGGCCGGGCTGAAGGTGAGCGTCAGGTTGTCGCCGCCGCTCTCGATCAGCACGAGGTCGGAATCGGGGAACTTCGCTTCCATCTCCTCGACGGCGGCGAGGTTCATGCTCGGGTCTTCGCGGACGGCCGTATGCGGGCAGCCGCCGGTCTCGACGCCGATGATGCGCTCTTCCAGCAGGATGCCGCGCAGCGTGCGCTGCACGTGCTTGGCGTCTTCGGTGGTGACGACGTCGTTGGTGATCACCAGGATGCGATAGCCGAGCTTCACGAGCACAGGCGTGATCGCCTCGATGATGGCGGTCTTGCCGGAGCCAACGGGTCCACCAATGCCGATGCGGGGGATCTTTTTCATAGTGCTATCCAGCTACCTTGTTAGTTCATGAACATGCGGACGTGACCCTTGACGTGGACCGCCGCGAGAATGTCGATAATCGGCGAGAAGCTCGCCATTTCGTCGACGGTCGCATCCGCGACCCTCTCATAAGCGGTACCCACCTGGGCCGTGACGTCCAGAAGGATCTTCTGCGTATCGACGAACGAAATCCGCATCAGGCGCAGCGCGGCGCTGAGCACGCCGTTGGCCACGCCATATTGATGGACGCCGAACGCGTCGCGCCGGTTGGCCTTCAGCGTGCCGAGGGTGATGGCGAGGCTGACCGGATGGGTGCCCGGCGTCTCGCCGCTCTTGATCTTCTGGAACCAGTCGCGGGGGAGCGGTTCCTCGATCATGCCGGCCGACAATTCGCAGAGCTTCTTGCCCATGCGAACCGTCATCAGGCGCGTTTCCTCGTTCAGCTTGCGCTGGTAGGTCAGCCGGTCGATCCGCATCAGCGCGTCGACATCGCCGGCCTCGACTGCCCGGTGGGCGCAGAGCACCGCCACGCCATCGCTGGTGGCAGCCTGCCACATCGATGTTTCCGTGTAGGTGCGCAGCGTCGCCGGGCCGTCGACGATGCCCTGCTGAATGGCGGTTTCCAGTCCGTTCGAGAACGAGAAACCACCGACCGGCAGGGCGGAGTCGGCGAATTGCAGCAGATAGAGCAGTTCCGGCAGGGGCCTGTCGGAACCGCCTCCCTCAGTGGTCATGATCGTGGTCATGGGAATGGCCGTGGCCATGCGAATGTCCATGACCATGGGCGTCCTTCGAAGCATTGTGATGCGAATGCGGCGTGTCGCTGGCGCCCCCGAACAGGCGGCGCGATTCATGCGGCGCCAGGTAGGGGATAACCTCCGAGCCGGGCATGAACTCGTGACGGACGCCCGGCAGGGCGTGCGTCTTCATCACCGAGTTCATCACCTTCTTGTCGACGGTGAGCGGCACGTAGACCTTGGTTCCCTTGACGACGGCCGGCCAATGCTGGTTGCCCAGTGCATGGCCAAGCTCGAACAGGGTCTGCACCATCTTCTCGACCTGCTCGCCGACGACTTCCTGCAGGTCGATGATCATCACTTCGCGCAGGGTGATGCGGGCGACGACGGCCGCCCGCTTGGCTTCGTCCCAGATCAGGACGTCGCCATCATGCAGGTGCGAGTTGCGATCGAGCGAAAGGGCCAGCTCGACATCGCCGAGCGTCGCCTTGCGGAGCCGGCTCTTCTGGGCCTCCCACTGGTCCAGTTCGAGCCAGTCGATGGTCGCCCCGTCGAGGGACTTGGCCCATTCCGGATCCCGAACGTTACCAAGCGTGCTTTCGATAAGTATCATGCGTGCCTCTGCTGCATGGGAATGCAGGCGATCAACTGAAGAAATAGAGCTGGTTGAGCGAAATGCTCGTCGGCGGCTCGACGGTCACATGCTTGCCGTCGATGGTGACCGCGAAGGTCTCCGGATTGACGTCGATGTTCGGCAAATAGTCGTTGCGGACCATGTGCTGCTTGCCGAGCGTGCGCGTGCCGCCAACCGGGCTGATCATGCGCTGCAGGCCGAGCTTCTCGCCGATCTTGTCGTCATACGCGGCGCGCGAGACGAAGGTGATCGAGCTCTTCTGCATCGCGGTGCCGAAGGCGCCGAACATCGGGCGGTAATACATCGGCTGCGGCGTCGGCAGCGAGGCGTTGGGGTCGCCCATATTGGCCCAGGCGACGAAGCCGCCCTTCAGCACCATCTTCGGCTTGGCGCCGAAGAAGGCCGGCTCCCACAGCACCAGGTCGGCGAACTTGCCCGGCGCGATCGAGCCGATCTCGTGCGCAAGGCCCGAGGTGAGGCAGGGATTGATCGTGACCTTGGCGAGGTAGCGCAGGACGCGGAAGTTGTCGTTGTCCGGGGCATCCTCGTCCAGCTGGCCGCGGGCCTTCTTCATCGCGTCTGCGGTCTGCAGGGCGCGCAGGAAGTTCTCGCCGATGCGGCCCATGGCCTGCGAGTCGGAGCCGATCATCGAGATGGCGCCGAGATCGTGCAGCACGCTCTCCGCGACGATCGTCTCCGAGCGCACGCGGCTCTCGGCGAAGGCGACGTCGGAGGGGATCTTCGGATTGAGGTTGTGGCAGACCATGATCATGTCGAAGAGCTCGGCGACCGAGTTCTTGCCGCATGGCAGGGTCGGGTTGGTCGAGCTCGGCAGCACGTTGCCCTGGCCGACGACCTTGAGAAGGTCGGGAGCATGGCCGCCGCCGGCGCCCTCGCTGTGGAAGGTGTGGATGGTGCGGCCGTCAAAGGCGGCGATCGTGTCCTCGACATAGCCGGATTCGTTCAGCGTGTCGGTGTGGACGGCAACCGAGACGTCATACTCGTCGGCGACCGAAAGGCAGGCACGGATCGCCGACGGCGTCGCGCCGTAGTCCTCGTGCACCTTGAAGCCGGCTGCGCCGCCATGCAGCTGCTCGATCATCGGGCCCTTGCCCGTCGAGTTGCCCTTGCCGAGCAGGCCGACATTGATCGGCAGCCCCTCGATCGAGCGCAGCATCATTTCCAGGTTCCACGGACCATTGGTGGTCGTGACGCCGTTGCTGCCGTCGACGGGGCCGATGCCGCCGCCCCAGATGGTGGTGATGCCGTTCGAAAGCGCGGCATAGACCTGCTGCGGCGAGATGTAATGGACGTGGGTGTCCATGCCGCCGGCGGTCAGGATCAGGTGCTCGCCGGAAATCGCGTCGGTCGAGGCGCCCGTGACCAGGCCCGGCGTGACGCCGTCCATGGTCGACGGGTTGCCGGCCTTGCCGAGGCCGACGATGCGGCCGTTGCGGATGCCGACATCGGCCTTGACGACGCCGAGCGTCGGCTCGAGCACCGTGACGTTGGTGATGACGAGATCGAGGCAGCCGGCTTCCTGCGTCAGCTGGTTCTCCGAACCCATGCCGTCGCGCAGCGTCTTGCCGCCGCCATATTGAAGCTCATCGCCGTAGACGGCGCGCAGATCCTGTTCGATCTCAACATAGAGGTCGGTATTGCCGAGCCGGATCTTGTCACCGACGGTGGGACCGTAGAGATCAGCATATTGCTGACGGGACATCTTGGTCATGACGCCGTACCTTTGGAAACTGGATGGGAAGGACGAGGGATCACTTCGCGGGCTTGGTCTTCTGCGCCCGGGACTTGAAGCCGAGTTCCTCGGCCTTCGCGATCGAATGCTTCTTGTTGGGCCTGTAGTCGGGCGTCGGGCCGTCGCCGGTCCAGCCATCCACCAGGTTGTTGAATCCGTAGACGAACTGCTTGCCGCCATAGGGGACCAGCGTCACGTCCTTCTCGTCACCCGGCTCGAAGCGGACGGCGGTGTTCGCGGGGATATCGAGGCGCTGGCCGAAGGCGGCGGCGCGGTCGAATTCGAGATAGCGGTTCACCTCGAAGAAATGGAAATGCGACCCGATCTGCACCGGGCGGTCGCCGGTGTTGCGCACGGTCACCGTGGTCCTCGGGCGACCCGGATTGAGCTCGATGAAGCCGGGAGCGACGACATAGCCCCCCGGTGCCGTCGGAGCCGGTTTGGTCGCAGCTGCGTCCGCGGGCTTCGATGCGCTGGCGGGCGCGGGTGTCGATTTATTGGCCAAGGCAACCTCCTGAAGCGTTTAGTCGGCCCGGAGCCGGTCAGACGATTGGGCTGTGCAAGCTGACGAGGCGGCTGCCGTCGGTAAACACGGCTTCCACCTGGATCATGCCGAGCATGGCGGGGACTTCGTCCATCACGTCATTGACCGTGAGGACATGACGGGCGCCATCCATGACTTCTTCCACCGACTTGCCTTCGCGCGCGCCTTCCAGCACGTACTGGCAGAGTACGGCGACCGTCTCGGGATGGTTAAGCTTCAGGCCCTTGGCCTTACGCTTGAGCGCGACATCCGCCATCGTGTGGATGATAAGTTTGTCAAACTCCCGCGGTGTCAAATGCATCGTCGTCTCCGAACTTGTTGAAGCTGATCTACACTGGCTGACATCGATCTATGCCTTGGCATATCGCTCCAGCTTTGTGAAAGTCGATGGCGGCCGAACGGTTTTTTGGGAGATTGTCCAGGAGACCTGCCGCGCGGCTATCGAATCCTGGCCGCCGCGTGGTCTTTTCTGCGCTCCCCGTTTCGCCGAAAAGGGCGATTCGCCAGGCGCATCTCCCGAGTATCCGACGGCGCAGGCGATCCCCTTGCTAAGCCCTCCGCCGCATCGCCTGCATCGAAGCTATATGAGAGCAGGTCACACGACAAGACTATGTCGTAGAACTGCCGTTTTGGGACTATAGACGCCGCTCCGCCGACGGCTCAACAGATTGGTCGATCGGTTGCCAACCGCAAGTTGCCATGATATTGTGCATGTTGGTTCAAAATCCGAAGTATAAATAGTTTGGAAGGTAAAACTTTCGAATATTGGATTGGCGATTTCGTGCGTTGCGCTTGCTGGAAATGATGTCGCCCGCCGTTGCTGCAATATTCCATCGGCGCGGCAAGCACGAGTTGCAGGCCGGGATTTGAACCGTCGTCCGCTTTCCCGCCCGCCGGGACGACCTCGCTTTGGTCCGCGACGAGAGGCCGGCGCGAATTCATCACCATCATCCCGATTCCATGGCCCTGTGATGATCTGGTAGCCTTTGAGACGAGGCGGTCGGAAGACGATCGCCTGTCGCCGTCGCGCTGCTTCGGCGCTGTCTTGCGCGAGACGCGGTCGTCCGGGGATGATCGCCACCCATCAAACCCGCGGGCAAGCCTTCCTTTTCCCGCGGCCGAAGAGCCGAGATTGAAAGACATGTGGAAATGGTTGGTCGACACGCTGCGGGCGAACCCCGAGATCGCCGTGTTCCTGTGTCTCTCCATCGGCGCCTATATCGGAAAGCTGTCCTTCAAGGGCGTCGGCCTCGGCGCGGTGACGGGAACGCTGCTGACCGCGCTCGTCGTCGGACAGCTCGGTATCACGGTCTCGAACGACGTGCGGGCCATCTTCTTCCTGCTGTTCCTGTTCGCCATCGGCTATGGCGTCGGCCCCCAGTTCGTACAGGGCATCGCCAAGAACGGCCTGCCGCAGGCGCTGTTCTCGATCCTCATCTGCGCGCTCTGCCTGGGCACGGCCTGGGTGGCGGGCCGCATCGCCGGCTATGACATCGGCTCGACCGCGGGATTGTTTGCCGGCGCATCGACGATCTCGTCGGCGCTGGCGCTTTCGGTCGACGCGATCGAACAGCTCGGCCTTGCCGCCGGCGAGACCACCCGGCTGGTCAATGCGGTGCCGACGGCCTTCGCCATGACCTACATTTTCGGCACCATCGGCGCGACCATGATCATCTGCGTCGTCGGGCCCAAGCTGCTCGGCATCGACCTTGTGGCGGCCTGCCGGGCCTATGAGCGGAAGATGGGCGGGCACGGCCAGTCCGGCGACGGCCTGCGTGCCTGGCACCTGCACATCGTGCGCGCCTACCGCATCGGCGATGGCTCCGACTGGATCGGCAAGAGCGCGTCCGAGATCGAGGCGGGGCACGGCCTGGCGCAATTGTTCATCGAGCGGATCCGGCGCGATACGCAGATCGTCGATGCCACGGCGGAGATGACGCTGCGGGTCGGCGACGTGGTGGCGGTCGCCGGCAATCGCGCGGTCCTGATGCAGCTCGCCGGTCCAGGACTCGTGGAGGTCGAGGACGCCGAGCTGCTCAATGTGCCCGTCGAGGGTACGGAAATGCTGATCACCAACCGCAAGGTGAATGGCCAGACGCTTGCCGAACTGGCCAAGTTGCCCGTCACGCGTGGCATCTTCCTGCGTCGCATTCGTCGCGGCGCCACCGGCATCGATATTCCGGTGCTGCCGGCGACGACGTTGCATCGGGGCGACGTCGTCACCGTGGTCGGCCGGCCGCAGGATATCTCGCGGGTTCTGGCGGCCTTCGGGCGCGCCGATCGCGCCACGGAGGAGACCGACATTGCGCTGGTCGCGGCGGCGATCGTCATCGGCGCCATCCTCGGCTCCATCGTGCTGCGGATGGGCTCGGTGCCGGTCACGCTGTCGTCCTCCGGCGGCGTCCTGCTGGCCGGCATCGCGCTCGGTTGGCTGCGTTCGGTCCATCCGACCTTCGGCCGGGTACCGCCGGCGGCCAACTGGCTGATGAATGCGCTCGGCCTCAACATGTTCATCGCCGTGGTCGGCCTGTCCTCCGGCCCCAGCTTCGTCGCCGGCGTGCAGGAGCTGGGCTTCAGCCTGTTCCTCTGGGGCATGGTGGTGACGAGCGTGCCGCTGATCCTGGCCCTCTATATCGGCCGGTACGTCTTCCGCTTCGACGACGCGATCCTGCTCGGCTGCGTCGCCGGGGCGCGCGCCTCGACCGCGTCCCTCGGCATGCTGACGGCGCGCGCCAAGAGCCAGACGCCGGCGCTCGGCTTCACCGTCAGCTGCGCCGTGTCGAACACGCTGCTCACCATCGGCGGAATTCTCATCGTGCTGCTGGCGCGGTAGGTTTCCCTCGGTCGTCATCCCGGCGGAGGCCGGGATCCATATCCGGTGGCCGGGGAGATGAGCCACGGTCTTGTCAGCCGGTGTTTATGGGCCCCGGCCTCCGCCGGGGCGATGCTTCGCGCGCTGGCGAGGAAATCGCCCTGTCCACGCTTCGCTCACCGTCGATGACGATTGCCGGCCGAAACCCTCGCCCGCTTGCGGGAGAGGGCAGGGTGAGGGGGCTGGCTTCCTGCGCCGCGTCTACCGGTAGGACAGCGTCTCGGCCGCGCGCGGCGACGTCATGGCGCCCAGCACGAAGGCCAGATTGGCGGCGGCGACCAGCGAGGCGGCGTGCGCGTCGGCCCGGGCCTGGCGGGCGTCCAGCAGGCCGCTATCGGCGACGGTCGCGGCCGTGACCGTGCCGAGCCCGTTGCGATAGGCGTCGAGCGCCGCATCATAGGTGATGGCGGCCGCGTCGGTCAGCTTGCTGGCCGCGCGATAGGAGGCCAGCGCCGAGCGCAGCGTGTTGGACGCCACCACCATTTCGCGGACGGCCTCTTCCTGCGTCTTGGCGAAGGTAGCGCGCGCCACGGCGGCGCGTGATTCAGCCGCCTTCAGATTGGCGGCGCGCAGGCCGCCGTCATAGATCGGCATGGTGGCGCCCACGAGCACGCCGGCGCCGGAGCCCTGCTGGCCGATGGTGGGCAGGCCGGCCGTGTTGAAGCCGCTGGTGCCCTGGCCGGCGACGCCGGAGAGGAACACCTTGGGCAGGAAATCGGCATTGGCGACGTTTATGCCCGCCTCGCCGGCCTTCATGTTGGCATAGCTCGCCAGCACGTCCGGCCGGCGCGCCAGCGCCTCGCGGACCATTTCGTCGGTCGAGACGTCGGACGGGGCCGGCAGGCGGCGGCGGCCGGAATTGGCGATCTTGATGTCGAGGGTCGGCGACACGCTCATCGCGGCGAGCAGCGCTTGGTAGGCGTCGCGCTGCTGGCCCGACGCCACCACCTGGCGCAATTCGGACTGCGCCACCTGCTGGCGCGCCTGCGCGACCTCGACCGTGGTGCCGAGGCCCTTCTTCTCGCGCGCGACGGCGGCGTCGAGAATGGCGCGGCTGTTGCTCAGCGACTGGCCGGCGACCTCGGTGCGCGTCTGCGCCGCGCCATATTGGTAATAGGTGCGGGTGACGTTGAAGATCAGCAGCTGGTGCGCGCCGTTGAAGGTGACGTTCGCCGCTTCCAGCACGTGCTTGGCAACGTCGGTGGCGGCCTTGCGCTGGCCGAAGTCGAACACCAGCCATTGCAGCGCCACCGCCGCGGTCGCGCCGCTGACATTGGTCTGGATATCCTTGCGCTCGCCCAGCACGTCGATCGGCGTGGTGATCTGCTGGCTGCCGCCGATGACATTGGCCGAGATGGTCGGCAGGAAGGTCGATTCGGCGATGCCGACGGCCAGCGCCGCCTGGCGCGCCTGTTCCCAGGCGACGCGCGTCGTCGGGTTGTGGCGGGCGGCGAGGTCGATCAGGTCGGGCAGCTGGTACACCTTGCCGGGGCGCACTTCCGGCGCCGCGGGCAGGGCGGTCAGTTCGGGATTGCCGCGCACGCCGAAATCGCGCGAGGTCGACGGCGCGGAAGGGGCCTGCGGCAGAAGGCTGACGGTCGTCTTGCGGCCCTGCTGATAGGGCTCGTCCGGCGAGGCGGGCGCCAATTGCTCGGCATATTGCGCGCAGCCCGCCAGCAAGGCCAGCAGGCTGGTGGTGAGGGCGAAGCCGAAGCCTGCGCGGGCGCGTCGACGCGGTCGGGAGGGGATCGCCATCATGCCTCGGTCACCAGTGCCGTCTCGATTCGGGAAATGCGTTCCGCAGCCGTAGCACGAGGGGCGGCGGGGGCGTCCAGCGTTTGTTGGCCGTGAGATCCATCCGGCGGCGTCGCCGTGGCGACCGCCTTCGATAGCCGCGCCAGCCGGGCAGCCTCGTCAGGGTCGGGCGCGGGCGCCAGCAGAAGGCTCGCCGGCAGGTGCTCCGCCTCGGCGATCATGGTCTGGAAGCGGCGGATGTCGGCCGGGCTCGGGCGCAGCGACGCGGGCTCGTAATGCGCCATGGCGAGCTGGTCGGAGGCCTGCCGCAGTTCGACGGTGGCAGCCGCCGCCTGGTCGACGAGGGCGCGGCGGTTGTCGCGCGGCAGGGCGGCCAGGCGCGACAGGGCGGCGAGCGCTTTGGAGAGCCCGCTGCGCACGCCCGTGACCACGCCGACCGGCCAGATCCGCGTGAAGATCAGGTAGACGAGCACGTTGCCGAGCAGGATGCCGACGATGCGGTCGCGCGCCGAATCCATGTCGAGGCTCGGCTCGAAGCCCTGCAGCACGGTGAGCAGGAAGGCGAGGCCGATCTGCACGCCGCCATAGGAGATCCGCTCGCTGCCCGAGGACACCCAGGCGGCCGGCAGCATCGCCACGAAGACGAGCCCCATCAGCCCGCCGACGCTGGTAAGGCTGGGGATGACGAAGAGGATTGCGGCCATGCCCATGGCCGCGCCGATCAGGCAGCCGACGATGCGGAGCGTCAGCTTGTGCACCGTCTCGCCGGTGGTGCCGAGCGAGGCGACGAAGCAGGTGATCATGGCGGTATGGATGCCCTGCCAGTCGATGCCGGCATAGACGATGTAGGCGATCATCGCGGCCAGCGTCGTCTTCAGCGCGAAACGCTGATGCGCCGGATTGCTGAGCGCGTCGGCGGCGAAGAACGGTTCCTGCGCCATGGCCGGCCAGGCGGGTTCGGGATCGGCCATGTCGCGCAGCATGGCCCAGGCCTCCCGCAGCGCCGGATCGCCGGATGGCAGAGGCGTGTCGGGCGGGGGAATCGCGGCTTCGGCCTTGAGCGCCGCGGCGACGCGCTCGCACTGCGCGGCGAGCTGGCCGCGTTCCTCGTCCGTCACCGTATCCGGCATCGCGGAGACCGCCAGCAGCAGCGCGTAGCTCTGCTCGATCGCCTGCGCCAGCATGTTGGTGACCCGGCTCGGCACGTAATGCAGGATGCGGGTCAGCAGGGCGCGTTGGTCATGCTCGGCGTTGCCTTCGCGCAGCAGTTCCTGCACCCGCGCCAGGCTTTCGGCGTCGTTGCGGCGAAGATGCTCGCCCGCCACCTCGATCCGCTCGCGCACCGTGGTGCGCAACAGGGTGGAGGGTTTCCAGCCCAGCACCAGGTTGAAGCAGAGCATCAGCGCCATCGGCATGGTCACCATCTGCCAGGCATAGAGAAGGCCGCGCGTCACGACCTCTCCGAGCGGCGCGCCGCTGACCAGCGTCAGCGCGAAGGTAATCACCAGCGCCATGTCGGAGCCGAGCGGCCCGAGCTTGCTGACCGAACCGAGATAGACGAAGGCGAAGGAGGCGAGCGCCATCACCGCCAGCCGCAGGAACGGCACCTCGATCGTCCAGCGCGTCAGCAGGAAGACGAGCGCGACGAACACGGTGACCAGGATGGTGGCACCGATCGCCAGCACGATGTTGGTCGAGGCATCCTGCTTCATCAGGTAGACGATCAGGTAGCAGCCGATCGCCGGTTCCGGGATCTTGTAGATCATGGCGACGGCGGCCACGAGCGCGCACAGCAGCGCGACGCGCCAGGTCATGCCGAACCGCCCCTCGAAGGGCTTCAGGTCGGCGACAAGCTGGTGCATCCGGAGCGACATGGCCTCAGCAGCGGTCTTCGCTATGGATGGTTGCGATCGCCGAGGCGCCGACGCGCATCAGCTCCTGCGGCGGATTGTCGAGCAGGATGCGGACCGGGAAGCGCTGCGAGATGCGTACCCAGTTCAGCGTCTTTGGCACATAGGGCAGGCTGCGCGGAAACAGCAGCACTTCCTCCGAGCTGACGCCCCAGCCGATACCGACGACCCGGCCGCGCAGCGGCACCGAGCGGTTGGCCATGACAAAGGCGGTGGCGCAGGCGCCGTCCTGCAGCTGCCGCAGCTCCGTCTCGCGGAAGGCGGCGGTGACGAACCATTGTTCCGTGTCGATCAGGGTGAAGACCGACTGGCCGGTGATGACGAACTGGCCCGTTGACACGGCGAGGCCGGCGACGAGACCGTCATGCGGCGCGCGAACCTGCGTATCGGCCAGGTTCCGCTCAGCCAGCGCCAGCGCGGCGCGGCGGGCGGAAACCAGCGCCTCGGCGCCGTCCAGCGTGCTGACCAGCGCATCCGCCGCCTCGCGCTGCGCCAGCGCCTGGTTCAGGCTGATCGTGGCGTCGCGCTTGGCGGTCGCCGCGTCATCGACCTGCTGGGCGGTGACATAGCCCTTGGGGCGAAGCGCGGTCAGGCGCTGCAGCGTCTGGGTCGCGAGGTCGAGATTGACGCGGGCGCGGGAGATCTGCTCGCTCGCCACGGCGGCGTTGGAGGTCTCGGCGCGGATCGTGCGCTGCTGCGCGGCCAGCGCCGCCTCGGCGATCAGCAGGTCGGCCTTGGTCTGCTCGACGGCGAGGCGGTAGGGCACCGGATCGATCGCGAACAGCAGGTCGCCCCGCTTCACCCGGCCGTCATTCTTAACCGCGATCTCGATGATGCGGCCCGGCACGGTGGAGGAGATGTTGACCAGATTGGCCTGGACGACGGCGTCGTCCGAGCTCGGGTTCAACTCGCTCTGGCGCAGATATTTCCAGCCGAGCACGCCAGCGCCGGCGATGATGACGAGGGCCACGACGCCGCCGAGCGCCTTGCCGAGGAAACCGGGCTTGCTCATCGTCAGCGTCCGAAAAAGGCGAGGGAAGCGGCGAAGGAAATCCCGGCCGCGAGGCAGACATAGACCAGGAGCCGCAGCGGCAGCCGGTCGTCCAGCCCGATCAGCACGAAGGCGACGCGGATCGCCACCGCGCCGAGAATGCCGATGGTGGCGCAGGCGAGCCAGGCCGGGAAATAGGCGCCGAAAAGCGGAATGGCCGGCGCTCGGGTATCCGAGCAGCCAGCCAGGGCGATCGCGGCAAGCGGTGCCAAGCGAGCGCAGGACATTGATTTCATGAGACGCCAGCCCCCAATTCCGAGCGCGGCGGCTCGTCATCCTTCTATGAAAGGATTACCGTTCCAGCCCGCCGGCTGCAACCAGCGGGTGCTCAGTGTTCATCGGCCGCGTGTTCTTTTAAGATGCCGAATCCGGCCGTCGGATGCGGGATCGCGTCGCGAGCATCGTCCGTCCCCGGATGCTCGCCGCCAGCCGACAGGCTAGACGATGTCGCGCTCGCGGATGACTTCGATCCCGGAGCCCGGCGCGCCATAGCCGCGCTCGACCAGCGAACAGCGCCAGTTTCCGGGCTCACCCTCGATGCCGAACAGGTTGTAGCGGCCGGCGGGCTTGTGGCCGCCCGGCGCATTGGCCGCCGACGGCACGCCGATCACCGGCACGGGTCCGTGCGGCCCCTCAAGCGTCTCGAAGCTGTCGATGTGGGTGTGGCCATGCAGGATCAGCTCGGCGCCGACTTCCTTGATGATAGCGCGGATCCGGCCAGCGCCGACCAGACGCTTGTGCCAGTTCGTCGCGTTTCTGAAGGGCGGATGGTGAATGAGCACGACACGGAAGAAGCCGTCCTCGCGGGCGCGGATCAGCCGCTCGCGCAAGGCCGGAAGGCACTGCGCGTCGACATGGCCCGTGGCCATGAACGGGCCGGAGGCGCGGGCGCTGGAAACGCCGATGATGGCGACCGGGCCGCGGCGGCGCAGATAGGGAAAGGTGACGCGGCCGAAGGAAAGCCCCTCGTCGCCCGTCACATAGGGCGCCCAGAGCGCCAGCGCCTTGGCGAGCACGCCGGGGACATAGGCATCGTGGTTGCCGGGCACGAAGGAGACGTCATGCGGCAGGCCCACCGCCTTCAACCATTCGCCGGCGGCGACGATCTCGGCCGGCAGCGCGATGTTGACCAGATCGCCCGTGACGGCGATGTGATCGGGCTTCCTCGCCAGCATGTCCTCGACCAGGCCGGCCAGCACGTGGCCGCCCAGTGAGCGGACGCGGTTGCGCTGCCAGTTGACGTAGCCGATCACCCGCTTCGAGGCGAGTTCCATCGTGCGCGGACGGGGCAGGGGGCCGATATGCGGATCGGAGATGTGGGCGAGAACGAACATCCTCTGGACTTAACGAAGCGCGGCCCCAGCGTCCAGTTACGATCCGCCGCAGCGAGACGCTCGTGTCGCAGGGAGGGCGGGACGGGGCGACGCGGCATCAGGCAGCATCAAGGCAGACATACGACCCATGGCCTGCCATGTTTGGCGTCCATCGTCCGTCGCTCGCCAATCTGGATCGAAATCCGCATGTATTCCGCTCTTGCCCGCCTAGGAACCCTCGTCGCGCCCGTGCTGCGCGGCATGACGCTCGGTGTGCGCGGCGCCTGTTTCGATGCCGAGGGCCGCATCTTCCTGGTCCGCCACAGCTACATGCCGGGCTGGTACCTTCCCGGCGGTGGCGTGGAACGCGGCGAGACCGTGCAGGACGCGCTGCTGCGGGAGCTGCGCGAGGAAGGCGGCATCGAGGTGGACGACATGCCGGCGCTGTTCGCGATCTACGTCAACCCGAAGCGGCGGCGCGACCATGTGCTGGTCTTCGTCTCGCGCAGCATCCGCCGGCCCAGCCCGCCCGATTATCCCAATCGCGAAATCGCCGAGGCGGGCTTCTTCGACCTGCAGGCCCTGCCGGAGGCGACGACGCCGGCGACGCGCCGCCGGCTGGCCGAGATATCAGAGGGGGCGCCGATCGCGCCGCATTGGTGATTGCCGAGGCCGGCGACCCATGTTATTGCGCCTTGGACCTCGATCCGGAACCCTGAATGACTCCGAGCCTTATCCTGCTGCGACGACGAACCGACGGCCGTGACCTCCTGTCACGCGACGCCGTTCGTTCGCCTGTCCCCGGGATCCGCTATACCTGATCGGTGGCCTCCGTCGGACCGCGCCATGCCCTTCCGACGAGAAACAATTCCATGAAGATCGATTCCTTCACCGTCCAGGCCGAGCAGCCTGCCGACGATGCCGCCATCGAAGCGCTGCACGAGATCTCGTTCGGCCCCGGCCGGTTTGCGCGCGCGGCGTCGCTGCTGCGCGAGGGCGTTCCGCATGATCCCGAGCTTTCCTTCGTGGCAAGATCGGGCGAGCGGCTGATCGGCTCGGTGCGGCTGACGCCGATCCGGATCGGCGGTAAGCCCGCCATCCTGCTCGGGCCGCTGGTCGTCGTGCCGGAGTGGAAGGGTCGGGGCGCCGGCAAGTCGCTGATGCGCACCTCGATCGCGGCCGCCAAGGAAGCCGGCCATGCCGTAATCCTGCTGGTCGGCGACGAGCCCTATTACGGCCCGTTCGGCTTCATCCGGCTGAAGCCCTACCAGATCACCCTTCCGGCCCCGGCCGACCCGGCCCGCGTCCTCGTCTGCCCGCTCACCGACGACGCCCTGGAAGACCTCGGCGGCGCCGCGGAACGCGCGGCTTAGAGCTGCGGCGAGGCCGTAAGCCGCTCGCTGAGCGCCCGGGACTTCAGGCTAGCTTTGTCTTTCCCCCGGCCATCATCCTGAGGTGCTTCGCGTGAGCGAAGCCTCGAAGGAGGGTCCAGCGGACCGCCGAAATCTCCCCCTGCGAGCGCCGGTTCCTACGAGGCCAGAGGGAATCCTGAGCGCTCTGGAACCTCCTTCGAGGCCCGGCTGAGCCGGGCACCTCAGGATGATGATTGGGCGGTTTGCAAAAAAAGCGGGAGCGCGCCGGCTACCGCCCCTCGCGATACCAGGTCGCCGCCATGACGCCGAGCAGCGCGGCGAGGCCCAGGAAGCCGGAGAAGAGCGGCCAGCGGTCGACGCCCTTCAACACCGACGCCTCCGTCATCCGCACGCCCATCCAGTCGCGGCCCGACATGGAGCGGCCGGGGCGCATCGGCACGATGCGCGGCAGGTCGGCCTTGCCGTCCGTGACCATGCGGGCGATGTGCCCGCCGGTCGCGTCGACCACGGGCTGCAGCTTGTCGAAGGTCGACAGCACGTCGGTGAATTCGCGCGGATTGGCGGGGCCGACATGCGCGAAGGCGCGATATTCGCCGTCCTCGACGCGCCAGAGGCCGATTTCGTCGGCCGCCATCTCGGCATGGAAGCGGCCGGGCGCCTGCGGGGCGAGGGTCAGCGTGCGACGTGCGCCGGACGGGGCGATGACCGTGACCGGGCCGACCGTCTCCTGCATGGTCTGGCGGTCGACGAGGAGCGTCGCGCCGCGCGCCGTTGCCCGAAGCGCCTCTTCCTCGAGGTCCGGCTCCTTCATCAGCCAGTGCGCCAGCCGGCGCAGCAGGTCGACATGCGGGCCGCCACCCTCGAAGCCGCGCGCCCAGAGCCAGACCTGGTCGGAGAGCATGAGCGCGACGCGGCCCTTGCCCTCGCGGTCGAGTACCAGCAGCGGATCGTCGTCGGCGCCCTTCATGATGGTCTCGCCGCCCGGCTTGTCGACCTCGACCTGCCGGAACCAGCGGCTCCAGCGCGGCGGCTCGGCATCGGCGCCTTCGAGACCGCGCGTCACGGGATGGCGTTGGCCGAGATCTGTCACGCGCGGGCTGAAGGGCTTTTCGATGACGCGGCCGGTGGGGGCCGCGGGCAGCACGTCCGCCAGCGGCGTGCTCCAGAGGCTGTCATCCGAGGCGTAGTCCGGCCCGGAGGCGACCAGCAGCGCGCCGCCCTCGCGGACGTAGCGGGCGATGTTGTCGAAATAGATGGTCGGCAGCACGCCGCGCTGGGCGTAGCGGTCGAAAATGATCAGGTCGAACTGGTCGATCTTGACCGAGAACAGTTCGCGCGTCGGGAAGGCGATCAGGGAAAGCTCGTTGATCGGCGTGCCGTCCTGCTTTTCCGGCGGACGCAGGATGGTGAAGTGGACGAGATCGACCGAGGCGTCGGATTTGAGCAGGTTGCGCCAGATCCGCTCGCCGGCATGCGGCTCGCCGGAGACCAGCAGCACGCGCAGATTCTCGCGAATGCCGTCGATGACGGCGGCGGCGCGGTTGTTGACGGGGGTGAGTTCGCCGTCGAGTGGGGCGGCCTCGAATTCGTAGATGTTCTGTCCGGCATGGGCGATCCGGATCGGAAAGCGGTTCAGCGCGCCCGGCGTCACGGTTTCCGTGGCCAGCGGCTCGCCGTCCAGGCTGATGGTGACGCGGACCGGCTCGCTGGAGGGCGCGCCCTGGTCGATCACGCTGTATTCGATCGTCTGGTTCTCGCCGACGATGGAAAAGCGCGGCGCCGAGCGGATCACCATCTGGCGGTCGCGCTCGTCGTCATGGCCGGAGACCAGCGCATGCAGCGGCGCGCCGCCAAAGGGCGAGGTCGGCGGCATCGGCACGTCATGCACCTCGCCATCGGTCAGCATGACGACGGCGCCGAGCCGTTCCGGCGCGACATCGGCGAGAGCCGCCTGCACGGCGGTGAACAGTTCCGTGCCGTCGACCGGCGCCCCGCCGGTCTTGCCGCCGGCCTCGACGACGCGCAAATCGATGCTGCGCAATTCGCCGAAACGCTTTTCCAGCGCGGCGCGGGCGTCGGCCGTCATGCTGGCGCGGCCATCGAGATCCTGGCTGGCGCTCCTGTCGACGACGAGCGCCACGACGGTCGGCAAAGGCTGCCGGTCCTCGGCGAGCAGCACCGGCCCGGAAAGGGCGGCGATCAGCGCCACCAGCGCCAGCAGCCGCAACCAGCCGCCGCGAAGGTGGCGCAGCAGCAGCGGCGCCACCGCGAGCAGGCCGAGCACGGCCACCGCCACCAGCCAGGGTAGCGGGATGAGCGGCGCGAAGGTCAGGGACCAATTCACTGGCCTAGCCTCTCCAGAAGCGCCGGCACATGGACCTGATCGGCCTTGTAGTTGCCGGTCAGGGTGTACATGACGATGTTGATGCCGGTGCGATAGGCGAGTTCGCGCTGGCGCGGGTCCGGCGGCACGGTCGGCACCAGGTAGCGGCCGTCCGGATCGGTCGCCCAGGCGGCGGCCATGTCGTTCTCGGTGATCAGGATCGACGAGACGCCGTCACCCGGCCGGGCCGGACGCTGGGCGGCGTTGGCGTCGTCCTCCGGTGGGGAAGCCTCGACCCAGAGCTGGCCGCCGCTATAGCGGCCGGGAAAGTCCTCGAGCAGGTAGAAGGCCTTGGTGAGCACGTGGTTGCCGGGCACCGGCTCGAGCGGCGGGATGTCGAGGCCGGAGAGCATGGCGCGCAGCCGTTCGGCCGCGGGCGTGCCGCCGAAGCCGGTCGAGCCGGGCGCCCGTTCCAGCTCGTCGCGCGTGTCGAACAGGATCGACCCGCCCTGTTTCATATAAGCGTCGATCTTGGCCAGGGTCTGCGAGGAGGGCATGGGCGACGACGGATCGATCGGCCAGTAGAGCAGCGGAAAAAAGCTCAGCTCGTCCTTCTCGATATCGACGCCGAGCGGATTGTCCGGCTCCATCGCCGTGCGGGCACTGAGCGCGCGCGACAGTCCCGCCAGGCCGGCCTCGCTCATGTCGTCGATCTCGCTATTGCCGGTCCGGACATAGGCGAGCCGCGACTTGTTGACGGCGTCCATGGCGAACCGGTCGCTCGCCGCATCGGCATGGGCCGGCGGGGGCGCCAAACCATGCATCAGGGTTAACAGGAGGATAACAGACGCGGTCGCATGACGTCGCATCCGGAGCCCCCCGTTCAGCCAGAGCACGGCGAGCGCATCGGCAATCAGACAGACGAGCGCGGCGAGCAGCAGCCAGGGCGAAAGGTCGATCGGCGCCGTCGTCGGATAGGGCCGGAGCTCGGCCCGGCTCATCGCGCTGACGTCGAAGGGCGGCAAGGTGGCGTCGGGCGCCAGCACGTTGATGGCGCGGAAGCCGTCCTCGCTGCCATAGAGGCCCGGCGGATGTTCGGCGCTGGGGTCGACCGGCGCGCCGGAGGCCGGCAGCGGCCGCGCTACGGGATCGCTGGATACGAAATGACCGAAGCCATCCAGCAGCCTGTAGGGCGGCAGCGTCGCGCCAGCCGCGCCCTCGACCGTCTTGGCAGCATTGTCCTGCATCAGCGGCACCGAGGCGAAGGCCGAAATCCGGCGCAGCATCTCCACGAAAGTGCCGGAAAGCGGCAGGTTGGACCAGCTGGCGTCGGCGGTGACATGGAACAGCACCAGCCAGCCCTTGCCGAGCGGCGCGGCGGTGACCAGCGGCGTGCCATCGGCGAGGGCTGCCCAGGTGCGGGCCGGCAGATTGGCGTCCGGCTCGGCCAGGACCTGCCGCCGGACCTCGATATCCGGCGCGATCGCGAGGCCCGCGAACGGGCTGGTGGCGGCGAAAGAGGCGAGCGGCTGTGGCGACGACCAGGAGAGGCTGCCGCCGAGCACGCGGCCTCCCTCGCGCAGACGCACGGGGATCAGCGTGTCGGTATCGGCGCTCGCCGCCGCCAGGCGCGGCCCCGCGAAGCGCAGCAGCGTGCCGCCGGCCTCGACCCAGCCGGCGAGCTTTTCCTCGACGTCGGGCGTCAGTGTGCCGATATCCGCCAGGGCGATCACGGCCGCGCCGGCCTCGATCATCTGCGGCACGGCGAGCGCCGCATTGGCATCGCGCGGCTCGATGACGTCGGCAAAGGGCTGAACCGCGCGGGTGATGTAGTAGAGCGGCGAAAGCAGCGGCTGGGCATTGTCGCTCGACGCGCCGGAGATCAGGCCAATGCGGCGGCGCTTGAAGCGGTCGTCCAGAAGCTGCACGGCGCCGGCCGTCTGCTGGCCGGCGATCTCCACCCGGACGATCTCGTTGCGCAGTTCGGTCGGCAGGTTGAAAACGGCGTCGGTGCGCAGGTCGCCCGTCTTGAACGCGAACGGCGCTTCGCCGACCGAGCGACCGCGCATGTCGCGGGCGACCAGCGTGCCGCTGGAAGCGGCCGCGCCGTCGCTGCGGATCGCGGAAAGCGTCAAGGCGTCGGCGGTCGCGACGGGCGCCGCGAGCCCGAGCAGAGCCTTGCCATCGCTGCCATAGACCGTCACCGGCGCCTGGATCGAGCTCTCCAGAAAGCGGCCGAAATCCTCCGCGTCCTGGCCGCCAAGGCCATTCGAAAGCCAGGCGACACCGCCAAACCCGGTCGCGTTTGCGGTGGATCGCAATGCGGCGGCGATGGCCGCGCGGTTGGTCGGATAGGGGCGCGGCACCAGCGCATCAAGGCGCGTGCGAATTGCCGCGCCATCGGTGGGCGCGAATTCCTGGTTGGCTGGCTCCGCCGTGGCGATCAGGCCGACCGGCCGGCCGGCGCTCTCGGCCAGCTGCACGATTCGGCGAGCAGTATCGATCCGGGTTTCCCAATCGCGGGCGGAGGCCCAGTCATTGTCGATGACGACCAGCAGCGGTCCCGAGCCGGGTGCGCTTTCGCCCGTCGGCCGCCAGATCGGCGCGGCGAGCGCCAGGATGACGAGTCCGGCCAACAGCAGCCGCAGCGCCGTCAGCCACCAGGGGCTGCGCGCTGGCTGTTCGTCACGCCGGGCGATTTCCGCGAGGATTCGTGTCGGCGGGAAGCTTTCGAGACGTGGCTTGGGCGGGGTCAGCTTCAGCAGCCACCAGATCGCCGGCAGCAGCACAAGCGCCGCCAGCACCAGCGGTGCGCCGAAGGCGAGGGGGAGGCCGGCGATCATGCCCGATCTCCCTGGGTGGTGCGGGTGGACAGCCGGGCGTGCAGCGCCAGCAGCGGCTCGGTCGCCGGGCGGTCGGTGCGGTGGGTCAGATAGGTCCAGCCCAGGCGGCGGCAAGTCGCGGCCAGCGTCTCGCGGCGGGCGACGAGGCGATTGCGATAGTCCTCGGCGATCTGCTCGGCGCGGCCGATGGTGTAAAGCGCGCCCGTTTCCGGATCGCGAAACTCGGTGCGGCCGGCATAGGGGAAGATCTCTTCGACCGGATCGCGGATCTCGACCAGATGAACGGTCGCGCCATGGCGGGCATATTCGGCCAAGCGCGCCTCGATCTCGTCGAGCGGATCGAGAAAATCGCCGATGACCACCAGATCGGCAAAGCGGCTGAGCCGCATGGCAGAGGGGAGGGCCGGCTGGTCCGTGTCGAAGTGGGTCAGCGTCTCCGCCAAGCGCTCGGCCGCATTGCGTGACAGGATGGGATCGCTGAGACCGAGAAGGCCAATGCGTTCGCCGGCTGCCGCCAGCAGGTCGCCCAACGCCAGAAGCAGGACGACGGCGCGGTCGCGCTTGGAGGCGAGCGCCAGGCGGGAGCGGAAATCCATCGAGCGCGACAGGTCAGCGGCCAGCCAGACGGTATGCGCCGCCTCCCATTCGCGCTCGCGGATGTAGAAGTGGTCGTCGCGGGCCGAGCGGCGCCAGTCGATGCGGCCGGGGGCCTCGCCGGCCACGAAGGGCCGAAATTGCCAGAAGGTCTCGCCAGGGCCGGCGCGGCGGCGGCCATGCCAGCCGGCCAGAACCGTGGTCGCAACCCGGCGCGCCTCGACCAGCAGGTCCGGCAGGCTCTTGGCCAAGCCCTTGGCCTCGGCCAGATTCGTGCCGACACGGCTGGATGCCTGCACGGAAGCGCGCGTCTCGCTCAAGATGTCACCCGATTCGTGACTTGAGGGTCCCGATGACATCGCGCACCGTGAGCCCGTCGGCCCGGGCCGCGAAGCTCAGGCTCATGCGGTGCTGAAGCACCGGTTCGGCCAGCGCGATCACGTCGTCGACCGATGGCGCATAGCGCCCGTCGATCAGGGCGCGAGCGCGGACGGCGAGCATCAAGGCCTGGCTGGCGCGGGGACCGGGTCCCCAGGCGATGACACCGGCAAGCTTGCTGTCGGCGATTTCGCCCGGCCGCGCCGAGCGAACGAGATTGAGAATCGCCTCGACGACGCTCTCGCCGATCGGCAGGCGGCGCACAAGTTGCTGGATGGCCTTCAGCGACTGGGCGTCCGTCACCTTCTCGGCGACGGCATCGCTGGCGCCGGTGGTCTCGAACAGCATCTTCCGCTCGGCGTCGCGATCGGGATAGAGCACGTCGATCTGCAGCAGGAAGCGGTCGAGCTGCGCTTCGGGCAGGGGATAGGTTCCCTCCTGCTCCAGCGGGTTCTGCGTCGCGAGTACATGGAAGGGGCTCGGCAGGTCGTAACGCTGGCCGGCGACGGTGACGTGATACTCCTGCATGGCCTGCAGCAGCGCGGATTGCGTGCGCGGGCTGGCGCGGTTGATTTCGTCCGCCATCAGGAGCTGGCCGAAGATCGGTCCCTTCAGGAAGCGGAAGGAGCGGCGTCCGTTCTCGTCCTGGTCCATCACCTCCGAGCCGAGGATGTCGGAAGGCATCAGGTCGGGCGTGAACTGAACGCGGCGCTCCTCGAGGCCCAGCACGATGCCGAGCGTTTCCACCAGCTTGGTCTTGGCGAGGCCGGGCACGCCGACCAGCAGGCCGTGGCCGCCAGCCAGCAGCGTCACCAGCACGCGCTCGACCACCGTCTCCTGGCCGTAGATCACCTTGCCGATGGCGGCGCGTGCCGCCTTGATCGAGGCAACGGCCGCGTCGGCTTCGGCGATCGTGCGGCCCGGATTGACGTCGGCAATGGAGGTCTGATTGAACGCGCTCATATCGGCCCATATAGTTTCGGTTACGGTCGCGACGAGACCGAGTGACTCGATCCGCGTACAATCTTCGCACGACCGGCATGGCAGCGTCAGCCTCTGGCTCCGCCGCCCTGCACGGAAGGATGATACTTAGCATGTCAGTTACAAAGCAGGGCGAAACCAAGGCCGAGGACATTTCGGCGCCGGGTTCGGCCCTCTCGGGGCTTATCGAACGGGCGGGCAAGCTGCGCGGACCGGCGCCGGTCCATCTCTGGAATCCGGCCCATTGCGGCGTGATCGACATCCGGATCGACCGGAATGGCGCCTGGCATCACGAGGGCCGGCCGATCCTGCGCGAGGCGCTGGTCAAGCTGTTCGCCACCGTTTTGCGCCGCGAGCCGGACGGCAGCTACGTCCTTGTCACGCCGGCCGAAAAGCTGGCGATTTCCGTCGAGGACGTGCCGTTCATCGCGGTCGAACTGGCTGTCGAGGGCGAGGGGGCGGCGCAAACCGTGGTTCTCCGCACCAATGTCGGCGATGTCGTCACCGTCGATGCCGAGCATCCGCTGCGGGTCGCTCCCGGACAAGCGGAGGACGGGCTGGTTCCTTACGTCCTGGTCCGTGGCGGACTCGAAGCCCGGCTGGCGCGGCCGCTAGTGCATGAGCTCGCTTCGGCTTTCGAGCAGCGCGGCGCGGAAATCGGCGTGGTTTCCAGCGGTCACTTCTTCGTCATCGGCCCGGCCGAAGCGGCGGTGACGTCTTGACGCAGTTTGACGATGACGACCCTTTCCGGCCGGATCATTTCTTCGAGCGGGCGCGGCAGCGGTTGCTGCCCCTCGAGCATCCGCTGGTCGCGGATCCGAACGAAATCGTCATCAACCCGGAATTCGTGCCGCCAAAGGGCTTTGTCTGGCGCGAGGCGGCAGTGCTGATTCCCATCGTCGAGCGCAGCACCGCCACCGTGCTGATGACCCGGCGGACGATGCAGTTGCGCAAGCATCCCGGCCAGATCGCTTTCCCGGGCGGCAAGATCGATCCGACCGACGCGGATGCGACGGCTGCCGCGCTGCGCGAGGCGCAGGAGGAGATCGGACTGGACCCGGCTTTGGTCGAGCCGATCGGCGGGCTGGACCCCTATATCGCCGGCACCGGCTACCGCATTACTGCCATCGTGGCGCGGGTGGCGCCCGATCATCACCTGGTGCTGAACCCGGCCGAGGTTGACGCGACCTTCGAAGTACCGCTCTCTTTCCTGATGACGCCAGAAAATCACCAGACGATCAGTCGCGAATTTGATGGCGTCCGGCATTCTCTCTATCAAATGCCGTATGACGAACACCATATCTGGGGAGTGACCGCCGGGATCATCCGCGGTCTCTATGAGAGACTCTTTCAATAGATGCTGCGATTTCTCGCCATTACACTGTTCTGCTTCCTGGCGCCGTTCCTAGCCTATGCCGGCTGGCGCCAGTTCGCGCCCGGTTCGTCGCTGGCCCGCGAGGACTGGGACTACAAGGTGCTTTCCCGCTTGTCGGCGGCCGGTGTCGTGCTCGTGCTGATCGCCGTGATCGGGCTGGTGCATCTTTCCGGCGGTGAGGTCGGCACGACCTATCACCCGGCCGAATTCCGCGATGGCAAGCTCGTCCCGGGTGGCTTCGATTGACCCAGAGGGATTGCAGGGACGCAGCGTTCCTGACTCAGCCGCTGGTGCGTCAGGTGCTGGAACTGCTGTCGACCGATGGCGAGGAAGCGCGTGTCATCGGCGGCGCCGTGCGCAACACGCTGATGGGCCTGCCCGTCGCGGACGTGGATGTCGCCACGACGGCCGTGCCGGAGACGGTGATCGCGCGCGCCGAGGCCGCTGGCCTCAAGGTCGCGCCGACCGGCATCGAGCATGGCACGGTGACGGTGATCGGCGATCGCCATGTTGTCGAGGTGACGACGCTGCGCGAGGACATCGAAACCGATGGCCGCCGCGCCGTCGTGCGCTTCGGCCGCGACTGGCAGGCCGATGCCGAGCGGCGTGATTTTACCCTCAACGCGCTATCCGTCGATATCGAGGGGACGCTGCATGATCCGGTCGGCGGTCTCGCCGACCTCGACGCGCGAAAGATCCGTTTCATCGGCTCGGCCGACCGGCGCATCGCCGAAGATCGCTTGCGGGCTCTGCGCTTCTTTCGTTTCCACGCCGCCTATGGCGCCGGAGCGCCGGACCCGGAGGGGCTGGCGGCGACCATCCGCGCCCGGCACGACCTGGCCGGGCTTTCGGCCGAACGGGTCGGCCAGGAGATGCGCCGTCTGGCCGTGGCAAACGGCGCGGTGCCGACCCTGGTGCTGATGCAGGAAAGCGGCATCCTTCCGCTGATTTCCGCCAGCGTGGGCGACTTGGTCGCCCTGGCGCGCCTGCCCGATTTCGAGCCTGACGGACCTTGTCCTGCCCTGCGTTTCGCCGTTCTGTTCGGCCGCGTGCAGGAGGATGTCGACCGGATCGGCCTGCGCTTCCGGCTTTCCAATGCCGAGCGCAACCGCATGCGCGCGGCACTGGAGGCCGCGACCGATATCGTCAGCTCGCCGCCCGACGCCGATCACGCTACGCTCTATGCGATCGGGGAGGGCGCCTTTCGCGACGGGCTGACCTGTGCCGCCGCCAAGGGGCAACTCGCCCCAGACGATTTCGCGGCGCGCCTCGCTGCGGCGCGGGAATGGCCGATCCCGACCTTCCCGCTCTCCGGCCGGGACGTGGTCGAGCTTGGCGTGGATCGCGGTCCGCTGGTCGGCCTGCTGCTTAAGAAGCTGGAGCGCGAGTGGATCGACGACGATTTCCGCGCCGATGCGGAAACGCTGCGCCAGAACCTCAAGGCGTTCCTGACGAGCTTCCAGCAGCAACAGCAGCAGCAATAAAAAAAGGGCCCCGTCGGGGCCCTTTTTCAATGCATGTCTGCCGGTCGCGCCTTAGTGGGCGACCTTGGCCCAGATCTTCTTCTTGGCGAAGTAGAGCAGGCCGGCAAAGACGATCAGGAAGATGATCACCTGGAAGCCGATGCGCTTGCGCGCGTCGAGATGCGGCTCGGCCGTCCACATCAGGAAGGCCGCGACGTCGCGCGAGTACTGGTCGACAGTCTCGGGCGTGCCGTCGGCATAGGTGACCTGGCCGTCCGAGAGCGGCGGGGCCATTGCGATCGCCGAGCCGCTGCCGAAGCCGACATTGTAATGCAGGCCGGGGCCGACGGTGACGCCTTCCGGCGGCTCGCGGTAGCCCGTCAGCAGGCCGTGGATATAGTCCGGGCCGCCTTCCTGGTACTGGGTGAAGATATCCAGCACGAACCAGGGGAAGCCACGCTCGACGGCGCGCGCCTTGCCCATCAGCGACAGGTCCGGCGGAGCCTTGCCATTGTTCGAGGCGGCGGCCGCTTCCGGATTGGGGAAGGGCGACGGGAAGCGGTCCGACGGGCGGGCCGGACGCTCGAACATGTCGCCGGCGTCGTTCGGTCCGTCCTGCACCTGGAAGGTCGCGGCAAGCGCCTTGACCTGCGCCTCGCTGAAGTGCGGTCCGCCGGGCTGGCCCAGATTGCGGAAGCTCATCAGGTTCATCGAGTGACAGGCGGAGCAGACTTCCTTGTAGACCTGGTAGCCGCGCTGCAGCTGCGCCGTGTCGAACTTGCCGAACACGCCAGCGAAGCTCCAGGGCTCCTGCGTCGGATGAACGAGCGGGTAGTGCGGCGTCTCGTGGGCGGCTTCCTCTGCGGCGCTGACGGGGCCGGCCACCAGCGTCGCCGAAGCGACGCTGAGGGACAGGACCAGGCCAAACCGCGCGATTTTCTCGGAAAGGGACTTCATCATGATCGATCCGTGATCCTCTCGCGGCTTACTTGCTCTGCGGCGCGGCGGGCGCACCGGCGGTGACATTGGCCGCACCCTTGCCGAGAACCGACTCGGTGATCGACGCGGGCAGAGGCTTCGGCTTCTCGAACAGGCCGAGCAGCGGCAGGATCACCAGGAAGTGGAAGAAGTAGTAGACCGTCAGGATACGCGAAGCGATGACGTATCCACCTTCCGCCGGACGCGAGCCGAGATAGCCCAGGCCGATCGACACGATCACCAGGATCCAGAAGAACTGGCGATAGAGCGGGCGGAAGTTGGCCGAACGGACCTTCGAGGTGTCGAGCCAGGGAACCACGAACAGCACGGCGATGGCGCCGAACATCGCGATGACGCCGCCCAGCTTGTCCGGGATCGAACGCAGGATCGCGTAGAACGGCAGGAAGTACCATTCCGGAACGATATGCGCAGGCGTCACAAGCGGGTTGGCCGGGGTGTAGTTGTCCGGATGGCCCATGAAATTCGGCAGGTAGAACACGAACCACATGTAGACGATCAGGAAGACGACCAGGCCGAGCGCATCCTTGACGGTGAAGTAGGGATGGAAGGGCAGGGTGTCCTGGCTGGACTTGACCGACACGCCGGTCGGGTTGTTCGAGCCGGGGATGTGCAGCGCCCAGATGTGCAGGACGACGACGCCGGCGATCATGAACGGCAGCAAATAGTGCAGCGAGAAGAACCGGTTCAGCGTCGGGTTGTCGACGGAGAAGCCGCCCCAGAGCCAGGTCACGATGGTCTCGCCGACGATCGGGATCGCCGAGAAGAGGTTGGTGATCACGGTGGCGCCCCAGAAGGACATCTGTCCCCAGGGAAGCACATAGCCCATGAAGCCGGTGGCCATCATCAGCAGGAAGATGATCATGCCGAGGATCCATAGCACCTCGCGCGGCGCCTTGTAGGAGCCGTAGTAGAGGCCACGGAAGATGTGAACATAGACGGCGATGAAGAACATCGACGCGCCGTTGGCGTGCAGGTAGCGCAGCAGCCAGCCATAGTTCACGTCGCGCATGATGCCTTCCACGGAGGAGAAGGCCAGCGAGGTGTGGGGGGTGTAGTGCATCACCAGCACGACGCCGGTGACGATCTGCGCCACCAGCATGAAGGCGAGGATACCGCCGAAGGTCCACCAGTAGTTCAAGTTCCGCGGATTGGGGAACACGATGAACGACGAATGGATGAGCCCGCCGATCGGCAGGCGTGCCTCGAACCACTTCAAGAAAGCGTTCTGCGGCTGATAGCTAGATGGTCCGGACATGATCTCGATTTCCCCCGGTCAGCCGATCTTGATCTTGGTATCGCTCAGGAAGGAATAGACCGGCACGGCCATATTCTCCGGAGCCGGGCCGCTGCGGATGCGGCCGGCCGTGTCGTAGACCGAGCCATGGCAAGGGCAGAACCAGCCATTGTATTCGCCAGACTGGCCGAGCGGAATGCAGCCCAGATGGGTGCAGACATTGACCATGACGAACCAGTTTTCCTTGCCGGCCGCGGCGCGGTTAGCATCGGTGGCCGGAGCGTCGAGCTGCAGGTTGGCGTTGCGCGCGACCGGATCCTTGAGCTCGGAAAGCGAAGCCGCCTTGGCGTCGTCGATTTCCTTCTGCGTGCGGTTGCGCACGACCACGGGCTTGCCGCGCCACTTCACGGTCAGCGAGTCGCCGGGTTGCAGGGCGCCGATGTCGACTTCCGTGGAAGCGAGCGCCAATGCCGACGCGTCGGGATTCATCTGATTGATGAAAGGCCAGACGGCGGCCGCGACACCGACAGCGCCTACTGCGCCGGTCGCAATATACAGAAAGTCGCGGCGGGTCGGTTCTGCCGTAGCATTTTCAGCCAAGATGATCCCCTCATAGTCCTCGGAAGCGGGCGCTGCCGTCGTCATCGTCCGTATGCGGCCCACATCAGTGCGATGTCCGGAACGCCCGGCCGAAATGGATGGGAAAACCGGCATGGTCCCCATCTGTCAGATTAGAAGCTGTTTAGCCACCGACGGCGAGGAATGTCCAGAGAGCGCTCACCCGATGCGCACATTGTCGCGGGAAGGCGACGGGATATGCGCAGGGATCGCGCTGAATTGGGTGGAAAGAGGCGGACGGCCCGCGTGGCCGCCCGCTCTGTCCCAGCGGTGGGACTCAGTTGGCGTGCAGGTCCAGGAACCCGCCCGACTGCCGATGCCAGAGGCCGGCATAGAGGCCGTTCTGGCGCAGGAGCTGCTCGTGCGTGCCGGTTTCGACGATGTGGCCCTGATCTAGCACGATCAGCCGGTCCATCGCCGCGATGGTGGAGAGGCGGTGCGCGATGGCGATCACCGTCTTGTTCTCCATCAGCCGCAGGAAGCTCTCCTGGATCGCCGCCTCGACCTCCGAATCGAGCGCGGACGTCGCCTCGTCGAGGATCAGGATCGGCGCGTCCTTCAGGAGCACGCGGGCGATGGCGATGCGCTGCCGTTGGCCGCCGGAGAGCTTGACCCCGCGCTCGCCGACATGCGCGTCGAGCCCCCGGCGTCCCCGGGGATCGCTCAGCCCCTCGATGAAGCCGTCGGCATGCGCCTGCCGGGCCGCTTCCCGCACCGCCTCTTCCGATGCGTCGGGGCGGCCATAGAGGATGTTGTCGCGCACCGAGCGATGCAGCAGCGAGGTGTCCTGCGTTACCAGGCCGATCTGCTGCCGAAGACTGTCCTGCGTCACGTCCGAGACGTTCTGCCCGTCGATCAGCACGCGGCCGGCCTCGACGTCGTAGAAGCGCAGCAGCAGGTTGACCAGGGTCGACTTGCCGGCACCCGACCGTCCGACCAGGCCGACCTTCTCGCCCGGCTGGATGGTGAAGCTCAGATCCTCGATGATTCCGCCCGCCTTGCCATAGTGGAAGCGGACATTCTCGAAGCGGATCTCGCCCTTGTCGGCGACGAGCGGCCGGGCGGCCGGCTTGTCAAGCAGGTCGTAGGGGCGGGCGATCGTCTCCAACCCCTCCTGCACGGTGCCCATCTGCTCGAAGATCCCGACCGCCACCCACATGATCCAGCCGGACATGTTGGTGATGCGGATGGCGAGGCCGGCTGCCACCGCGATGGCGCCCAGCGTGATGGCCTCGAACGACCACAGCCAGACGGCCAAGGTG
The DNA here is from genome assembly GCF_040548815.1 of Kaistia defluvii. NCBI lineage: Bacteria > Pseudomonadati > Pseudomonadota > Alphaproteobacteria > Hyphomicrobiales > Kaistiaceae > Kaistia > Kaistia defluvii. The sequence goes on along the minus strand of NZ_JBEPSM010000001.1, from coordinate 2,138,116 downwards.
CCGGTCGCCATGACGAGCAGGCCGTTCAGGCTGGAGACCGTGGCGTTCATCGCCGTGATCAGCCGCGTCTCGTTCTTGAAGGCGGCGGTGTGCTCAACCAGCGCCTCCTTGGCATATTCGTCCTCGCGCTCGGGATGGGCGAAGAGCTTCACCGTCTGGACGTTGGTGTAGCTGTCGACGATCCGGCCGGTGAGCTGAGAGCGCATCTCGGACATGATGGTCGCGCGGTCGCGGATGCGCGGAACGAACCATGCCAACGTCACGACATAGGCGATGATCCAGAACAGCAGCGGCATCGCCAGCCGCCAGTCGGCGCTCCAGAAGATCACCAGCGCCGAGCCGGCGAAGATCGTCACGAACCACAGCGCGTCGATCACCTGCGTCACCGATTCGCGCAGCGCCGGGCCGGTCTGCACGATCTTCGAGGCGATGCGGCCGGCGAAGTCATTGGCGAAGAAGGTGATTGACTGGCGCATGACGTAGTGGTGCGTCTGCCAGCGGATCAGATTGGTGAAGTTGGGCGCGATGGTCTGCTGGTTGACGAGATCGTGCGCGAGGGCTGCCAGCGGCCGGGCGATGACGATGACGAAGCCCATCCAGAGAAAGGTCGGCCCGTAATCGGCCAGGATCTCGCTCGGCGTGGTCGATTTCAGCAGGTCGACGATCGAGCCGATATAGCGAAGCATCGCGATCTCGATCAGCGATACCACCAGACCGATCGCCATCAGGATCAGCAGGTACGGCCAGATCTGGCGGCAATAGCGCCAGTAGAAGCCGACCAGCGTCGCCGGCGGCATGCTGTCGTCATGGCTGCGGAACGGATCGATCCGGGATTCGAAGAAGCGGAACATGGGGACGTCCAGAGTTTGGATGCTGGACCGCGCCTCGGGCGCGCGGCTCGACGTTGCATTGCGGACGCGCGTCTCCGGCGGGAGAGGGCGCATCTTCCGGCGGAAGCGAGGAGCCTGGGCGTACCGGGACCGGACAGGAGCGGGAAGTCCGGACGAGTGGCCGGTGGGGCCAGGAAAGCGTCAGAGCGTGGCGTGCATCGCCTGACGGGGGCAGATCGCGGGCCGGATGTTCAACAGGACATTTTCCATCCAACCCTCCCGGATCTGCGCTGCGGCGCGCGAAATGCGGCGGCAACTCATGCAATCAGAGGATGCTAGCGCGAATCTCACTTCAAATCCCGCATTTTCACGCAGCGAGCGGGTTTTCGGGCGTCTTGTTGCGGATGGGTGACAGGCGCTTGGCTTGTCACCCGTCGCGCTACTCCGCCGCGATCTCGTGCGGGGTGAGGCCGCCGATGAAGCCGCCGGACTGGCGGGCCCAGAGCGAGGCATAGAGGCCTTGCGCTGCCAGCAGTTCCTGATGCGTGCCGGTCTCGACGATCCGGCCTTCGTCCATGACGACGAGGCGGTCCATCGCCGCGATGGTGGACAGGCGGTGCGCGATGGCGATCACCGTCTTGTCCGCCATCAGCCCCTCGAGCTGTTCCTGGATCACCGACTCGATTTCCGAATCGAGCGCCGAGGTCGCCTCGTCGAGCACGAGTATCGGCGCGTCCTTGAGCAGCACGCGGGCGATGGCGATGCGCTGGCGCTGGCCGCCGGACAGCTTCACGCCGCGTTCGCCGACATGGGCGTCATAACCGGTGCGGCCGCGCGGGTCGGCGAGACCCTCGATGAAGCCGTCGGCGGCGGCCTGGCGCGCCGCCAGCCGCACGGCTGCGTCGTCGGCGTCGGGCCGGCCGTAGCGGATGTTGTCGCGCACCGAGCGGTTCAGCAGCGCCGTGTCCTGCGTGACGACGCCGATCGCGGCGCGCAGCGAGCCTTGCGTGACGGTGGAGATATCCTGGCCGTCGATGCGGATCGCGCCGCTCTCGAGGTCGTAGAGGCGCAGCAGCAGGCTCACCATCGTCGTCTTGCCGGCGCCGGAACGGCCGACCAGGCCGATGCGTTCGCCGGGCTTGACCACCAGGTTGACGCCGCGCAGCACCGGCGTCTGGCCGCCATAGTTGAAGACCACGTCGTCGAAGGCGATTTCGCCCTTGCTGACGATCAGCTGCGGCGCGTCGGGCTGGTCGATCAGCCCATGCGGGCGGGCGATCGTGCGCATGCCATCCTCGACCGTGCCGACATTGTCGAACAGGCCGGTGAGCGTCATCATCACCCGTCCGGACATGACGGTGAGCCGCATGACGAGGCCGAGCGCCACCGCCGTCTCGCCGGCGCTGATCGAGCCGCGCATCCAGAGCACGACCGCCGCCGCGCCCGTCGCTCCGATCAGCAGGGCATTGGTGAACTGCATCAGGATCGACAGCGTGGTGAGCAGCCGGTTCTGGTCGAGCATCCGGCCGGTCTGTTCGGCGATGGCGTTGCGGGCCGTGTCTTCCTCGCGGCCGTCGCGGGCGAACAGCTTCACCGTCTGGATGTTGCCGTAGATGTCGGCGAGCTTGCCGGTCAGAAGCGAGCGCGCCTCGGACGCGGCGGCGGCGCGCTTGCGCACCTTGGGCACGAAGAAATAGGCGAGCGTCGCCAGCGCCACGACCCAGATCGCCAGCGGCACCGCCATCAGCAGGCTGACATCGGCGAAGATGAACAGCGCTGAGACGACGAAGACCGAGATCACCCAGAGCGCATCGATCACCTGTGTGATCGACTGCGTCAGCGCGGAGCCGGTCTGCACGATCTTGGTGACGATGCGGCCGGAGAAATCGTTCTGGAAGAACGAATAGGACTGGCCGATCACATGCAGATGGTTGAGCCAGCGCACGCGCGCGGTCAGGGCCGGCGGCAGGGTCTGGTTCGACAGGATGGTCTGGATCGCGTTGACCAGCGGCCGCAGGAACAGGACCACGACGGCCATGCCGGCCAGTTGCCAGCCATGATCGGCCAGGAAGGTCGCCGTCTGGCCGTTGGCCATCAGATCGACCAGGCGGCCGACATAGGAATAGATCGCGACCTCGGCCAGCGAAACGGCGAGGCCGGCTGCCATCAGCGCGACGACATAAGGCCAGACGGGCATGAGGAAATGGCGGTAGAAGGCGAGCAGGCCGGTCGGCGGATCGTTTTCCTCAGGGACAAACGGATCGATCAGATGTTCAAAGTAGCGGAGCATGCCGGATCCTGTATCACCCTTGCCGCGAGCCTGCCGCGCCAATCCAATATATGAAGGCCAGATGCCCCGCATTGCGCTTTATCAGCCCGACATCCCCCACAATACAGGGGCGATCCTGCGATTCGCTGCCTGCATGGGCGTGGATGTCGACATCATAGAGCCTGCCGGCTTCGACCTGTCGGATCGCGGATTGAAGCGGGCGGGCATGGACTATGTGGAGCGCGCCGCGCTTCGCCGCCACATTTCTTTCGAATCCTTCGAGATTTTCCGGGCGGAGCAGGGCAGCCGGCTGGTGCTGCTCTCGACCAAGGCCGCGATCCCCTATACCGATTTCGCCTTCCGGCCGGATGACATCCTGTTGTTCGGTCGCGAGAGCGCGGGCGTGCCGCCATCCGTGCACGAACGCGCCGAAGCGCGACTGATCGTCCCGATGCGGCCGGGATTGCGCTCGATCAATCTCGCCATGACGGTCGCCATGGTAACTGGCGAGGCGCTCAGGCAGACCGGTGGCCTGCCGGGCGGACCCGCTGTTGAGGAAGACACACATGGCACTGCCTGACGCAATCGAGGACAAGAAGGCCCGCGCGAGCACCTGGTTCGCCGAATTGCAGGGTCGCATCATCGCCGGCTTCGAGGCGCTGGAGGACGCGGCATCGCCCGCGCTCTATGGCGACAAGGTCGGCCGGTTCGAGCGCAAGCCCTGGAAGCGCACCGATCACACCGGCGCGCCGGGCGGCGGCGGCACCATGGCGCTGATGCATGGCCGCCTGTTCGAAAAGGTCGGCGTGCACGTCTCGACGGTGCATGGCAGCTTCGCGCCGGAATTCGCCAAGGAAATGCCGGGCGCGTCGGAGGATCCGCGCTTCTGGGCCGCCGGCATCTCGCTGATCGCGCACATGACCAATCCCAACGTGCCGGCCGTGCACATGAACACGCGCATGGTGGTGACGACCAAGCAGTGGTTCGGCGGCGGCGCCGACCTGACGCCGGTGCTGGACCGTAGGCGAACGCAGGAAGATCCCGACAGCGTCGCCTTCCACGCCGCCATGCGCGGCGCCTGCGAGCGCCATACGGTCGCCGACTACGAGCGCTACAAGACGTGGTGCGACGAGTATTTCTTCCTGAAGCACCGCAACGAGCCGCGCGGCACTGGCGGCATCTTCTATGACGGCCACCAATCCGGTGACTGGGACGCTGATTTCGCCTTCACCCAAGATGTCGGCATCAGCTTCCTCGCCGCTTACGAGGCGGCCGTGCGCGCCAATTTCGAGACGCCCTGGACCGAGGCCGACCGTGAGGAACAGTTGATCCGGCGCGGCCGCTATGTCGAGTTCAACCTGCTCTACGATCGCGGCACGATCTTCGGCCTCAAGACCGGCGGCAACATCGACTCGATCCTGTCGTCGATGCCGCCCGTGGTGAAGTGGCCGTAGGTCGGCCCGTCTGGATGCCTCAAAGCGGTTAACTTGAAGCAGCGCGAGGTTCGCCTGGCGCTGCTTGGTCGGAACCGTGGATCCCTGCTTTCGCAGGGATGACGGCGGAGGGTGTCTTTTCTGTCCGAGCCGGCAGGAAGCGTCGGCGGTTCTCCGCGCTCGCCGTCATCCCGGCCTACGCGCCGGGATCCATCCATCCGCAGGTGAGGGCGGTTGGTCGAAGGCGCGATAGCGTCGCCCGCCCTCTGCCGATCCCGCTTGAGCTTGTCCGGCCGCTTTGCCATCTTCGCGGCTCAACGGACAAGGCAGGTACGGATCCATGACCAAGGCGGTTCTCGGCATCATCGGCGGGTCGGGGCTCTATGACCTGCCGGGCCTTGAAGGCGCGGAATGGCGCTTCGTCGAGAGCCCCTGGGGCCAGCCTTCCGACCAGCTCCGCTTCGGCCGGATCGGCGCGACGGAGATCGTCTTCCTGCCGCGCCACGGCCGCGGCCATCGCCTGTCGCCATCCGGCATCGACTATCGCGCGAATATCGATGCGCTGAAGCGCGCCGGCGTCACCGATCTCGTTTCCGTCTCCGCCGTCGGCTCGCTGAAGCAGGAGCATTTTCCCGGCGAGTTCGTCATCGTCGATCAGTTCATCGACCGGACGGTGGCGCGGGTCTCCAGCTTCTTCGGCAATGGCTGCGTCGCGCATGTCTCGATGGCCCATCCGGTGGCGCCGAAGCTGGTCGAGCAGATCCGGCGCGCCGCCGAGGCCGAAGCGATCGACCATCATGTCGGCGGCACCTATGTCTGCATGGAGGGGCCGCAATTCTCTTCGGTCGCCGAATCGCACCTCTACCGAAGCTGGGGCGCGTCGGTCATCGGCATGACCAACATGCCAGAGGCCAAGCTCGCCCGCGAGGCGGAGATCGCCTACGCTACCATCGCCATGGTGACCGACTATGATTGCTGGCACCCCGGCCATGAGGCGGTATCGGTAGAAGCGGTGATCAAGGTTCTCGGCGACAACCGCGACAAGGCGCAGCGCCTGGTGGCGCGGCTGGCGCGCGATTTCCCGGCCGAGCATGAACCGTGCCCGATCGGCTCCGACCGCGCGCTCGAGCACGCCATCATGACAGCCCCGCATGCGCGCGATCCCGAGCTGATGGCCAAGCTCGACGCCGTTGCCGGCCGCGTGCTGGCGCGCTGACCCCCTGCTATCGGCCAAACGCCGCAGCGTTTGCCGTCTTGGAACTGGACGCGGGCCGAAAGCTGGGGCAAGCCTTAGCCAATATCCGCAGAAATCTGAAAGCCATCATGACCTCTGCCCTGAACGACATCGCCACCTCGATCCGCACGATCCCGGACTACCCGAAGCCGGGCGTCCAGTTCCGTGACATCACCACGCTGCTCGGCAATGCGCGCGCCTTCCGCCGCACGATCGACGAACTGGTCCAGCCCTGGGCAGGCGCCAAGGTCGACCAGGTCGCCGGCATCGAAGCGCGCGGCTTCATCATCGGCGGCGCCGTGGCGCACCAGCTTTCGGCCGGCTTCGTGCCGATCCGCAAGAAGGGCAAGCTGCCCTTCGACACGGTCAGCATGTCCTATGCGCTCGAATACGGCACGGACGAGATGGAGATGCATGTCGATGCGGTCGGCAAGGGCGACCGGGTGATCCTGGTCGACGACCTGATCGCGACGGGCGGCACGGCCGAGGGCGCGGTCAAGCTGCTGCGCCAGCGCGGCGCCATCGTCGAGGCGGCCTGCTTCATCATCGACCTGCCGGAACTGGGCGGCGCGGCCAAGCTCCGGGCGCTCGACGTTCCGGTCCGCACGCTCGTCACCTTCGAAGGGCACTGACATGCCGGACTTCACTGTAGTTATCGGCTCGCGCCAATGGTCGAGCTGGTCGATGCGGCCCTGGCTGGTCCTGCGGCAGACCGGCGCGTCCTTTGACGAGGTGGTGCTGCAGCATCGCACGGCGGCCGGCAAGGCGGAGGCGGCCGCTCTCGGGCCGACCGGCCTCGTGCCGCTGCTGATCGACCGCCGCACCCAGGTGCCGATTAAGATCTGGGATTCGCTGGCGATCTGCGAATATCTGGCCGAGTGCTATCCCGATCGCGGGCTCTGGCCGTCCGATCGCATGGCCCGCGCGACCGCGCGCTCGATCTCCGCCGAAATGCATTCGGGCTTCCGGCCGCTTCGGATGGCGCTTGCGATGGATCTGTTCGAGCATTTCCCAGGCGCCGGCCTCGACGAGCCCGGCGTTGCCGAGGACATTGCGCGCATCGATGCGATCTTCCGCGATTGCCGTACTGCCTTTGGACTGGGTGGCCCCTATCTGTTCGGACATCGGACGATTGCGGACGCCATGTACGCCCCGGTCGTCAGCCGGTTCCGGACCTATGAGCCGGAACTCTCGGAGCATGCCGCGGAATATGTGGCCACAATGCTGGCCGATGAGGGCTTCAAGGCTTGGGAAGATGCGGCGCGCCGGGAATTATGAGAGTCTGGCGCGACTCGCCGGCGGACGGAGCGCTGCGATGCGCGTGGAGTGCTTCATTGGGATGACGACATGACCTCCTTCTTTGACCTCTTCAAATGGGATCGGTTCGTTGCGACGTCGGTCATCGAACTCCTGTTCTGGCTGCTCGCAGCCATCGCCGTGCTGTTCGGCATTTCGGGACTCCTGAACGGCCTGGCGCTGGTCCAACTCGCCCCGGTCAATGCGCTGCTCGCCATCGCCTTCAGCATCATCGGCACGCTGGCGGCGATCGTCGCGGCGCGCGTGGCCTGCGAAGCCGTCATCATGCTGTTCCGCGTCAACGAGAACCTGATGGACATCCGGGACAATATCGCGGCCCCGCCGGAGCGCGCGCCTTTCGTCGCTGCGCCCGTGCCCGTAGTCGAAGACCCGTTCGTCATGGCGTTCGAGGAGATGCTGCCGGCGCCGCCAGAGCCGGTTACGGCGCCTGTCGCGACGCGCGCTGAGGGCCGCTGGAGCGAGACGAGGGCGCCCGCGGCGCGGACGTCGGAGACGGCGCGTGTTCCCGAGCCGCGTCTGGAAGGAAAATCGAGCGAGACCAGTTCGCTGGAGGCGAGGCTGGCCGAGATCCGCGCCCGACGCGACGGCGTGGCGGCGGCTGCCGCGCGCGCGGCCGCGACGACGGCGGCTCCCGCCGTGACGGATGCGGGCCTTGCCGGTGCGAGGCTACATCTCGAAGAGGCCGCGGCACCGAAATGGGAAGCGCCGCCGGTCATCTCAGCGCGACGCGACGAAGCCAAGCCGGAGCCCGTCAAGGCTGCCGCCGTCGAGGTCAAGCCGCCTGGCGTCGAGACCAAGCCCGCCATCGCCACGGCCCCGATCGCGGAGGCCAAGCCTGTCGAGCCCAAGGCTCCTGAGGTGAAGCCGGCGGAAGTGAAGGCGAGCGACCCCAAAGCGGTTGAGACGAAAGCTCCGGACGTGCAGGCGCCGGCCGCCAAGGCTGCGGAGGCCGTGGCGTCGGAGGTGAAGGCACCCGAGGTGAAGGCGCCGGAACCGAAGCGCGGCGAATCCAAGAAGGCCGACTCGAAGAAGACGGCCAAGCTGGCGGACGCCGCCGTCATGAAGGCGGTCGAGGAAGCGCTGGTGGAGGTGGTCCAGGAAGCGCCTCAGGACACGCCGAAGGACGCGGCCACCGAAGCTGCCGACCGGCTCGTGGAAGAAGCCACGAAGGCTCTGGTCGACGCGGCGGAGGCGACGATCGTCGCTGCCGAGCCTGAAAAGCAGAAGACCAACGACGCCGCCTGAGCCATAGGCCCAGCAGGGCTCCGAAGCTTCCAAGGCAGAATAGAAAAAGCCCCGGCGAAGGGATGTTCGCCGGGGCTTTTGCTTGTCGGGGCGTTGCGCCTCAGGTGTTGAAGCGGAACAGCAGCACGTCGCCATCGGCGACGACATATTCCTTGCCTTCGTCGCGCGCGCGGCCCGCTTCCTTGGCGCCGGCTTCGCCGCCGAGGCGGGTGTAGTCGTCAAAGGCGATCGTCTGGGCGCGGATGAAGCCGCGCTCGAAATCCGAGTGGATGACGCCGGCGGCCTGGGGGGCCTTGGTGCCCTTGGTAATCGTCCAGGCGCGGGCTTCCTTCGGGCCGACCGTAAAGTAGGTGATCAGGCCGAGCAGGTCGTAGCCGGCGCGGATCAGGCGGTCGAGGCCCGGCTCTTCCAGGCCGAGCGTCTCCAGGAACTCCGCCTGCTCAGCGGCGTCGAGCTGGGCGATCTCGGATTCGATCGCGGCCGAAATCGTCACGCAGCCGGCGCCCTGCGCCTTGGCCATCTCGAATACGCGGTCGGAATGCGCGTTGCCGGTGGCCGACGCGGATTCCTCGACGTTGCAGACATAGAGGACCGGCTTCGACGTCAGCAGGTTGAGCGCGTCGAACATGGGCCGGTCATCGGCGGAGACGTCGAGCAGGCGCGCGGGCTTGCCCTGGCGCAGCAGTTCCAGCGCGGCGTCCATCAGCACGACCTGGGCCTTGGCTTCCTTGTCGGTGGCGGCGCGTTTGCGCAGCGGGGTCACGCGGCGCTCCAGGCTGTCGAGGTCGGCGAGCATCAGCTCGGTTTCGACGGTCTCGGCATCGGAGACCGGATCGATACGGCCTTCGACATGGGTGATGTCGCCATCTTCGAAGCAGCGCAGCACATGGGCGATGGCGTCGACTTCGCGGATGTTGGCGAGGAACTGGTTGCCGAGGCCTTCACCCTTCGAGGCGCCGCGCACGAGGCCGGCGATGTCGACGAAGGTCAGGCGGGTCGGCACGATCTGCTGCGACTTGCCGACCGCGGCCAGCTTGTCGAGGCGCGGGTCGGGAACCGCGACTTCGCCGGTATTCGGCTCGATGGTGCAGAACGGATAGTTCGCCGCCTGCGCCGCCGCCGTCTTGGTCAGCGCGTTGAAAAGGGTCGACTTGCCGACATTCGGCAGGCCGACGATCCCGCATTTGAAGCCCATAATGTTCCTTACTCGTCCTTGGCGCCGAAGAGGCGCTTCAGCCCCGCCGCGAACGGCCCACCGGCCGGCGGCGAAGCTGGTGAAGATGATGGTGTGCCCGACGCGCCAGCGGAAGCCGTCGCCTCGACCTTGGCGGTCTTCGCCGGCCTTTCGGCCGCGTCCGGCTTGGCCGGCTTGTCGCCCTTCGGGGCTTTTGCCGGCTTGTCGGGCTCGAGGCTGCGGTGCAGCCGGTTGGCGAAGGTGGCATCCTTGCCGTCGGCCAGCAGCGCGGCATTGTCGGCCACGGCGTCGAGCAGCAGATTGATCCACTCGCCGTCGACCTTGGCGAAATCATGCAGCACGTAGCCGTGCACGAGTTCCTTGGAACCCGGATGGCCGATGCCCAGCCGCAGCCGCCGATAGTCCTCGCCGACATGCGCCGAGATCGAGCGCAGGCCATTATGGCCGCCATGGCCGCCGCCGGTCTTCATCCGGATCTTGGCCGCGGGCAGGTCGAGCTCGTCATGCATGACGACGATATCGGCGTTGGGAATCTTGTGAAACCGGGCGGCTTCGCCGACGGCGCGGCCGCTTTCGTTCATGTAGGTCTGGGGCTTCATCAGGAGGGTCTTGCGCCCCGCGAGCGTGCCCTCGGAGACCAGCGCCTGGAAGCGCGAGCGCCAGGGGCTGAAGCCATGGCGGCGGTGGATCGCATCCGCCGCCATGAAGCCGATATTGTGCCGGTTGAGCGCGTATTGGCTTCCCGGGTTACCGAGGCCGACAATGAGGAGCATCCTGCTTCCCCCACGCAAAAACCGGGAAAGTGCCGAAGCTTACGCCTTGGCGGCGGGAGCAGCCTCTGTGGCCGCAGCTTCGTCTTCTTCGCTCTTCAGAGCGGCCGGAGCCGCGATCGTCGCGATCGTGAAGTCACGCTCGGAGATGACCGGGGTCACGCCAGCGGGAAGCTGGACGGCCGAAATGTGGATCGAATCGTTGATGTCGAGGCCGGCGAGGTCGACAACGATGTGATCGGGGATCGCATCGGCCTGGACCGTTGCTTCGATCTCGTGACGAACGATGTTCAGCACGCCGCCGCGCTTGAGGCCGGGCGACTGCTCTTCATTGATGAACTGCACGGGGATCTGGACGTGCAGGGTCGAGCCAGCGGAGACGCGCAGGAAATCGACGTGGATCGGCTGATCGGTAACGGGGTGCAGCGCGTAGTCGCGCGGGATCACGCTGATCTTCTCGCCGTTGACGTCGATCGTGGCCACGGTCGTCAGGAAGCCACCAGCGTGGAGCTTCATGAAGATCTCTTTGTGGTTCAGTTCGATCGCCAGCGGAGCCTGCTTGTTGCCGTAGATGACGGCCGGAATCTTGCCTTCGCGACGCGACGCCCGGGCGGCCCCCTTGCCCACGCGGTTGCGGACAGAGGCCGTGAGCTCGTAAGTATTGCTCATCGGTATTCTCCTTGTGTGAAACAGAAAAAGGCCGCGGTGCCTCCAGGGGTGTCGGCGCGGCCGGCGTCCTTATAGACGAGGGAGTCCGATCGAACAAGCGCGCTGCGGCGGAAGCGGCGGAAACGCTGGCCTCGCGCCAGGAATTTCGGACACATCGGTCCGTGCCGCCCGCGCCACGGAGCGCGCGGGTTGCGTCGGCTGGGTCCGTGCGTTATTCGGAGTGTCATACTCATCTTTAAAACGGTACGTGTCGCCATGCTTGCTAGTCTTTGTCGGGGGGCGGCCCTCTGGGTCGCCATCGTCGCCCTGTCGCTCCCCATCGGCAGCACGATGGCGTTCGGCCAGGCCGGAGAGGCGCCGGCCGCCTCCGCGCCCGCGGCAGCAGCACCGACTCCGGCGCAGCCGATCGCTCCCGAGCCCGCCTTGCCGGATTCGGTCGAGGCGCCGGCCGGTGAACCCGGCGTCGATCGTTCGACCCTGCCGCATGACCTGTCGCCGATCGGGATGTTCACCAACGCCGACATCGTGGTGAAGGGCGTCATCGGCGTGCTGATCGCCGCCTCGATCCTGACCTGGGCGATCTTCCTGTCGAAGACGCTGGAACTCGCAGCATTGCGCCACAAGACGCGGGCGCTGGGAGAGCGGGTCGCACGCTCGCGCACGCTGCCCGAGGCGGAAGCACAGGTCGGACGGCGCAAGGATCCGGCCGCCAGGCTGGTGCAGGCCGCCGTCGAGGAAGTGTCGCTGTCAGCCGGGCTTTCGGCCGAAGGCATCAAGGAACGCGTCGCCTCGCGCTTCGAACGGATCGAATCCGGCGCGGGGCGCGAGATGATCCGCGGCACGGCGGTGCTCGCGACGGTCGGCTCGCTTTCGCCCTTTATCGGCCTCTTCGGCACGGTCTGGGGCATCATGAATTCGTTCATCGGCATCAGTCAGGCCAACACGACCAATCTCGCCGTCGTCGCCCCCGGCATCGCCGAAGCACTGTTCGCGACCGCGATCGGCCTGGTCGCCGCCATCCCCGCCGTGCTGTTCTACAATGTGTTCGCCCGCATCATCGCCGGCAACAAGGCGGTGATCGCCGACGTCTCGGCCGAGACGATGCGCCTCGTCTCGCGCGATCTGGACCGAGCCGACGCGCGAGGCCCTTCGCGCCTCGCCGCGGCGGAGTGAGGGAAGCCATGGCAGGCAAGCTCACCCATCACGACGACGAACTGGTCGAGAACAGCGAAATCAACGTCACGCCGTTCATCGACGTGATGCTCGTGCTGCTGATCGTGTTCATGGTCGCCGCGCCGCTGGCGACCGTCGATGCGCCCGTCGACCTGCCGCGCTCCAACGCCAAGGCGGCGCCCCGCACCGACAAGCCGATCTTCCTGTCGCTCAAGCCGGACCTGTCGCTGGTTCTCGGCAATGATCCGATCGCGGCCGAAGGCCTCGGTCCGGCGCTCGACGCGCTGACCAAGGGGAATCGCGAAGAGCGGCTCTATCTCCGCGCCGATCGCAAGGTGGCCTATGGCGACGTCATGGAACTGATGAACAAGCTGCGCGACGTCGGCTATGCCAAGGTGGCGCTCGTCGGCATGGACGGCGCCCGGTAGGGGCGAGCCGCATCCCGTCCCAAGACCGCCTGAGGCGGGTGGGCGCTCCCTAAGGGCAGGATTGAGAAAGGTCGGCTTCCGCTATTGAACGGTGGCATGCAGCTGAAAACGAAAAAAAGGCCCGACTGCCTGACTGGCATCCGGGCCTTTTTCTTGTATGCAGCGCGATCAGATGAACAGGCTCGAGACCGACTTCTCGCTGGCGGTGCGGTTGATCGCTTCGCCGATCAGGGTCGAGATCGAGGTGACGCGGATGTTCGGCGCCTTCTGGACCGCTTCCGTCGGCTGGATCGAGTCGGTGATCACCAGTTCCTTCAGCATGGAATTGCTGATGCGGGCGACCGCGCCGCCCGACAGCACGCCATGGGTGATGTAGGCGACGACCGATTTCGCGCCCTGGGCCAGCAGCGCCTCGGCGGCGTTGCACAGCGTGCCGCCGGAATCGACGATGTCGTCGAACAGGATGCAGTCGCGTCCCTCGACATTGCCGATGATGTTCATGACTTCGGATTCGCCCGGCCGCTCGCGGCGCTTGTCGACGATGGCGAGCGGCGCATCGATGCGCTTGGCCAGCGCACGGGCGCGCACCACACCGCCGACGTCGGGCGACACGACCATGACATTCTCGAGCTCGTAATGTTCCTTGATGTCACGCGTGATGACGGGAACCGCGAACAGATTGTCGGTCGGGATGTCGAAGAAGCCCTGGATCTGGCCGGCATGCAGGTCGAGCGTCAGGACGCGATCGGCGCCGGCATGAGTGATCAGATTGGCGACCAGCTTGGCGGAGATCGGGGTGCGCGGGCCGGCCTTGCGGTCCTGGCGGGCGTAACCGAAATAGGGAAGGACCGCCGTGATGCGGCGCGCGGAGGACCGGCGCAGCGCATCGATGATGATCAGCAGTTCCATCAGGTGGTCGTTGGCCGGGAAACTGGTCGACTGGACGACGAAGACGTCTTCGCCGCGCACGTTTTCCTGGATCTCGACGAAGATTTCCTCGTCCGCGAAACGACGGACTGAGCACTTCGCCAGCGGGATTTCGAGATAGGTGGCGATCGCCTCGGCGAGCACCCGGTTGGAGTTTCCGGCAACCAGCTTCAAGGTCTCGTGTCCCGACGTGAGGAGGTATAGGGCGAGCCGACCCCGCAAGGAGGTCGTTCGTTCAGGCGGCGCGTTGTACCAACTGCGCTGCCGCACTGCAAACGCGATTCGCGCGCGGGCGGCAAGCGCAGATTGGAGTCGATGTCGCGGTCACGCTCCCGATCCCCAGGCGACGATGGAAGCAACGGTGCGGCGCGCGACGTTCGAGATGGTGGCGTCGTCGACGCCCTGCCACGGATCCTGCGAGCCGTTCGCCGATGTTTCCTGGCCGGAAATCCGGTGGACGCGACGTCCGCTGGCGTCGAGCACGTCCCAGACATAGACGAGGATCGTGCCGGTGGAGTCGCCGACGGCGGAGAGATAGCCCTTGACCACGTAGTTGGCCTGCGGATCGCCCGACGGCACGAGCGCGACGTTTTGCGCCAAGGCTTCCTGGCCCAGTTGCGACGAAAGCTTGGTGAGGATGTTGCCGGGAGCGCCCGTCACAGGCGCGAACGAGAACTTGGCGTTGGCGAGCGGCACCGCGGGCAGGGCTGGCGTCGTGGGTGCGGAGGCCGTCGCCGAGCCGGACGACGAACCGGAGCTCAACGTATTGTTGCAAGCTGCCAAAGCAAACGTGGCCAACAGGATGGCGGCGCATGCGAGCAGCCGATTTCCCTTCACCATCATGGCGATCGTCCTTCCGGCGCGGTCGTCAGGACCCCTGGAGCCTGTCTAGCGGCAATTCTATACGGGGTCCAGACGCGGTTTCCCGAACTGCATGATTGTGGAGCTTTCCGGGCTACTTACGCGACGATCGTGATCGCATGAAGCAGCCGGCCATAGTCGGGCTCGCCGGCATGGGTCGTGCGCCGGTAGGAGAAGAAACGGGCGGGGTCGGCATAGGTGCAGAGCGCCAGGTCATCGACCGTGCCCAGCCCGGCGGCCCGCAGGCGCATGCCGATGAAGGCCGGCAGGTCGAACTGGTGATGCTCGGCGCGCCCCGACGGGGTGAAGAACGCATCATTGGCCGCGTCGGCCTCAAGAAAGCGGGCGCGGAATTCCGGCCCGACTTCATAGGCGGATCGGGAGATGGTCGGTCCGAGCACGGCCACGATCCGTTCCCGGCGCGCGCCCAGCGCTTCCATGGCGGCGACGGTCGCCTCCAGCACACCGGTGAAGGCGCCCTTCCAGCCGGCATGCGCCGCGCCGACGACGCCTGCCTCGCCATCCGCGAACAGGACGGGGCCGCAATCGGCCGTGCCGACGCCGATGGCGATGCCTGGGCGGTTGGTGACGACGGCGTCCGCCTTGGGGCCTTCGCCAACCGGCCAGACCGCATCGACGGTGACGACGTCGGGGCTGTGCACCTGGTAGGGGGTGGCGAGCCGGTCGGCCGCGACGCCCAGATCTGCAGTGACGCGGGCCCGGTTCTCCATCACATGCGCTCGCTCATCGGCCGAGCCGACGCCGCAGTTCAGGCTCGCATAGATGCCTTCCGAAACGCCGCCCTGCCGCGTGAAGAAGCCATGCCGGATCCCCGGGAGGGCGTCGAGGGCGTCGGCGGTGATCTTCATGGCGTGTCTCCTGCGAGGCGGGAAGGGTAGGGCTTGATCCGACGAATCGATGTCATCCGAAAGGCGGGGCGACCAGATTGCCGCCCGTCACGCAGAGCACCTTGAACAGGGAGCCCATCGCGTCCGGGCCGGCCAGGCGCTCGACGGCAGCGCGGATCGCGTCCTGCGTGGCGGCGTCTTTGCCGGCCCCGAGCCGGCCGGCCCGTTCGAGTAGGCCGAGCGTGAGCAGGAAATCGCCCTGCGTCCAGATAGCCGAGGCGCGGGCACCGTTTGCCTCGGCCGTGCGCGCGAGCGCAGCGAAATCGACATGCACGGTGAGGTCCGCTTCGCCGGGATGGGCCAGCGGATCGTCGAAGGCATGGCTGCGGAGCGCCTGCAGGGTGTCGCCATAGCCGGACTCGGCATGGCCATAGTCGATCGCCAGGAAGGCGCCGCCGGACCGTTGCAGCCGGGCGGCGAGCGTCGCCATGATCGCCGCCGAGATCGTGGCGGTCTCGACCAACGAGCCTTCCGGCGCGCGGTCGTCGGCGCCGTCGAAATGCGCATTCGCCCGGAGGCCGAAGGCGAGCCGGCCGTCGCTGACGCCGACCATCCGTTCCGCCCAGCCATCCGCCGTGCGGAGGAACTGCCGGACCGGCAGCGCGTCGAAGAGTTCGTTGGCGACGACAATCGCCGGGCCTTCCGGCAGCGCGTCGATGTGTTCGATCCAGTCGATGACGTGCCCGGCGAGCGTATCGGCCTGGATGGCGCGCAGCCGGGGACTGGTTTCGACGAGGGCGATGGTCGCGGCCTTTTCGAAGTCGGGCGCGATCTTCGCTGCGCGCAGCGCATCGGCCATGAGCGTGCCACGGCCGGGGCCGATCTCCGCCAGGACGAAGGCGGCGGGGCTACCCATGCGCCGCCATGTTTCCACCGCCCACATCCCGATCAGTTCGCCGAACATCTGGCTCACTTCCGGCGCGGTGACGAAATCGCCGGCGGATCCGAACGGTTCGCGCGTCGTGTAGTAGCCAAACTCGGGGTCGCCGAGACAGGCGGCCATATAGTCGGCGATGGTGATCGGGCCGAAATTCTCGATACGATGGACCAGCTTTTCGGCCAGCGGCGTCATGCAGTGGCGACCGGACGGCGCGAGGCAACGACGAGCAGTATGATGCCGGCGATCACCAGCGGCAGCGACAGCAGCATGCCCATGGTGAGGCCGCCGGAGAAGTAGCCGATCTGGATGTCCGGCTCGCGGAAGAATTCCGAGAAGATGCGGGCGAGGCCATAGCCAATCGCGAAAATCGCCGAGATGAAGCCGGGCTGGCGCAGGCGCAGCTGCTTGTGGGTGAAGAAGCGCAGTACAAGGAAAAGCACGAGCCCCTCCAGCAGGGCTTCGTAAAGCTGGCTCGGATGGCGCGGCTGGCTATCGGCATTCGGGAAGATGATCGCCCAGGCGACATCGGTCGGGCGGCCCCAGAGCTCGCCATTGATGAAATTGGCGATGCGGCCGAACAGCAGGCCGAAGGTGACGGAAGGCGCGACGACGTCGATCATCGACCAGGTCGGGATCTTGCGCGACCGCGCGAACAGGATCATGGCGATGACGGTGCCGAGGAAGCCGCCATGGAAGGACATGCCGCCATTCCACACCTGGAAGATCTGCCAGGGGGCGGCCAGGAACATCGGCAGGTCGTAGAAGAGAACGTAGCCTGCCCGTCCGCCGACAATGATGCCGATGGTCGCCCAGACCACGAAGTCGTCGATGTCGATCGGCTTCATCGGCGCGCCGGCCGGGCCCCAAAGCTTGGCATTGTTGACGAGGCGCTTGGCGTACCACCAGCCGATCAGGATGCCGACGATATAGGCGAGCGCGTACCAGCGGATCGCGAACGGGCCGATCTGGATCAGGGTCGGGTCGATGGCCGGGAAGGGCAGGGCGAACAGCATCAAGGGGCTCCGGCGGTCGGTCGGGCGGCATTGGTGCGCTGATCCGGGGGGAAGGGTCAAGCCCGGGCGTGCGCGACCCCTCGACACCTTGTTCGCCAGAGGGCACGCAACCATACTAGAAGGGAGATACCGTTACCCCGGAGGCTGCCCATGAACACGACCCCGAACCGGCTGTTCGACGAATTCGCCAAGCTGATGACCGACGCCGCCGGCATGGCGCAGGGCGTCAAGCGCGAAGCCGAGACCGTGATGAAGCATCAGGCCGAACGCCTGTTTGCCGATATGGACTTCGTCAAGCGCGATGAGTTCGATGTCGTTCGCGAGATGGCGCAGAAGGCGCGCAGCGAGAACGAGGCACTGACGGCGCGGGTCGCCGAGCTGGAGGCCAAGCTGGCGGTGTTGACCCAGGGCCATATCGTTGCCGCGCCCTCGACCGACGAGCGCTAAGCGCTAAGCGCACAATCGGCTGACAAGATCTAATTAAACCCGGGTAATATTTGACATTGGAATATTGCCCGGGTAAAAGGCCGCGCTGTGCGGCTGCTCGATCGTGGCCGCTCTCAACAAGACGATCCGGGGAGCGGATGACATGCAGCGCGACGAGCGGAAGGCGGCCATTTCCGCCTACAAGAAGCGGGAAGACAGCGTTGGCATCTATGCCGTCCGCTGCGCCACGACGGGCGAAGCCTGGGTCGGCAAGGCGCCCAATCTCGATGCGATCCAGAACCGTCTCTGGTTCACGCTCGGACATGGCACGTGCACGGCGGCGAGCCTGCAGGCTGCCTGGAACCGGCATGGCGCGGATGCCTTTCGTCTTGACGTGCTCGAGCGGCTGGAGCCCGAGGAATCCGCCTATATCCGCAATGCGATCCTGAAGGAGCGCTGCCAGCACTGGCGGGCACAACTCGGCGCGCAAATCATCTGACATGCCGACAAAGAAAAAACGGCCGGAGAAATCTCCGGCCGTTTCTTTTGTTTCTCGAGGATCCAGCGACTGGATCAGGCGAGGACCTTGGCGCCCTGGACGAGGTCCGTATAGGCCTGCATCAGGTCCGCGCTGATCTTGCCCGGCGTGAACTTGTGCTCGCCGATCTCGGAGACGGGCGTGACTTCGGCCGCGGTGCCGCAGAGCCAGCATTCGCTGAAGGTCGAAAGCTCTTCCGGGGCGATCCGGCGCTCGATCACTTCAAGGCCGCGCGACTTGGCAAGGCCGATCACCGTCTGGCGCGTGATGCCATTCAGGAAGCGGTCGGCCAGCGGCGTGTGGATGACGCCATCCTTGACGAAGAACACGTTGGCGCCTGTCGATTCCGCGACATTGCCTTCCCAGTCCAGCATCAGCGCATCGGCATAGCCGCGGGCTTCGGCGGCATGCTTGGAGATCGTGCAGATCATGTAGAGACCCGACGCCTTGGCCAGCGACGGGGCGGTGCGCGGATCGGGACGGCGATACTTCGCCCAGTCGAGACGGATGCCCTTCAGGCGCTCGGCAGGGGTGAAGTAGGACGGCCATTCCCAGGCGGCGATGGCGACGTTGATCTTGTTCTTCTGGGCCGAGACGCCCATGGCCTCGCTGCCGCGCCAGGCGATGGGGCGCAGATAGCCGTCGACCAGGCCGTTCTTGGCGAGCGTCGCGTTCGAGGCCTCATCGATCTCCTCGATCGTGTATGGGATCTTGAAATCGAGGATTTCGGCCGAATGGAACAGCCGCTCGGTGTGCTCGCGCAGCTTGAAGATGGTGCCGTTATAGGCGCGCTCACCTTCGAACACGGCGCTGGCATAGTGCAGGCCATGGGTGAGTACGTGAATCTTCGCGTCCTTCCACGGAACGAAGGATCCGTTCATCCAGATCCAACCATCTTTCTGGTCGAAGGGGACCGCGCTCATTTTCCTCACTCCATATCGGCCGCCGGCTGCGGCCGCGCCCTGTTGGCGTTGATTGTCGTGCCTATTTCTCGCGCCGGTTGGGCAAAGTAAAGCCAGTTCCAGCAACGACTTTTTTGCGCCGCCTTGAAACAGTCGGTAAAGTGCCGGTCGAAACGCGATCGCGCGAGAGGGTGTCGCGGGAAGGGAAACGGCTGGCGCGTTCGATCATTTCGTCGCGGCCACTCATCAGGTAACAATCGAACCAAAATATGTCAATATGGCTGACATAAATTTCGCGACCGATTCGAAGGGACCGGCATCCGTGCAGCGCGACGAGTCCGTCAAAACGCCTCTTTCGATCCAGGAACAGCCCGAACTGGTGCTGATCGAGTTGCTCTTCTACGCCTATCGGGACTTCGTCTCCGATCCGGACGTCGTGCTGGCGAAGTTCCAGTTCGGCCGTGCCCATCACCGCGTGGTCCACTTCGTCAACCGTCACCCGGGCATGCGCGTCGCCGACCTGCTGGACATCCTGAAGATCACCAAGCAGAGCCTCGGGCGCGTGCTCAAGCAGCTGATCGATACCGGCTATATCGAGCAGGTGCCGGGGCCCGTCGACCGCCGGCAGAGGCTGCTTTATCCGACCGCCAAGGGCAGGGCGCTCGACCAGCGTCTCACCGAACCGCAGGCGGAACGCATCCGTACCGCGCTTGAGCCGTTGGGTCCGGAAGGGCGCCTCGCGGCCGAGCGCTTCCTTCGCCTGATGATCGATCCGTCCGAACGGGATAAGGTCGCCCAGATGATCGAGCAGTGATGCGCGTGGAGTATGCGTGATGAGCGATTTGGCAACCGCCCCCCTGGCCGATGATGCGCCGCATCTTCTCGTCATCGACGATGATGCCCGCATTCGCACGCTTCTGTCGCGCTACCTCAACGACAACGGCTTTCGCGTCGATGTCGCGGCCAACGCCGCCGAGGCGCGCGGCCGGCTCGGCGGCCTCGCCTTCGATCTGCTCGTCGTCGACGTGATGATGCCGGGCGAGACCGGGCTCGAGCTTCTCCGGAGCCTGCGTGAGACGATGGAGGTGCCGATCCTCATGCTGACCGCGCGCACCGAGATCGAGAGCCGCATCAAGGGGCTGGAGCTCGGCGCCGACGATTATCTCGGCAAGCCGTTCGAGCCGCGGGAACTGCTGCTGCGGATCAACGCGATCCTGAAGCGCGGCACCGCGACCGCGGCGCCGCTGATCGAGCAGGTCCGCTTCGGGCCGTTCACCTTCCACATCGCCCGGCGCGAGCTGCGGCGCGGGCAGGAGACGATCCGGCTGACGGATCGCGAGCGCCAGATCATGGCCGTCTTCGCCGAGACGCCGAACGAGACCGTGCCGCGCCTGTCGCTGCTGGCCGAGGACGAGCCGGCCGGGGAGCGTACCATCGACGTGCAGATCAACCGGCTCCGCCGCAAGATCGAGGTCGATCCCGCCAACCCGCTCTTCCTGCAGACGGTGCGCGGCATTGGCTACCGTCTGGTGACCGAAGCGTGACGCCATCCCGCCAGTCGGCTGTCGCTACTCGGGGTCGGCGCTGATGGACAAGCTTCCGCCTTCCATCCCAAGCCGTCGCGTGACCGGCGGCTGGGCTGAGTGGCCCGCCGTGGTCGCGCTGCGCCGCCTGGCCCGATCGCCGGCTGCCAATTCTCTGCGCCGGCTTGCGCGCCGCGCGCAACCTGTCCTCGACGTCTTGCTGGTGCCTTATCGCTTCCTCGGCAAGCGGATGGCGGCGGCGATGCCGAAGGGGCTCTATGCCCGCGCGCTGATCATCATCATCACGCCGATCGTCATCCTGCAGTCGGTGGTTGCCTTCGTCTTCATGGAGCGGCACTGGCAGACGGTGACGCAGCGCCTTTCGGCCGCGACCGTGCGCGACATCGCGGCGATCGTTGACCTGATCGACACCTATCCCGCCGATCCCAACTTCACCCAGATCATCCGCATCGCGCAGGACCGGCTCGGCCTGACCATTTCGGTCATCCCCAACGAGCCGCTGCCGCCGGCGGCGCCGAAGCCGTTCTTCTCGCTGCTCGACAGCGCGCTGTCGCGCGAGATCGGCCGTCAGATCAACAAGCCCTACTGGATCGACACGGTCGGGCGCTCCAACCTCGTCGAGATCCGCATCCAGCTCGGCGACAAGGTGCTGCGCGTGCTGGCTCGCCGTAGCCAGACCTATGCCTCCAATTCCGAGATCTTCATCTTCTGGATGGTGGGCACCAGCCTGGTGCTGCTTACGATCGCGATCGCCTTCCTGCGCAATCAGATCCGCCCGATCCAGCAGCTCGCCGATGCGGCCGAGAATTTCGGCATGGGCCGCGAAATGGCGGATTTCAATCCGCGCGGCGCGCGCGAGGTGCGACGCGCTAGCGCCGCCTTCATGGAAATGCGCAACCGCATCGAGCGGCAGATGGAACAGCGCACGACGATGCTGGCCGGCGTCAGCCACGACCTGCGCACCGTGCTGACGCGCTTCCGCCTGCAATTGGCGCTGCTGCGCGAAACGCCCGACATCCGCGCCATGCGCCGCGACGTGGACGACATGCAGCGGATGCTGGAGGGCTATCTGGCCTTTGCCCGCGATGACGCGGACGAGCCGACGGCGGCGACCAATATCGCGACGCTGCTGGCTGAGGTCGCGGAGAACGCCAGTCGGGTGGGGCACGACGTTTCGCAGGACTTCACAGGCGATCCGATCGTCAGCATCCGCCCGAACGATTTCAAGCGCTGCCTGTCCAACCTAGTGATGAATGCGTGCCGGCACGGCGACCGCATCGAACTGCACGGCTCGCATGTCGACGGCTGGCTCGTCATCCATGTCGACGACGACGGGCCGGGCATCGAAGAGGCGGAGCGCGAGGCTGTGTTCCGGCCATTTTACCGGCTCGACGAAGCGCGCAATCTCGACGAGAGCGGCACCGGCCTCGGCCTGCCGATCGCCCGCGACATCGCGCGCTTCCATGGCGGCGATGTCACGCTGTCCGATGCGCCGGGCGGCGGCTTGCGCGCCACCGTCCGCATTCCAGCCTGATCGGGCCTCAGGCCCCCGGCTGCAGGCGGATACGGGTGCCCCAGGGGTCGAGCAGTTCGCGCTCGGCCTGGATGCCCGAACCCGCCAGCGTCACATAGGCGAGGCCATTGCGCTCGGGATCGCGCGGGCCCGCGCCGCGGCTCTGCCAGTGGTTTGCCCCGATATGGTGGTGGTAGCCGCCGGAAGACAGGAACGAGGCGCTGGGCATCGTCGTGACTTCATCGAGGCCGACTTCCGACTTCCACCAGTTCGCCGCCACCGGGGCGTCGCCGACACGCAGATGCACATGGCCGATGCGCAGGAATTCCGGCGCGCCGCTCCATGACGAAGGCCGCTCCCCGAGCGAAGCGACGATCGCATTGACGTCGAGCGGATCGGTCGCCATGCGCACATGCGGGCCTTCCCAGACCCATTCGTCGGTCGGGCGATCGGAATAGATCTCGACGCCATTGCCTTCGGGGTCGGTCAGGTAGAACGCCTCGCTCACCAGATGATCCGCCATGCCGTCGACGGGCAGGCGCTTCTCGCTCGCATGCAGGATCCAGCGGCCGAGATCGGCGCGCGTCGGCATCAGGAACGCGGTATGGAAGAGGCCCGCCTGCCGGGTATCGTCGCTCGTGCCGCGCGGATGCGGCTCGATCACAAGGAACGGCACGCCGCCGGCGCCGAGCGTCACGGTCCCGCCGGCGCTCGAGATCGTCTCCAGGCCCAGGACGTCGCGGTAATAGTCGGCGACCTTCTCGACGTCATGCGCCTTGAGGCCGACCTCGGCGATATGGATCGGACGGGTCAGGGAAAAGGGGAGTCCGGTTTCGGCTTGGCTCATGGCGTGGCGACCTCTGGTTGAAACCAATACCTAGTCATTCAGGTCCGGGATCGACAGTCGCACGCCAGTGAACACACCGTCCAATCGGGGCTGAAGCCTTGCGGGATCGCGTTTTCTTCACGCGAACCGGTAGCCGCTTCGCTCGAAAACGCTCTAGAACAGGCGGCCGCCATTCGGAACGGTCCGCTCGACGGCGGTCAGCACCACGTCGCCCTCGGCGTCCGGCATGCCAAGGGTAAGTACCTCCGACATGAAGGGGCCGATCTGGCGTGGCGGAAAGTTCACGACCGCCATGACCTGGCGGCCGATGAGCTCGGCCGGCTGGTAATATTTGGTGATCTGGGCCGAGGACTTCTTGCGGCCGATCTCCGGGCCGAAGTCGATGACCAGCTTGATCGCCGGCTTGCGCGCTTCCGGGAAGGGGCTCGCTTCGACGATGGTCCCGACCCGGATATCCACCTTGAGGAAATCGTCGAAGCTGATCGTCTTCGGGGCGGGCGCGTCCATGTCGTCTCTCCGTTGGCTGTCTGCTCACGGGGTAGCACGACGGGCCGCCCGGTCAAGCGGCCGGCTGGGCTGTATCCGGCTTCGGCTCGCGCGGCCTGCTCTCCGGACGATGGCGATGAAGCCGGTTGGCGACGCGGCAGACGAGGCCTGCGGCCCGGTCGGTGCGACGCGACCAAGTCTCCGCATGCTCCAGCGCGCGGTCGAGGGCCGCCATCGTCTTCGACAGGTCGGGATCTTCATCCTTCAGCCATATCGGCAGGACGCGCGACATCATCAGCACGAAGCCCTGCGTCCGTGCCGCGCCGCGCAGGCCATCGGTCGAAATGCCGGCCCCGGCCAGCATGAAGCGGGCACTGTCGAGGGCGATGCAGTTGAGGCAGAGCGCGAGCGCCGGATCGCGCCGGGCGGATTCGGCCAGATGGCCGATCGCGGCGCGATGCGGCGCCATCTGGTCGAGGCGCTTCATGATCAGGTCGAACAGCCGGTCGCGGCCCGACTCGTCCGTCGAGGGCGTCTCGGCTCCGTCGAGCACGGCACGGTCGATACGGCGCATGAAGTCGGCGAGGATGTCGATCTTGCCGTCATACGCCTCGCGCAGCGCTCCCAGAGAAAGCCCGGCCCGGGCCGCGATGTCGCCAAGGCCGATTTCGGCATAGGGCTTCGCGGACAGCAGACCGAGCAACGCGTCGACGATTTGGGTCTTCGTCTCGTTCGGCATGATGCAATCTCCTCTATTCCCTCTATCTAGGGATGCCTTGTGGCGGAGACGAGGCTGATCAGCCGGCCAGTTCCTCGGCGCGCTGCTTGGCGGCGGCAACCGCGCGCACGAGAAGCGGCGCCAGGCCGTCCTCCGCCATCAGCACGTTCAGCGCCGCCGCCGTGGTGCCGCCCGGCGAGGTCACGTTCTTGCGCAGCGTGTCGGCCGGCAGCGGCGACTGATTGAGCAGTTCGCCGGCGCCGACGATTGTCTGCCGGGCGAAGCGGGCGGCGAGTTCCGGCGTGAAACCGGCTTCAAGGCCGGCCTTTGTGAGGCATTCGACGAGCAGGAAGACATAGGCGGGGCCGGACCCGGAGACGGCGGTCACCGTGTCGATCAGGCTCTCCGTCTCGACCCAGCCGAATTCGCCGACCGCCGCCAGCAGGGCGCCGACCAGGTCGCGATCCTCTGCCGTCACGGCCGGATTGGCGAAGGCGCCGGTCATGCCGCGCCCGACCTGGGCCGGTGTGTTCGGCATGGTGCGGACGATGGCGCCGCCAAGCGCGGCTTCCAGCGTCGCGATCGTGGTGCCCGCGGCAATCGAGATCGTCACCGTGCCGGAGCTTATCAGGTCGCGCACGGCGGGAAGCGCCGTGCCCATCATCTGCGGCTTGACCGCCAGCAGCAGCACACGCGCCGTGACGCCGGCGGGCGCGCTGGTCTCGTGCGCGATGCCGTGCGCGGCCAGCAACGCCAGCGTCTCTTCCGGCGGCTTCGGGTCGACGACGATGACCGCCTTCGGGTCCAGGCCGGAGGCAAGCCAGCCGGTCAGCAGCGCGCCGCCCATCTTGCCGGCGCCGATGAGGACGATAGGGGAGGAGGGCGTCAGGGCGGAGAGAGACATGCGGAAGCGCTCGTTCGTGAATGGCGACGATGTGTCTGTACGGCGCTCCGCGCCGGCGCGAAAGGCCCCTCCCATGCGCCGCGCCCGGGCTCGACGAGCAAACGTCGTCGGAACATGCGGCGAAGTCCCGCGATGGAGCCGGCGGATAGGGAGGGAGGCAGGACGGCGCGCGGGTTACACGCGCCGGCCTCGATCGATCAGGCTTCGCCGACCGTCTCGAACAGGACGGTTTCGAGCGCCTCGGCGGCGGACTTGCCGGCCCAGACGACGAACTGGAAGGCCTGGTAATAGCGCTCGCAGCTTTCGATCGCGTTTTCCAGCAGTCCCTCGACTTGGCGGCTGTTGGGTTCCGCGCCGCCGGCCAGCAACAGCGTCTGCCGATACATGACGACGCCTTCCTTGCTCCAGAGGTCGAAATGGCCGATCCAGAGTTGCTCGTTCACCAGGGAAAGCAGGCGCATGACTTCGGTCTTGCGCGGGTCTGTCACTTTCAGATCGAAGGCGCAAGCCAGGTGCACCGCCTCCATATCCTCCATCCAGGAGAAGGAGACGTGGTAGTCGCACCAGCCGCCGGCGATGGAGATGGTGATCTCGTCATCGCCGGATCGCTCGAAGCTCCAATCATTGAGCCCTGCGATGTGCTCGATCATATCGACCGGATTGGACTGCCGGTCTTCGGTCTCGAAGTCGATGAGGCTCATGGCCGACCCTCGCGCTTGATCGGGGAAAACGCAACGCAACAAAACGACTGCCGAAAGCAGATCTTCAGAGCCAGCCCTCCTGTTGAGCAAGAACCGGTCCGCCCCGTGCGGAAAAACCGGTCTCCATCTCGTTCTCAACGGTGGCGCCAGGCAGAGCAGCGCGAATCTTCATTGAGTATCAGTATATAGGGAGCCTAAGAAATTTCGCGATGACTTTTCCTCCACTGGGGTGTCGGAATTGTGGACGCTCCGGCAGGCGGCGCCCCTGGCGGTTCTCCAGACCTAAAAAAGCCGCCGGGGTGGCCGGCGGCTTTCTCGATCATGTCGCGATGGCGGAGGTACTAGCCCGGCTGCAGATCCACGGCCTTCGGGCCCTTGCCGCGCTTGTCCGGCTCGGTCTCGAATGTGATCCGCATGCCATCGTTCATGTTCGAAATACCCGAACGCTCGACGGCCGTGACGTGAACGAACACATCCTTGCCGCCGTCATCAGGGGTAATGAAGCCGAATCCCTTCGACGCATTGAAGAATTTGACTGTACCAGTCTGTCGCATCGCTGTTCCTTTCCCGTTCTCTTCATTCTGCCAGCCGCTCCGCTCGGCCAGCACACTCCAGGCACTCAGGTTGTCGGGGAAAGGTCTCTGCGTCTTATCGATATCGTGCGGTCGCTCGCGCTAGCCGCCCCGCGAATGTCGTAGCATCCGACGCGCTTTGTTCCAGTCTCCGTCGGGTCCTTTGCCCGTGCAGGGCAAAATATGCTTCAGCATTCGCAGAAAATCAATGCCCTACATTCCCATACGTAAGGTATCGCGTTGCTTGGCAAGACTGCAACCTGCCTTACCATTATTCTATATGTTCGACTGACGGTAAGCATGGCTTGGCAGGCATGGCATATTGCGTTGCGGCACCTTGAGGCCAAGGCGCCTTGCGCTGCAAGGGGAGCATGCCCAGATAGGTAAGCGCGAGGAGCCCGAAACGAAACTCCGAAAACGGAAGCCGGCGTGTCATTCAACTGGCACGAACGCTGCATATTGCGGGGCGGAAACGCTGGCTACGCGCTTGACGAAAATTTGACGTCACGCGACGGAACAAAGTCGGACGGATCGCATTATATCTCACGATCATATTTATCGTGTTCGCAGGGCAGGGCGGAGATCGATGATGTCAGGGTTCAGCGCGGATAATCTGCTGGCAGCGGCGGCAGTCTGGGTTGCAATCATGTTGCCGAGCGCGGCGTTCGGCCACGACCCCGTTTCGGAGGGCGTGGTGGCGCAGCGCTGTCATGCAAGCCAAGTCCAGGCTCAGTCCTCCGACACCGTCCCGGATCTTGTCCGCATCGGTTTGGATCGCGCGGCCTAATCCCTAGCTGATATCTACCTGCATTCAGGCGGCTGGCGCCGTTGCAGGCTGTTGCCTGGCGAGGTGCCAGGAAGCCAACGCCACAATCAGGGCCGCGACCGTCAGCGAGGCGCCGACCAGAGGCAGTTTGTCATAGGTCGCGCCCATGGTGATGGCGAGCCCGCCCACCCACGCGCCGCCGGCATTGCCGACATTGAATGCACCCTGATTGAGTGTGGACGCCAGATTGGGCGCCTCGCCGGCGCATTCGATCACGCGCATCTGCAGGGGCGCGATCAGGATGAACATCACGCAGCCCCAGACGAAGACGCTGATGCAGGCGCCGATGACGGAGTGGCTGCTGTAGGTGAACTGCGCCAGCACGAGGATCAGCGCGGTGAGGGCGCCGAGGATCGTCGGCATCAATTTCCAGTCCGCCAATCGGCCGCCGATCAGGTTGCCGATCGTGATGCCGACGCCGAACAGCAGCAGCACCCAGGTTACCTGATGCGGCGCCAGGCCGGTCACAGTCTGCAGGATCGGTGCGATATAGGTGAAGCAGGCAAAGGTGGCTGCCGCCGACAGCACGCTCACGGCCATGGCGAGCCAGACCTGCAGGCGCTTGAACACGGCGAATTCGCGCATCAGGCTCGGCGGGGCGGTGGCGCCGCGGTCGGACGGAACCCAGGCGATGATGGCCGCGACCGAGACCAAGCCGATCGCCACGACGGCCCAGAAGGTGGCGCGCCAGCCGGCGATCTGGCCGAGCGCGGTGCCGCCCGGCACACCGAGAATGTTGGCGAGCGTCAGGCCGGCGAAGACCAGCGCCATGGCCTGGGCGCGCTGGTTGCGCGGCACGAGCGTGCCCGCGACGACGGCGCTGATGCCGAAGAATGCGCCATGGCCGAAGGCGGTAAACACGCGCGCCGCCATCAGCAGCCCGTAGGTGGGTGCGACGGCGCAGAAGATGTTGCCGACCACGAACAGCATGGCCAATCCGACCAGCGTGATCTTGCGCGGCAATCGCGCGGTGGCCAGCACGATGATCGGTCCGCCGATGACGACGCCGATCGCATAGCCGGTGATCAGCAGGCCCGCGCTCGGGATCGAGACGCCGAGATCCGCCGCTACTTCCGGCAGCAGGCCCATGATGACGAATTCAGTCGTGCCGATGCCGAACGAGGCAATGGCCAGGGCGAAGAGGGCGATCGGCATCAAGAAGTCCGGCGGTGAAGGGCGGTGCGGCTGAAGAGGCGCGATGGACGAGAGAATGACCGCCGACCTGCGCATTTTGCAATGCACAAATCACCGGTCATTGCATTTTGCAACGCACGTTCAGTGAGGCGCGGGGATGATCCCCCCGGAGCCGGTCAGGTGATGGAGGTGAAGAGCCGGTTCCAGCGGATCGACCACGGCCACTTCCAGAATTCCCAGACGCGTGCGCCGTCGGCGATCGAGAAGAACACCCAGCGGGCCTTGCCCTCGACATTCTCGTTGGGAACGAAGCCCATCGACTGCATGTCGCGCGAATCCGCCGAATTGTCGCGGTTGTCGCCCATCATGAAGAGGTGGCCGGGCGGAACTTCATATTTCGGCGTGTTGTCGAACGAGCCGCGATCGCCCTCGATCTCGATGATCTGGTGCTTGACGCCGCTCGGCAGCGTCTCTTCGTAGCGCGGCGCGGAGATGGTGTTGCCGAAGAAGTCCTTGGTCTCGTACGGCTCGATCGGCTGGCGCTCGACCATCTTGTCGTTGATGTAGAGCCGGCCATCGATCATCTGCACGGTGTCGCCGGGCTTACCGATGACGCGCTTGATGAAATCGGTCGAATTGTCCTTCGGTCCCTTGAAGACGACGATGTCGCCCTGGTTCGGCTCCGAGCCCCAGATGCGGCCCTCGAACGGGCCCATGCCGAAGGGGAACGAGTAGCGCGAATAGCCATAGGAATATTTCGAGACGAACAGGTAGTCGCCGATCTCCAGCGTCGGGATCAGCGAGCCCGACGGAATCTCGAAGGGCTGGAACAGGAAGGTCCGCACGATGAGTGCGATGATCAGCGCTTCGGCGAAGACGCGGATGGTGCCGCCGAGACCGTCCTTGGACGACTTCTTTTTCTCGGCGGTCTTCTCTAGTTCAGCCATCATGCGACTTTCAGCCGATTGGGGAGCCTGTCATTTAGGCGATGCCGGCCCGAGCGGCAACCGAAAGCCGTCGGGCCCGCCCGCCCGTCGGCGATGCGATGCTCGTATCGGTTGACGATGCGTCTTCCTGCGTCGAGGCTGACAAGCGACGGGGATATCGCCATATCTGCGGCGATCCGGGCCGTTCTGCTCCGAAGCGCCCCAAGAGGTGACCCCAATGGAATTCGGCATCTATACCTTCGGCGACAATATGCCCGACCCGATCACGGGTGCCCGGCTCGATCCGGTGCAGCGCGTGCGCAATCTGATCGAGGAAATCGAACTGGCCGACCAGGTCGGCCTCGACGTCTTCGGTCTCGGCGAGCATCACCGGCCCGACTATCTGGTATCCGCCCCCGACGTGATCCTGGCGGCCGGCGCGGCGCGGACGAAGACGATCCGTCTCTCCAGCGCCGTCACGGTTCTCTCCTCGGATGATCCGGTGCGCGTCTTCCAGCGCTTCTCCACTCTCGACCTCGTGTCCAACGGTCGCGCCGAGATCATGGCCGGGCGCGGCTCGTTCATCGAATCCTTCCCGCTGTTCGGCTACGACCTCGGCGACTATGACGCGCTGTTCGCGGAAAACTTGGACCTGCTGCTCAAGCTGCGCGAAGCCGAGCGGGTGACCTGGCCCGGCGGCCATCGCGCGGCGATCCACGATCTCGGCGTCTATCCGCGTCCCGTCCAGGATCCGCTGCCGGTCTGGATCGCGGTCGGCGGCACGCCGCAATCGGTCGTGCGCGCGGCGGTGCTTGGCCTGCCGCTGGCGATCGCCATCATCGGCGGCAACCCGGCCCATTTCCAGCCGCTGGTCGACCTCTACCATCGCGCCGCAAAGGAATCCGGCAGCGACCCGACCCATCTGCGCGTCGGCATCAATTCGCACGGTTTCATCGCCGAGAATTCGCAGGACGCGGCCGACATCGCCTATCCGCCCTTCGCCGCCGTCATGACCAAGCTTGGCAAGGAGCGCGGCTGGCCGCCGACGACGCGCGGCCAGTTCGAGGCGCAGCGCCGACTTCATGGAGCGCTCTTCGTCGGCAGCCCGTCCGAGGTGGCCGAAAAGATCCTCTACCAGCACGAACTGTTCGACCATGACCGCTTCCTGATCCAGTTCAGCGTCGGCACGCTGCCGCATGACAAGATGATGAAGTCGATCGAGCTGTTCGGGACCAAGGTGGTGCCGGAGGTCAAGAAGGCGCTGGCTGCGAAGGCGGAAACGGCCGCTGTCCCATAGGCTTGTGGGGGGATGTTGATGCTCCGCAGCGCCGCGGCAATTGTTAACGCGGGGCCGATTCGGGGCCTCCTGGCGATTCGCCGGGAGGGCGCCCTGGCTGGAAGCGGCGCGTTGCGGGATGACGCAGCGACCGGCAGGAAAACGCAGGAAACGAGCGGCTTTTCGCGTTCGTGTTGATGGGGCCGGCGCCTGCAACTCGAATTTTTTTGCGCGCCCTAACCCCTTCGGAATTCCTCACTTTTGCCCTTCAAACCCTTAACGGGCCCCGCGTGGTTAACCACTCGTTAACCAGCGTGTCGCACACATTGCTTAACAGAAGGCAAAGAGCGACCGTGGCTACTCCCGCTTCCAAACAACGCGCAGCAATCCGGTTCCGGGGAAGGTCCTTCCTCGCTACCGTCCTGGCGCCCGAGCTTCCGCTGGCCGATTGGCTGGCCGAACTCGACAAGCTTTCCAAACGTTCCGAGGGCTACTTCGCCAGTCGCCCCGTCATTCTCGACGTCACCGGCCTCGCCATCACCAAGCGCGACTTCGCAGAGCTGATCGCCATGCTCTACGAGCGCGAGATCAAGGTGATGGGAGTCGAGGGCGCCGATCCGTCCTGGCTCGGCTTCGGCATGCCGCCATCCGTCAGTGGTGGCAAGCAGACCGAAATCCTGCACAAGCCGTCCGCCGAGCCACCCAAGAACAGCTTCGTGGACCGTGCGGTCCCGTCGCTGCTGATCGAGACGCCGGTCCGTTCCGGCCAGTCGATCATCTTCCCGCAGGGCGACGTGACCGTGGTCGGCTCCGTCGCCTCGGGCGCGGAGATCATCGCCGGCAACTCGATCCATATCTACGGCACGCTGCGTGGTCGCGCGATCGCCGGGTCGACCGGCAATGCCGGGGCGCGGATCTTCTGCCAGAAATTCGAGGCCGAGCTGATCGCCATCGACGGCCTCTACCAGACTGCGGATGACCTGGATGCGAGCCTTCGCGGCCGATCGGTCCAGGCCTGGCTCGCAAATGACAAGATGAACATGGCGGCGCTGGCCTGAGCCAGCAAGGAGCACAAGCAATGTCTCAGGTTCTCGTTGTGACATCGGGCAAGGGCGGGGTGGGCAAGACGACGTCCACCGCCGCCATCGGCGCTGCATTGGCCCTGTCCGGCCAGCGGGTCGCCGTCGTCGATTTCGATGTCGGCCTGCGCAATCTCGACCTCGTCATGGGTGCCGAGCGCCGCGTGGTCTATGACCTGATCAACGTGGTGCAGGGCGAAGCCAAGCTGCAGCAGGCGCTGATCCGCGACAAGCGGCTCGACACGCTCTATGTGCTGCCCGCCTCGCAGACCCGCGACAAGGATGCGCTCACCGAAGAGGGCGTCGCCCGCGTCATGGAAGAGCTGCGCGGCCATTTCGACTGGGTTGTCTGCGACAGCCCGGCCGGCATCGAGCGCGGCGCCATGCTGGCCATGCGCCATGCCGACGTTGCCATCGTCGTCACCAATCCGGAAGTCTCGTCGGTGCGCGATTCCGATCGCATCATCGGCATGCTGGATTCGAAGACGGTCAAGGCCGAGAAGGGCGAGTACATGGAGAAGCATCTCCTGCTCACCCGCTACGACGCAGCCCGTGCCGAGCGTGGCCAGATGCTGAAGGTCGAGGACGTTCTTGAGATCCTGTCGATCCCGCTGCTCGGCATCATCCCCGAGAGCGAGGCCGTGCTGAACGCCTCGAATGTCGGCTGCCCGGTCACGCTGGTCGACACCGACAGTGCTCCGGCGCGCGCCTATCTCGACGCGGCCCGCCGGCTCGAAGGCGAGACCATCCCGATGGTCGTTCCGGCTGAGCGGCGCGGCTTCATGAGCAAGCTTTTCGGTCGGAGGGCTGCATGACGATCTTCAACTTCTTCAAGCCGTCGCGTTCTTCCGCGCCGGTGGCACGCGACCGGCTGCAGATCCTGCTGCAGCACGAGCGGGTCACGGCAGGCGCCAGCGACCTGATTGCCAAGCTTCGGGAAGAGATCCTCGGCGTGATCGCCCGCCACGTCGACATCCCGGCCGACAAGGTCCAGGTGAAGATGCAGCGCGGCGATGCCGTCTCGACACTGGAGGTCGAGATCGAACTGCCGAACCCGATCCGCCAGCGGCGGAAAGAGGGCGCCGAGGCAGCCGCTTAAACCCAGAAGGCCGGCATTGTTGCCGGCTTTTTCATGCGCGTCCGCGTAAGCTCGATCGGGGCGTGGCATCAACCGGCGGAAGCCGGAGGATTTCTTTCCGACGTTGACGATTTTTCTGGCCAAGGCTACCGGAAATCCCGCACCTATGGTTGTGGGCAACGAAGGGGGACAGCATGTTCATTTACGTTCTGGCACTTCTAATCGGCGTCGTCGCGGGGCTCCGTGCCATGACCGCGCCGGCCGCGGTCGCCTGGGCCGCCTATCTCGGCTGGATCAACCTGGATGGCAGCTGGCTCTCCTTCCTGAGCCACTGGCTGGCGCCGCTGATCCTCACCCTGCTCGCCATCGTGGAGCTGATCACCGACCAGTTGCCGTCGACGCCGAGCCGCAAGGTGCCGGTGCAGTTCGGGACGCGCATCTTCATGGGCGCCGTCTGCGGCGCGGCGATCGGCTTCGCCGGCGGGGTTTGGATCGTGGGCCTGATCGCCGGGGCGATCGGCGCCATCATCGGTACGCTGGGCGGCTATGAGGCGCGCAGAAGCCTCGTCGCGGCGACGGGTGGCAAGGACCTGCCGATCGCGCTGCTCGAGGACGGCATCGCCATCGCGGTCGCGCTTTGGGTCGTCGCCTACGTCACCTGAGTGTTCGGCCTGCAGCGCGACGCGCGAGCGGGGCACGCACTATCCTTCACCTCTCCCTCAGGGAGAGGTGAGATGGGGCTATTTCACCCTTCAATGTCCCGAGCGGCCACTCAATAATGCGGCGGCGGGGGCTCGGGCAGGCCGGGGCGGCCGATCTGTTCGGTCGTCTCGCGCAACTGGTCGGTCAGCTGGGAAATCTTGCGGGTCAGGAAATCGATCTGCTTCCACTGCGCGGTGATCGCGCTGTTCAGATCCTCGATCGTCTCGTCCTGATAGGCGATGCGGATTTCCAGCGCCTCGATGCGGCTGGCAAGAGCGCCGCCAGCGTCCGTGTCGGTCATCCGATCCTCCTGTGCCACAGCGCTGCTCCCTACGGCGTGTCGGCTTCCGGCGCAAGGGCGGGCGAGGGCCAGGCTCAAACGGCGATGCCATTGGCACAGGTCGCGGCGCGTTCGAGCAGCAGCTGGCGCTCGCGCATGTTGCGGGTGAGGGCGGCGGCGCGTTCGAAATCGGCCTGCGCCTCGGCGAGGCGGCCGAGCTTCATCAGCAGATCGGCGCGGACGCCGGGCAGCAAATGCGAGGTGGCAAGCACCGGCTCGTTCGCCAGCGTTTCGACAAGGGCGAGGCCGGCTGCCGGTCCTTCGGCCATGGCGATCGCGACGGCGCGGTTCAGCTCGACGACGGGCGAGGGCGCGATCCGGGCCAGTTCGGCGTAGAGGCTGGCGATGCGGCCCCAATCGGTCTGCTCGGCGGTCGGCGCGCGGGCATGGCAGGCCGCGATTGCCGCCTGCAGCGTATAGGTGCCGCGGGGCCCGAGCGCCTCGGCGTGCGTCAGCGCCGCGAGGCCGCGACGGATCAGCAGGTGATCCCAGCGCGCGCGGTTCTGGTCCATCAGCAGCACCGGTTCGCCGTTCGGGCCGACCCTGGCGGCGAAGCGCGAGGCCTGGATTTCCATCAGCGCGACGAGACCATGCACGTCCGGCTCGTTCGGCGCGAGGCCGGCCAGGATGCGGCCAAGGCGAACCGCCTCGTCGGCCAGTTGCGGGCGGATCCAGTCATCGCCGGCGGTGGCCGAATAGCCCTCGTTGAAGATCAGGTAGATGACCTCGATCACCGAGGCGAGGCGCTTGGCCCGTTCGTCGCCGCGCGGCACTTCATAGGGCACGTTGGCGTCGGCGAGCGTGCGCTTGGCGCGCACGATGCGCTGCGCCACGGTCGGCTCGGGCACGAAGAAGGCGCGGGCGATCTCGCCGGTGGAAAGCCCGCCGATCAGCCGCAGCGTCAGGGCGACGCGAGCCTCGGCGGAGAGGATCGGATGGCACGCGGTGAAGACCAGCTTCAGCAGGTCGTCGCCAATGTCGTCGTCGAGCCGCGCCTCGAGCGCATCGACGACGCTGTCCTGGTCGAGATCGCTGATATAGCCGATCTCGACGTGCTTCTCGTCGGCCAGCTTGCGGTGGCGGATGCGGTCGATGGCGCGCCGCTTGGCGGTCGCCATCAGCCAGGCGCCGGGATTGTCGGGAATGCCGGTTTCCGGCCAGCGTTCCAGCGCCGCCACCAGCGCATCCTGCGCCAGCTCCTCGGCCTGGCTGATGTCGCGCAGCATGCGCGCAAGGCTGGCGACGAGCTTTGCCTGCTCGATCCGCCAGACCGCGCTGATCGCCTGATGGGTTTCGGTACGTGTCACGGCTGCGGATCAGGCCACGTCCCGTCCGCAGACGCAAGACACGAGGCGCGAAGACCTATCTCCCCTCCGTCGCTGTCTTGAGATTGGCGAGGCCGGTCGCGAAATCGCGGCCGATGAGATTGTCCATGTCGACGAATATTCCAAACAGCTTGCCGATGAACGGCGTCGGGCCTTCCATGCTCCAGCGCACGCGTGTGGCGTCGCCATCCGCCTCCAGCGTGAATTCGGTGAGGTTGCTGGCTCGCATCGGCCTGGTGAAGTCGAGGCGAATGCGGACGAGGGAAGGCGGCGCGGTGTCGGCGATCTCCATCCGTCCGGCGCCGGCCTTGCCGTCGCCGCTCCACTGGTAGACCGCGCCCTTGCCGGCCGGTGCGCCATCGAAGCTTCGCTTCATGGTCGGGTCGATCGTCTCATAGGGCGACCATTCGGCCCAGCGATGGAAATCGTTGATCAGCGGAAAGATCGCGGCCGCCGGTGCCTGGATGCGCGCCTGGCGCTCGACGCGCAGGCGGCCCGGACGCGTCGCGGCATAAGCGAGGACTGCGAGGATCGCGACGACCAGGATGATCGCCGCGACGAGAAGGAACTTGAGCATGATGGTCTCCCGGCCGGCGCGGGCTAGCGCCCGGCCGAGCCCCCCTGCATGGTCTCGAAGCCCGCGGCGGCTTGCTGCACGTCGGCGGGGAAGTCCTCCATTTCCTGGACCTGGCGGACCTCGATGATCTCGTTGTCGCCGGCCGGGCACAGGCTCGCCCATTCGATCGCTTCGGCGCGCGACCTGACGTTGATCATCCAGTAGCCGCCGAGCACCTCCTTGGCCTCGGCAAACGGGCCGTCGCTGACCCTGGGCTTGCCGCCCTGGAAGGTGACGCGCGCGCCCATGGAGGGAGGATGCAGGCCGTCGCACGAGAGCAGGATGCCGGCGTCCTGCAGGGCCTGATTGTATTTCATCATCTGGGCCACGGCGTCCGCCTCCGGCATGGTGCCCGGCGTCGCGGTTTCGTAGCCCCTGGGGATCATCAGCATCATGAAGCGCATGGTCTTGTCCTGTTCTGCGTGGTGGGGTCGTGCGGGAAAGTTCAAGCGGGCCTTGCGCCCGCTTCCATCTGGCGGAGGCGATCGATCGCCTCGCTCGGTTCGAAATCCTCGAGTTCAAACAGCTGCCGCAGCTCGATCTCGCCCTCCTTGCCGTCACCGGCGGGGTTCGGCATCCGCTTCGCCCATTCGATCGCCTCGTCGCGTGATTTGACCTCGATGATCGTGTAGCCGGCGATCAGTTCCTTCGCCTCGGCGAACGGGCCGTCGATGACGGAGCGCTGGCCGCGTGGGGAAAAGAGGATCCGGGCGCCTTTGGAGGACGGCTGGAGGCCGGAAGCATCGAGAAGAGCGCCGGCCTTGGCGAGTTCTTCGTGATAGGCCGTCATCTCGGCAATCCGCTTTTCTTCCGGCATCACGCCGGCTTCCGTGTCGTTGTTGGCCTTGACGAGGATCATGAACCGCATGGCGAACTCCTCTGGATCGGGTGCCTTGGCGAGCCGGGCAGCTCCGGCTTCTGACAACACGACGGATGACCGACGGCGGGATCGACAGGGCGCGATGCCAATTTTCGCCAATCGACCGAGAGGGCTTCCCGGCCGTCACGTTGTCGGCGCTCCGGGGCACTGGTAGACAGGCACCAACGCGATATTGGGCAGGATGGCACGATTTGAACCAGGCACATTCCGGCGACACGGTCGCCCTCGGGCTCGACCAGGTATTCGAACTCTCGAAGGCCGTGCTGATTGCGGCCGGGCTCAGCGAAGCCCAGGCGACGCCGGTCGCCCGCGTCATCACCGAGGGACAGCGCGACGAGTGCCATTCGCACGGCCTGTTCCGGCTGCCGGGCTGCGTCCAGACGATCAACCATCCGCGCTTCAATCGAGCCGCCGCGCCGGTTGTCGAGAACACCACGGCGGCGGTGACCAAGGTCGATGCCGGCTTCGGCTTCTCGCTGCCAGCCTTCGAGGCGGCATTGCCGACTTTCGTGGAGAAGGCCAAGTCGATCGGCGTCGCCGTGCTGGCGATCAATCATTGCTTCCACTTCTCGGCGCTCTGGCCCGAGATCGAGATGCTGACGGCGCAGGGACTGGTCGCCATCGCCATGACGCCGAGCCATAGCTGGGTCGCGCCGGCCGGCGGCACCAAGGGAGCGCTCGGCACCAACCCGATCGCCTTCGGCTGGCCGCGCGAAGGGCAGAA
The DNA here is from genome assembly GCF_040548815.1 of Kaistia defluvii. Lineage (NCBI taxonomy): Bacteria > Pseudomonadati > Pseudomonadota > Alphaproteobacteria > Hyphomicrobiales > Kaistiaceae > Kaistia > Kaistia defluvii. The sequence continues at coordinate 2,100,907 of NZ_JBEPSM010000001.1, read as the reverse complement.
TCCCTATGTGTTCGACTTCGCAACCAGCGCGATCGCGCGCGGCGACATCTCGCTGCACAAGATGGCCGGGAAGCCCTTGCAGCCGGGCTGGGCGATCGACGCGGACGGCAATCCCACCACCGATGCGGCAGCAGCCCTCGATGGCGCGATGCTGACCTTCGGCGGGCACAAGGGCTCGGCGCTGTCGACGATGATCGAGCTGCTGGCCGGGCCGCTGATCGCCGACATGACCAGCCTTGAATCGATGGATTTCGACGATGGCGTCAAGGCGGCGCCGGCGCATGGCGAGATCCTGATCGCCTTCGATCCGAAGATCCTCGGCGGCACGCGCGACAACCAGGCGAGCAGCGAGCGGCTGTTCTCGGCCATTTCCGACCAGGGCGCGCGGCTACCCTCGCTCCGGCGCTACGAGGCGCGGGCGCGCAGCCTGGCATATGGCGTCCGTATCCCGCGCCATCTCTATGAGCAGATCATGAGCCTGCCTAGGGCGGGCTGACCGCCGGCCGCTCGCCCTCGCGGGCCCGGTGCGCGGTGACGCAGGCGAGCACGCTCGCCACCACCAGGACGATGGCGACGCTTTCCAACGTCGTCGGCAGGCGGCGTTCCCACAGGAAGCCGTAGAGCAGCGCGAAAAGCGTCTCGAACAGGATCATCTGGCCGACCATGGTCAGCGGCATCAGCCGGCTCATCCAGTTCCAGCAGGCATTGCCGATGATCGAAGCGCAGAGCGCGACGCCGGCCGCGACCCCGGCGAAGCGCAGCCACGCGCCGGCTTCGTGGGATTGCGCGCCGATCAGGAGCGCCGGCGGCAGCAGGAGCAGCGCCAGCCCGCCGGTAACCACGCCGGTCAGCAGGTTCCAGTCATAGGACGAGATATGCCGGACGCGGACCAGCCAGCGGGCATTGCCGACGGCATAGCTCGTCCAGGAGGCCAGCGCGCCGATGGCGCAGGCGAGGCCGACCAGTCCGCCCGGCCGCAGGCCTGTCTCGATCGATCCGAGCGACTGCCAGCCGATGCAGAGAATACCCGCCGTGCCGAGCGCGAGCGACGGCGCCAGCCGGATCAAGGGCGTTGCGCCCTGGTCGCGGCTGCCGATCAGCGTGACCGCGACCGGCAGGAAGCCGATGATCAGCGAGGTCATGGCGATGCCGCCAAGCTGCACGGCGCTGGCGAGCAGGACGTAATAGATGATGTTGCCGAGCAGGCTGAGCCAGACCAGCGCTCCCCACTCGCGCGCGCCGAGACCACGGGTGAGCCGGCGCCAGCGCGGCGCGATCAGCGCGGTCGCGAACAGGCCGTAGGCGAGATAGCGGGCGGCGGCGAGCTGCAGCGGCGTGAATTCGCGCACCAGCTGCGGCGCAAGGAACACCAGGCCCCACAGCGCGCCGGCCGCGACGCCGCAGCCCACTCCAATCCACATCCTGCCGTCGCTGGTCACGATCATCTCCCGGAAAGACCCGGTGATGTCATGTCGGGCTGCGCGGTTCTCGGCCGAAGCTATCGCATTTTAGGCCCGGCCTCGCCAAGCGCGTTCGGCGCGCCTTCGGTCAGCGGGACGGGCCTTCGGCGCGGCTTTGACGGCGATAGGCGGCGGGCGTCAGGCCTGTGGCGCGGCGCATCGCGCGGGTCAGTGCATTCTGGTCGGAATAGCCGGCGCGAAAGGCGAGTTCGGCGATGGGCGCATCCGATGTTGCCAGCCATTCGCGCACCCGGTTGAGGCGCAATTCCGATAGCCAGGCCGCCGGCGTCGTATCGAGTTCGCTGCGGAACAGCGCATGCAGGCGGCTGACGCTCATCGCGGTGCGCTCGGCCATCGCCTCGGTGGTCCAGGAACGGTCGGGCGCCGCCTCGATCTGGCCGAGCAGGGCGGCCAGCCGCGATTGCGGCCGGGCCGGCGCCTGTACCAGCGCATCGAGCAGCAGCGGCAGCCAGTGTTCGAGCTGGTCGCCGCGCGCGCCGCCACCGCCGGCCACAAAGCTCATATAGTCGACCAGCCGGTTCGCCGCCGGCGCCAGCGGCAGGAAGGGGCGGGCGACGAGGCGATCGGCGACTTCCGGATCCAGGCTGGCGAGGTCGAGGTCGACAATCAGCCAGCGATTGGCGCGGTCGCCTGCCTGCGAATGCGGCGCGCCGGTTTCGACGAAGGCGGCCCGAAACGCGTCGAGTCTCTGCTCCCGTCCGGCGATGTCGATCGCCAGCGTCCCCTTCAGCGGCAGCACCAGCTGCGCGAAATCGTGCCGATGCGGATCGCTGGCGCCGCCATAGCTGCGGATATCGATGTTGAGAAGGGCGTTCTGGCGCATCCCCCGACTATATCAGTCTCGTGCCGGCATTCCGAAGCGGCAAACTTTGCATCCGACCTCTTCAAATTCGCATCCGGACGTTCTACTTTCGTACCCATGGCCAAGCGTCCCAAAACTTCCGGCTTCGGCGAAGCGCCGCAGGCTCCGCTCGAAGGTACTCCCCTGTCGGGCAACATCGCCGACTGGATGGAGGAGATCGCGCGCGCGGCAGATGCCGAGCCGATCGCCCCCAAGCCGAAGCGCGCCCCTCGCGCCCGTCCCGAGCGCATGCAGCTGGTCGACCTGCCGGTCGATGCCGGGCGCAAGGCGAAGGGCAAGAAGACCGACAAGAAGGCGGAAGGCGACACGCACAAGTCCGGGCGCGGCACGTCGATCGGCGTGGCGGCGACGGCGCGCGAGCGCGCGGCCAGCGGCCTCAACCCGGTTTCCGGCCTGGAGATCAGCCTCGAGGAAGCGGAATCGATGTCCGCCTCGTCGGTGACGGCGACGGTCGCGGCGCTTTCGGCGCTGATCGAGACGGGCCGTCCCGAAATCAAGGACAAGACCTGGGTGCCGCACCGGCCGCCGCGGCCGGAGAAGTCGGAGGGCGGCAAGCCGTTCCAGATCGTCTCGCCCTTCGAGCCGCGCGGCGACCAGCCGAACGCGATCCGCGAACTGGTGGCCGGCGTGGCCGAGCAGGAACGCGACCAGGTGCTGCTCGGCGTCACCGGCTCCGGCAAGACCTTCACCATGGCCAAGATCATCGAGGAGACGCAGCGTCCGGCGTTGATCCTGGCGCCGAACAAGACGCTGGCGGCTCAGCTCTATGGCGAGTTCAAGTCGTTCTTCCCGGAGAACGCCGTCGAATATTTCGTCTCCTACTACGACTATTACCAGCCGGAAGCCTATGTGCCGCGCACGGATACCTTCATCGAGAAGGAATCTTCCGTGAACGAGCAGATCGACCGCATGCGCCATTCGGCGACGCGTTCGCTGCTGGAGCGCGACGACGTCATCATCGTCGCCTCGGTTTCCTGCATCTACGGTATCGGCTCGGTCGAGACCTATACGGCGATGACCTTCGGCATCACGCTGGGCGAGAAGCTCAACCAGCGTCAGTTGCTCGCCGACCTGGTGGCGCTGCAATACAAGCGCCAGGACCTGAACTTCGTGCGCGGCTCGTTCCGGGTGCGCGGTGACACGGTTGAAATCTTCCCGGCCCACTTGGAAGATCGCGCCTGGCGCCTGTCGCTGTTCGGCGACGAGGTTGAGAGCATCACCGAGTTCGATCCCCTGACCGGGCAGAAGACGGCCGAGCTCAAATTCGTCAAGGTCTACGCCAACTCGCACTATGTGACGCCGAAGCCGACGCTCAACCAGGCGGTCGCCTCGATCAAGCATGAGCTGCGCCTGCGTCTGGCCGAGCTGGAGGCGGCCGGCCGTCTGCTGGAAGCGCAGCGGCTGGAGCAGCGCTGCCGTTTCGACATCGAGATGATCGAGGCGACCGGCGCTTGCGCCGGCATCGAGAACTATTCGCGCTATCTCACCGGCCGCCTGCCGGGCGAGCCGCCGCCGACCCTGTTCGAATATCTGCCGGACAATGCGCTTGTCTTCACCGACGAGAGCCATGTCACCATCCCGCAGATCGGCGGCATGTATCGCGGCGACTTCAGGCGCAAGGCGACGCTGGCCGAATATGGCTTCCGCCTGCCTTCCTGCATGGACAATCGGCCGCTGCGCTTCGAGGAATGGGACGCGATGCGCCCGCAGACGGTGCACGTCTCGGCAACGCCCGGCAGCTGGGAGATGGAAGCGACCGGCGGTGTCTTCACCGAGCAGGTCATCCGTCCGACCGGGCTGATCGATCCGCCGGTAGAGATCCGCACCGCCAAGACGCAGGTCGACGATCTGCTCGGCGAAGTGCGCGAAACCGCCAAGAAGGGCTATCGCACACTGGTCACCACCTTGACCAAGCGCATGGCCGAGGACCTGACGGAATATCTGCACGAGAACGGCGTTCGCGTCCGCTACATGCATTCCGACGTCGAGACGCTGGAGCGCATCGAGATCATTCGCGACCTGCGGCTCGGCGCCTTCGACGTGCTGATCGGCATCAACCTTCTGCGCGAGGGTCTCGACATCCCGGAATGCGGCCTCGTCGCCATCCTGGATGCGGACAAGGAAGGCTTCCTGCGCTCCGAGACCTCGCTGATCCAGACCATTGGCCGAGCGGCGCGTAATGTCGACGGCAAGGTCATCCTGTATGCCGATCGCATCACCGGCTCGATGGAGCGGGCGATGGGCGAGACCGAGCGCCGCCGCGAAAAGCAGATGGCCTACAACATCGAGCATGGCATCACGCCGGCCTCGATCAAGCGCGACATCGGCGACATCCTGTCCTCGGTCTACGAGCAGGATCACGTCACGGTTGATGCTGGCCTCGCCGACACGGCGCTTGTCGGCAACAATCTGAAGACGCATCTCGACGCGCTCGAGAAGAAGATGCGCGACGCCGCCATGAACCTCGAATTCGAGACGGCGGCCCGCCTGCGCGACGAGATCAAGCGCCTCAAGGAGACGGAACTCGCCATTGCCGACGATCCGCTGGCGCGCCAGTCGGCGATCGACGATCGCACCGGCGGTTATCGCGGCGATCGCAAATATGGCAGCGCCGCCAACCTGCCGCCCGAACCCGCGACGCGAGCCCGCAAGAACGATCTCGACGAGATGACAGTGAAGCGCACCGAGATCCCCGTCGCGACGCGGGCGCGCAAGCCGCATCTCGACGAAATGGGCGCGAGCTCGAACATGACCTCCGTCGCTGCCGACGAACATGAGCGGCCGCAGCGACCTGACCCGATGACGACCAATCATCGACCAGGCGGGCGTTCGGTCGGTGGCCGGGCGGGTAGTTCGGCCGGCCGCAAGGGACCGAAGCGGCGGTAAGGGTCAGGCTCCGCCCGTGCAGTGGGAGAGGGGCGCTTTGCCGGGACGGCTGCTGTCTGATGGATGGCCTAGTCACTCCGCGGTTCCGCGAAGAACCCCTTCCCAAAACCGCTTCGCGGTTTTGACCCTCCCTCGAGGGCAGGGTTTAGACGGAGGCCGGTCGAAAAGCGGGCATCAGTCCTTGGTGCTGATCGCCCAGGAGGCGTGGATGACGCCGGGCAGGCTGCCGATCCGGCGGGCCACGGCGTCCATCTCCGCGGCATTGACGGCGGTGTTGACCAGCGTCGCGACGATTTCAGCGAGGTTCTCGCCGCGATCGACGACTTCGAGATCGCCGGCCGGATAGTGCGCCTTTTCGAGCATGTCGGCGACGATGGTGCGCAGCCGCGGCAGGTCGCTGTCGCGCACCGTCACGGTCACCTCATAGGTCGCCTCGGAGGCCTCCTCGTTGAGCGGAATGCGGTTGATCGCGTTGACCAAGGGCCGCAGCAGCGTGTTGCCGGCGATGACGAACACCGTCACCAGGGCCGCATGCGCGATCATGTCGGCGCCGGCGCAGGCGCCGATCGCCGCCGCGCACCAGAGCGTCGCGGCTGTGTTGAGGCCCCGGACGTTCATGCCCTCGCGCATGATCGCGCCGGCTCCGAGAAAGCCGACACCGGAAACGACATAGGAGATGACGCGGACCGCTTCCGCCGGGCCGGTGATCGCCATGGCGAGATCGACGAAGGCGGCCGCGCCGACCGCGACCAGCACGTTGGTCCGCAATCCGGCGGTGCGCTGGCGATACTGGCGCTCGGCGCCGACCGCCGTACCGAAGATGAAGGCGGCCGTCAGGCTGACCACGGTATCCAGGAAGGGCCAGAACTCGAAGACTTCAATGAAACGCACGGTCGGTCCTGCCAGTGACGAGGCGAATCAGACGGCTCATCCTAGCCGAGAGCGGCTTGACCTTCATGACGGCAGGGGCGGCTCGTCAGGGCGGGGGTGGTTTCGATACCAGCACGTAGCCCCGCGTCCGGTTGCCATTGTCGGCGTCGGGCGTGTTCATCGCTGAAAAGAGGTCGGCGGCGGTGACCCAGACGGGCGGATATTTGTACCGGGCGACGTCGAGAATCAGAAAGCGGTCGCTGTCGGCATCATAGGCGGCCAGCGGCGAGATGTGGCCGCCGAGTTCCTGCCGAATCGACTTGCGCAGGTAGTTGACGATGACGAACTGGCCGGGCGTTGCCAGATGCTCGCGCGCCGCGCTCCGGAACGCGTCGAGGCTGCTGTCCCCGGCATGTGTCACCGCGACGGTGAGCGGCTGCGTCGCCAGCACACCGCCCAACTGATCGAGCGTCATGCCCTGCATCAGGATAGTGCTGCGCCGGACGACGGCGTCGGTCTTCGCGTCGAGCAGGTTGTCCTGCGTGAAGGTCCGGTAGGGGCGGTATTCCGGAACGTCGGGGGCCGGTACCCCGGCTGCGTTCAGCACCATCACCATCGAGGCGACGCCGCAGAAGGACTGGGTCTTCTGGGTGACGAAATTCTGGACGAGCGGAAAATAGGCTTCGCGCGCTTCGGACTCGATCAGGAGGGCTTCGCCGCTCTCGGTCGCCGCGCCGACCAGGTTTGCCGGCAATGGCAAAGTCTCGGCACGGGCCTGTCCGGCCGAGACCAGGAGCAGAAGAAGCGCGACGCGCAGAGCCAAGGCGATCATGGTGGCGAACCCGAAGCTTTGATGATCCCGCTCGGTATCATGCCGCGCTTTTCGCTCCAGCGCGAGTCGGCGCCCCTGAAGCAATAGGGCGCGGGCCACCATGGTGGTGAATCCTGCTGCGGCAGATGTGGCGCCTTGCCCGCTCGGTCGTCTGCCAGTAGTTCCCCTTACGGCATGCGGTTTGACTGTCTGCGAGATCGCGCAATTCCTGCGCTCCCCGGGGATATTCCGGTTCTGCGCCGCTTAGACCTGCGACGCCGATCGCCTGATCGCGACGCAGCCGATCGGCATGACTTGCGAGGCGGGAAGCGCGACTCGGCGCGTTCATTCATCCGACTATTGCCAAGCGCTCTGAAATTACCGCCAAATTCACCGTGCAGGCGGAGTGGAAGCGCTACACGCAAAAACGTGTTTGACTGGAGGCCGAAATAAATCATACCAAGTCGTGCCGAGCGGAGTCTGGCCCGGTAGGGCGGGTGGACGAACGGCCGCAACCGAGAGGTTGCAGGGCATTGTGATCGTAGGTTCGTGAAGACAGAGCTCGCTGACACAAGCGGCTTGGCGACACGCGTGAGCAAACGTCGTACTATTAGGGAGAAGACGAATGAAGTTGTTCAAGTCCGCGCTCGCGGCAGTTACCGTCAGCATGCTGGCGCTCGCACCGGCAGCGCATGCAGAAGACAAGGGCCTGATCGGCGTCCTGATGCCGACGAAGACGTCGCAGCGCTGGATCAACGATGGCGACGCCGTCAAGTCCCAGCTCGAGGCCAAGGGCTACACGGTCGACCTGCAGTACGCTCAGGACGATATCCCGAACCAGCTCAGCCAGCTCGAGAACGAGATCACCAAGGGCCCGAAGGCCCTGATCATCGCCTCGATCGACGGCACGACGCTGTCGGACGCGCTGCAGAAGGCTGCCGACGCCGGTGTCGTCGTCGTCGCTTATGACCGCCTGATCAAGAAGACCCCGAACGTCGATTACTACACGACCTTCGACAATTTCGGCGTCGGCGTCATCCAGGCGACCTCGCTGGTCAAGGGCCTCAAGGAACGCTTCCCCGACACCAAGCCGTGGAACGTCGAGCTGTTCGGCGGTTCGCCGGACGACAACAACGCCTTCTTCTTCTATGACGGCGCCATGTCGGTCCTGCAGCCGCTGATCGATGACGGCTCCATCAAGATCGTCTCCGGCCAGGTCGGCATGGACAAGGTCGGCACGCTCCGTTGGCTCGCCGCCACCGCCCAGGCCCGCATGGACAACCTGCTGTCGGCCAACTACTCGGACGGCAAGCGCGTCGACGGCATCCTGTCGCCGTATGACGGCCTGTCGCGCGGCATCATCGCTTCGCTGCGTGGCGTCGGCTACGGCACCGCCGAGCAGCCCTGGCCGATCGTGACCGGCCAAGACGCCGAGACCGCTTCGGTCAAGGCGATCATCGCCGGCGAGCAGTACTCGACCGTGTTCAAGGACACCCGCGACCTCGCCAAGTCGACCGTCGAGCTCGTCGACACGGTCCTCTCGGGCGGCAAGCCGGAAAACCTCGACACCAAGACGTACAACAACGACGTCAAGGTCGTCCCCTCGATCCTGCTGACCCCGCATGAGGTCGACAAGACCAACTACGAGAAGCTCGTGGTTGAGTCGGGCTACATCAAGGCCGACGAACTCAAGTAATCACACGATCCAGATTGGGGGCCTCGCCTAGGCGAGGCCCCTTCTCGTCTGGCGGGCGAGGGGCTAACGTCCCCTGGTCCGTATACCTGCGCCGGAGCGGTCCGCCATGCCTTCCTATATTCTCGAGATGCGCGACATCACCAAGACCTTCCCAGGGGTCAAGGCGCTCTCCAACGTCAATCTCAAGGTCGAGGAAGGCGAAATCCACGCCATCTGCGGCGAGAACGGGGCCGGCAAGTCGACCCTGATGAAAGTGTTGTCGGGTGTCTATCCGTCCGGCGACTATGAAGGCCAGATCATCTATCGCGGCCAGGAATGCCACTTCAGGGGCATTCACGACAGCGAGGAAAAGGGCATCGTCATCATCCACCAGGAACTGGCCCTGGTCCCGATGCTGTCGATCGCCGAAAACATCTTTCTCGGCAACGAGCATGCGAAGTTCGGCGTGATCGACTGGGGCGCGAACGAGAAGCGCACCCGCGCCCTGCTGAAGAAGGTCGGTCTCAGCGAAGATCCGAAGACCCTGATCACCAACATCGGCACCGGCAAGCAGCAATTGGTGGAGATCGCCAAGGCGCTGAGCAAGGAAGTCGAGCTGCTGATCCTGGACGAGCCGACGGCAAGTCTTTCCGAGAAGGACAGCCAGGCGCTGCTCGATCTGCTGCTGGAATTCAAGCGCGAGGGCATCACCTCGATCATCATTTCGCACAAGCTGAACGAGATCAACCGCGTCGCCGACCACGTCACGGTCATTCGCGACGGGCGCACGATCGAGACGCTGGACCGCAGCGAGATCAGCGAGGACCGGATCATCACCTCCATGGTGGGCCGCTCGCTCGAGGACCGCTATCCGCCGCGCGATCCCAAGATCGGCGAAGTCTTCTTCGAGGTGAAGAACTGGTCGGTCTACCATCCGCTGCATGCGGACCGGCAGGTGATCAAGAACATCAACCTGAATGTCCGCAAAGGCGAGGTCGTCGGCATCGCCGGCCTTATGGGCGCCGGGCGGACCGAATTCGCCATGAGCCTGTTCGGTCGCAGCTATGGCCGCAAGATCACCGGCGAGGTCGAACTGCACGGCAAGCCGGTCGATGTCTCGACGGTGGGCAAGGCGGTCAAGCAGGGCCTCGCCTATGTCACCGAGGACCGCAAGGTGTTCGGCCTCAACCTGATCGAAGACATCAAGAACAACATCACCATCGCCAATCTGAAGGGCGTGTCGACCAACGGCGTCATCAACGACCTCAGGGAACTCGACGTCGCCAACGAATATCGCAGCAAGACCAACATCCGCTCGCCCAGCGTCTATCAGAAGACCGGCAATCTCTCGGGTGGCAACCAGCAGAAGGTGGTGCTGAGCAAGTGGCTCTTCGCCAATCCCGAAGTGCTGATCCTCGACGAGCCGACGCGCGGCATCGACGTCGGCGCCAAGTATGAGATCTACACGATCATTGCGCGGTTGGCGGCCGAGGGTCGGGCGATCATCGTCATCTCATCCGAAATGCCCGAGCTCCTTGGCATCTCCGACCGTATCTACGTCATGAACGAGGGTGCGATCGTCGGCGAGATGCCGGCGAGCGAGGCGAGCCAGGAAAAGATCATGCGCGCCATCGTGCGCGGAGAAGGAAAAGCAGCATGAGCACCGATACCGCTCCAAACCCGCAGACCGGCGTCGCCACGGATATCCCGGCCGGCACCCGCGTCCCCGTTTCGTCGTTCGTCTCGAACCTGCGCGAATACGGGCTGATCCTGGCGCTGATCGCCATCATGGTGTTCTTCCAACTGACGACCGGCACGCTGTTCAAGCCGGTCAATCTCAGCAATCTCGTGCAGCAGAACAGCTTCATCATCGTGATGGCGCTCGGCATGCTGCTCGTCATCGTCTCCGGCCATATCGATCTCTCCGTCGGTTCGGTCGCGGGCTTCATCGGCGCGCTGGCCGCGATGATGATGGTGATCTGGCCGCTGGGCGGCTTCTTCGCCAATCCGCTCGTCGTCGCCATCCTCTGCCTTATCGTCGGCGGCGCGATCGGCGCGGCGCAGGGCTACTGGATCGCCTATCACCGCATACCGAGCTTCATCGTCACGCTCGCCGGCATGCTGGTATTCCGCGGCCTTTGCCAGGGACTACTGGGCGGCGGCTCGTCGGTCGGCCCGTTGCCGGATTCGTTCAAGGCCCTGAGCTCGGGCTTCCTGCCGGAAGTGCTCGGCACCTGGGTGCTGATCCCTCCGACGGTCAATGCCGCCGGCAAGACGGTTTTTGGCAGCGGCGTCACGCTCAACCTGACCACGCTCCTGCTCGGCGTGATCGCCGTGCTGGCCTATGCCATTTCGGGCCTGCGCGCCCGCCGGACGCGCGAGCGTCATGGCTATGAGGCCGAGCCTTTCGTCCTGTTCGTCGTCAAGACGATCGTCGTCTCGGCGCTGGCGCTGTTCTTCGTCTACCAGTTCGCCGTCTATCGCGGCTTCCCGATCGTCCTGGTTGTCATGGGCATCCTCGTCGCGTTCTTCGTCTTCATCACGCGGCACACCACGATCGGTCGCCGCGTCTATGCGATGGGCGGCAACATCAAGGCGGCGCAGCTTTCGGGCATCAAGACCGAACGCCTGACGCTGCTCGTCTTCATCAACATGGGCGTGCTGTCGGCACTCGGCGGCCTGATCATCGCGGCCCGCCTCGGCCAGGCCGTGCCGGCCGCGGGTCTTGGCAGCGAGCTCGACGTCATCGCGGCGGTGTTCATCGGCGGCGCGTCCGCCATGGGCGGCGTCGGCCAGGTGATCAGCACCGTCGTCGGCGGCTTCATCATGGGCGTCATGAACAACGGCATGTCGATCATGGGCGTGAACGTCGACTGGCAGCAGGTGGTCAAGGGCCTCGTCCTGCTCGGCGCCGTGGTGTTCGACGTCTACAACAAGAACAAGGGCTGACGGTTTCCAAGCCGCGGTACTGCACGAATGAAGAAGCCCCCGCTCGGTTGAGCGGGGCTTTTTTTGTTGCTCGGGTAGCGGGGGAGATGGAAGACCCTCACCCCAACCCTCTCCCGCGTGCGGGAGAGGGGGCTCGCCGGGCCCGGACGTTCCAGCGCCGCCTGCCAACACAGATCTCCACCTCGACAACACGCCGCCCGAAAGGCCCTCGCCCGCTTGCGGGAGAGGGTTGGGTGAGGGGCTTCCTTAGGTGGCTGGCCGAGCCTCGGCCTCACCCCTTCAGAAACGCCTTGAACTTGTCGCCGAAATCCTTGTGCCAGCGCGACAAGGGCGGGCGGTTTTCGACGATGTCGCCGGCGGCCCAGAGGATGCGCTTCTCGTCAGTGGCGCGGTCCACGTCATTGTCGGGGCAGAGGATGTAGAAATCGCCGCGATCGAGCGAGGCGATCATGAAGTCGACCGTCTGTTCCGGCGTCCAGGCGGCAGCCGGCTTCTCGGTGCGGTCGCCCTTGGTCAGATAGGACCAGACGAAGCCCGGGATCAGCAGATGCGCCGTGACCTTGGCGCCCTCGATGTTGCGCAGCTCATGCGCCAGCGCCTCGGTCGCCACCTTCACGCCCGCCTTGGAGACGTTGTAACCCGCGTCGCCCGGCGGGGTGGTGATGCCCTGCTTGGAGCCGGTGTTGATCACCAGCCCGGGCTCCGTGCCTTTCAGCATCTCGGGCACGAACACCTGCATGCCGTGCACGACGCCGAACAGATTGGTGCCGATCACGCGCTCCCAGTTTTCGAACGAACCGAGCACCGGGCCTGCGCCGTCGGTGCCGGCATTGTTCATCAGCACGTTGACCTTGCCGAAGCGCTGGTAGACCGCGTCCTTCAGGCGCTCGATGTCGTCGCGGCTGGCGACATTGGTGCGGACCGCCAGAACGTCGGGGCCGAGTTCTGCCGCTGCCGCGTCGAGCGCGTCCTGGCGATAATCGGCGATGGCCACCTTCATGCCCAGCGCCAGGAACTTCCTGGCGGCGGCGAGGCCGATGCCGGAGGCGCCGCCGGTGATCACGGCGACATGGTTCGGGGCGAGCGCAGGATGGGGCATGGCGTGGCGTCCGGGTTTGGGAATGGGCGCGTAGCTAAGGACGCCCGCGCCGGATTGTCCAGACGCCGTGGCCGATCCTCTCGACCGGCCAGGATTTCGCGCGAAAGTGGCGAGCGGCCTTTCGCGACGCTCAGAACATCCCGGCCATCATCCGCTGGCGGATCTCGTTCTGGCGCTGGCGGATCATGCCGGGGATCAGGAAGGCATCGATCAGGAGCCAGATGAAGCCGATGGCGATGAAATAGCTGAGGATCTGCAGCACGGCGGTTCCCGGCCGGCCCAGATAGAAGCGGTGAGCCGAGACGAACCAGAGAAACAGCCAGAGCAGATAGGCGGTAGCCGTGCTCGGGCTCTCATTGGCCACGCGCATCTCGATCAGCATTTGTTGTTCGGTCGTCAGCGGCATCTATCTTCCCCTATCCGCGGCGACCATAACCGAACCGGGCAGAATAGGAAGTGACCCGCATCGCGTGTATCGCCATGCCGCAGGTCGCTGCCTGCGACGGCCTCACTTTTCGCAGGACCGGAGGGGGGCCGCCAGCCAGAATTGCTCGATCTCGAAGGAGTCGTGGTGCTGACGGCGCTCGCCGCCGGCGGGAGGCCGGCGGACCTGGACGCGTTCGTGCGGGCGGGGAGGACGATTGAACATCAGCCATTCACATCCGCTTGGGCGACGATCGGAATGACCGGGCCGAGCGAAACGCCGCTCCGCGTCGCCTGCCGGGTCGGTTCGCCATCCGGCGCGCTCGCGCCGCCGATGGCATGGACGGCGACGATCGCCACGACGATGGCAGCGTAGGCCGCCATCCAGAGATAGAAGGCTCCGCGCGTCGCCCGCTCGCGCCGATGGCTCCCGCTGAAGCTCCTGTTCGTGTCGTCCATGCTCATCATCTTTTCCCGTCGATCTTGCCGTCAGCCACGCCCGTCCCACGCTCCTATTCAGAGCCTCGACTACGGCGCTCGTCCGGATGGATTGTGGCTTTGCCCGACAGATATCGTGTCGAAAGTAAGGGCTTGGAATCACGGTTAAAAATCCGTGAAAGGCGTTCATAGACGGTGACCGCTGAACTGTCTGTGAACGCCGTCACCGCCCCTACGGCCGCCAGTCGATTCCGACATGCCGAGGCCGCGCCGCGACGCGGGCAAGCCAGGCGCGGATTGCCGGATAGCGGCCGAGATCGTAGTCGGCTTCCTCGGCGACATGGGTGTAGCCATAGAGCGCGATGTCCGCGACCGAGAAGGCCGGACCGCCGAAGAAGTCATGCTTCGCCAGGAACGCCTCCATGATGCCGAGGACGCGGTTGCCCTTCTCCTGCCATTCGTCGATCCGGTGCGCCATGGTCTCGCGACCGCCGGGGATGTAGTGCAGCCAGTTGCGCGCCACGGCGATCACCGGCTCGTGGCTGTACTGCTCGAAGAACACCCACTGGTAGCAGATGGCGCGATCATAGGCGTCGGCCGGGATCAGCGCGCTGCCCTCGGCCAGATGCAGCAGCATGGCGTTCGATTCGGCCAGCGGCCGTCCATCCGGCAGGATCAGCAGCGGCACCTGGGCGTTCGGATTGAGCGCCAGGAATTCCGGGCTCGTGGTCTGCCCGCTGCCCTTCACGAAGTCGACGATGCGGAACGGAATGTCGAGTTCGTGCATGGCAAGGCGCGGCTTGTAGCAATTGCCCGAGAACTGCATCGAATAGAGCGTGTATTCGGCGACCATCATCATCCCCCTTGCTTTGCGTCAGGCTAGCCGGGGCGGGCGCGCCGCGTCCAATTCCAATTCGTGCAGCCGTCATCAATGGGAGTGATCCTTTCGGAGGGGGCGTTGATCGCAGCGATATTTCCGTGCAGAAATGTCGCTCCGATTTCAGGAGCTCTCCATGTCGATCCATCGCTTCCGCCGCGGACTTGTCCTTCTTGGCAGCCTTGCCTTTCTTGTCGCCCCGTTCGCCGCCACGATGGCGCAGGCGGCCGACGTCACCGTCTTCGCCGCCGCCAGCCTGAAGAATGCGCTCGACGGCGCGGCGGCCGTCTACAAGGCCAAGACCGGCAAGGAATTGGCGATCAGCTATGCGAGTTCGTCCAACCTCGCCAAGCAGATCGAAGCGGGGGCGCCGGCCGACATCTTCTTCTCCGCCGATCTCGACTGGATGGACTATCTGGCGAAGAAGGATCTGATCGACCCGGCGTCGCGCGTGACGCGGCTCGGCAACACGCTGGTTCTGGTCGCGCCCAAGGATTCGACCGCCACGCTGACGATCGCCAAGGATTTCCCGCTCGCCGAAGCGCTGGGTGCAGATGGCAAGCTCGCCATGGGCTCGATCGATTCGGTGCCGGCCGGCAAATATGGCAAGGCGGCGCTGACGGCGCTGGGCGTCTGGGATTCGGTCGCGCCGAACGTCGCCCAGGCCGACAATGTCCGCAGCGCGCTCGCTTTCGTCGCCAAGGGCGAGGCGCCGTTCGGCATCGTCTATGGCACCGACGCCAAGGCCGAGCCGAACGTCAAGGTGGTGGGCATTTTCCCCGAGACGAGCCATCCCTCGATCGTCTACCCGGTCGCCCGGGTCGCGGCTTCCACAAGCCCGGACGCCAAGGCGTTCCTGGAATGGCTGAATTCGGCGGAAGCCCGCCCGAGCTTCGAGGCGCAGGGTTTTACCTGGCTCGAGGGCCGCGGCTAGGCGGCTGGATGTCGTGAGGCTGGCGACCTAGTCTCGATGCTGGCGATTCCCCAAGCGGCTGATGGATGAACGGCTTTCTCTCCCCCGAAGAATGGACCGCCATCGGCCTCAGCCTGAAGGTGTCGTCCGTGGCGACGCTGGTCAGCCTGCCGGTCGGCATCGCCATGGCGATGCTGCTGGCGCGCGGGCGCTTCTTCGGCCGGACCTTGCTGGACGGCCTCGTCCATCTGCCGCTGGTGATGCCGCCTGTTGTCACCGGCTACCTGCTGCTGCTCGCCTTCGGCCGCAAGGGTCCGCTCGGTGCGTTCTTCGAGCACACCTTCGGTCTCGTCTTCGCCTTCCGCTGGACCGGCGCCGCGCTCGCCTGCGGCGTCATGGGCTTTCCGCTGATGGTGCGGGCGATCCGCCTCTCGATCGAGAGCATCGACCGGAGGCTCGAGCAGGCGGCCTCGACGCTCGGCGCGGGCAGGGCGCTCGTCTTTCTTACCGTCACCCTGCCACTGGCGCTGCCGGGAATCCTCGCCGGCGTGGTGCTGTCCTTTGCCCGTGCCCTGGGTGAGTTCGGCGCCACCATCACCTTCGTCTCCAACATTCCCGGCCAGACGCAGACGATGCCTTCTGCCATCTACGCGCTGATCCAGACGCCGGATGGCGACGCCGCGGCGCTGCGGCTGACCGCGATCTCGATCGCCATCTCGCTGGCCGCGCTCGTCCTGTCCGAGTTCCTCGCCCGCCGCATGGCGCGGGGAGGCGTGGCATGACGCTCTCGATTGCCATTCGCAAGCAGCTGGGGCAGTTCTCGCTCGATATCGCGTTGGAGACCGGGCCGGGCGTCACGGCCCTGTTCGGCCGTTCCGGGTCGGGCAAGACCTCGCTCGTGAACCTCGTGGCCGGCCTGTCCCGACCCGACCAGGGCCGGATCGTGCTCGACGGGCGGACGCTGGTCGACACCGAGCGGTCGATCTTCGTGCCGGCCGGAAAGCGGCGCATCGGCTATGTCTTCCAGGAGGGGCGGCTGTTTCCGCATCTCTCGGTGCGGTCCAACCTGCTCTATGGCCGCTGGCTGACGCCGCAGGCGCGGCGCTGGGGCAGTCTCGACGAGGTAGTGGACCTGCTCGGCATCGGCGGGCTGATGGCGCGGATGCCGCGGGATCTCTCAGGCGGCGAGAAGCAGCGCGTGGCGATCGGCCGGGCGCTGCTGTCGAGCCCCGATTGCCTGCTGATGGACGAGCCGCTGGCGGCGCTCGATCGCGAGCGCAAGGCCGAGATCCTGCCCTTCATCGAGCGACTGCGCGACGCCAAGCGACTCCCCATCGTCTATGTCAGCCATTCGGTCGAGGAGGTGGCGCGCCTGTCCGATACGGTGGCGCTGATCGAGGCCGGGCGCGTCGCCGCGATCGGGCCGGTCGGCGAGGTATTCGCGCGCCTCGATGCGATCGGGGAGTGGGAGGCGGGCGCCGTGCTGGATGCGACCGTTTTGGCGCAGGATCCGGAAGCCGGCGTCACCCGGCTCGATCACCCGGCCGGGTCGCTGGTCGTACCCTCGATCGATGCGCCGATCGGCAAGCGGCTGCGCATCCGCATTCGTGCCCGCGATGTGACGCTGGCCGTGGGCGAGCCCGGCCGGCTCTCGGTCCGCAACCGCCTGAGGGCGGAGATCGTCTCGATCGGCGAGGGTCGCAGCCACGATGTCGGCATCCGCCTCGACGTCGGCGGGGAGCCGATGCTGGCGCGGGTCACGCGGGACGCTGTGCGGGATCTGGAACTCGTTCCGGGCCTCGCCGTCACCGCGCTGGTCAAGGCCGTGGCGCTGGACGGGACTTAGGCTCGCTCCACCATCGGAGGCGATGGGACCGAGCCCTGGCGGAGATCAGGCGGGGCAGGAATTCTTCACGGCGGCGCCGTCGACGACGAGGCGGACCTTGGCGGTGCCGGACTTGACCATGCCGAGCTGCTGCGCCGCGGCGCGCGAGACGTCGATCACTCGGCCGCCGGTGAAGGGGCCACGGTCGTTGATGCGGACGACGACATACTTGCCGTTCTTGAGGTTCTCGACCCGGACGCGGGTGCCGAAGGGCAGCTTGCGATGGGCGGCAGTCAGGGCGTTGGGGTTGTTGCGTTCACCGTTGGCGGTCTTGCCGCCCAGGGCATACCAGGAGGCTCGGCCACACTGGGTCCCGGCTTCGGCCGGAAGGCTCCCGAAGGAGAGGGCCGCACCGGCGGCTACGAGAGCGGCCGTCACGGCCGCGATACGCAATTTTACCTGCACACTGGATCTCTTCGTTTTCGCGTTCGCCGACGCGGATTGCACCCAAAACGGAAACAAGCTTCGTTGGCTGTTTATCAACAGCCGAAAAAGGCGAGAATTGGGCGCTGGACTGTTCACAAAATCGATACAACCGGGTGCAACCGGTTGGGAATCGACTAGCGTCGGCGGGGCCCCAGACTGACTCAGCGGGAGGCGAGTTTCTCGATCAGCGCCATGGCGGCAAACGGCGCCTTCGGCTTGAAGCCATTGATCATGTAAATGAAAACGTCGCGCTTGCCGGCCTTGGCCGGCTTCTCCGAGAGCAACGGCAGGTCGGCGGGGACACCGCCCTCGGCCCAGCGCTCGGCGCGCTTCTTCCACTCGGAAAGAGCGGACTCCGGATAGCCGATTTTTTCCTCTTCGGATGCATTTTGCAGGCGTGCATACACGAAGTCGGCCGTCGGGTCGGCAATCTGGGGGTGCGTCTCGGAATCGGCTACCACCACCGCGACGCCATGCTTGCGGGCCAGCGCGATGAATTCCGGCGTCTGGAAGCTCTCGTGACGCACGTCGACCGCATGGCGGATGGCGATGCCGTCGACCGTCTTCGGCAGCAGTTCGAGGAAGCCGGTGAAATCCTCGGCGTCGAATTTCTTGGTCGCCATGAACTGCCAGTTGATCGGCCCGAGCTTGGGGCCAAGCTCGGTGACGCCGCTGGCGAAGAAGCGCGAGATCGACTCGCCCGCCTCGGCGAGCACGCGGCGGTTGGTGGCAAAGCGCGGGCCCTTCAGCGCGAAGACGAAATTATCCGGCGTCTCCTCCGCCCATTTGCGGAAGCTCTCCGGCTTCTGCGATCCGTAATAGGTGCCGTTGATCTCGATCGAGGTGAGCTTGGAGCTGGCATATTCGAGCTCGCGCTTCTGCGGGAGCCCGGCCGGATAGAAATTGTCCCGCCAGGGCTCGAACGTCCACCCACCTATGCCAACCCGGATCATCGCCTACCTCTCCATTGGAACGGGCACGACACTCGCGCGTTCAACCCCTGTCAGCAATCGGAGAAAAAATCATGTTTCGGGCAAAACCCCCCGTTGTCGTTCCGGAAGTCTCGACCGAAGGCCGCATCGTCTCTGTGGTTGCCGGCCTCATCCTTGCGGCGGCAGCGGTCAAACCACGGCCGAACCGGCTGCTTTCCGTGCTCGCCCTGGCGACTGGCTCTTATCTCGCCTATCGCGGCGCCACTGGTCAATGCCCGCTGACGAAGGCCGTGCATGATCATTGCCCGGAATGGGAAAGCCGGGTTCGCTGAACCCGGCCGTCTCTTTTCGATCAGGCGCGCTTCTTGACGATGACGCCCCAGATCAGCAGTACGATGACCGCTCCGACGATCGCGCCGATAAAACCGGCCTGGTCGTTGGGGCCGTACCAGCCAATGGCCTGGCCCAGATAGGTGGCCAGGAACGCGCCGGCGATGCCCAGGATAACTGTCAGAATGAAGCCGCTTGGCTCATTGCTGCCCGGGGTGATGAACTTGGCGATGACGCCAGCCACGAAGCCGATGATGATGGTCCAGATAATGCCCATGAGGCTCTCCCCGTAATGATGCCGCAGCAGCGGCCGCGGCAAAATGTTGCACGGGTTCTGCTGATTTGGCGAGGGCTAATCGACCTTCACGCCGCCGCGCATGGCCTTGACCCCGGAACGATTCGCCTTGCCCTCCAGGCGCCGCTTTTTCGATGCGAGTGTCGGTTTCGTCGCGCGCCGCGGCGTCGGCGGAATCAAGGCTTCCTGGATCAGCGCCACGAGACGCTCCAGCGCGTCAGCCCTGTTTCGGGCCTGATCCCGAAAGCGCTGCGCCGTGATGACGATGACGCCATTCTGCGTCAGTTTCGAACCCGCCAGCCGCATCAGCCGCACCGCGACCGCGTCGGGCAGCGCGCGCGAACGCCGCGCATCGAAGCGCAGCTGAACCGCGCTCGAAACCTTGTTTACGTTCTGCCCACCCGGTCCGGAAGAGCGGATGAAGCTCTCCTCGATCTCGCTGTCGTCGAGGGCAATGTCGTCATTGATGCGGATCATGAGTGGCCTTCCAGGCCGACCCCATAGCATGGCAGCACGCTCTTCGGCAGGGGGTGTCGCAGCGGCACGCGACTTGTGCTAGAATCACCGAGCAGAGAACGGGGGTAACGATGGATCTCCAGTTTGGACTAGCTGTCGCACTCGTGGTCGTCGCTGGCTTTCTGCTTGCCAACAAGGCCGGAGCCGGCCCGATCATCTGGGCCGATCATGGCGTTGCTTCGCAGCGGTCGATGATGCTTTCCGGGGTGTCGTTCGTCTTCGACGGGACGCTGCCACGCATCAGCCTGCCGCCGCGCTGAGCCTCGCGGAGAGCGCTGATCGATCTTCCTGCCGATGCCATGGCACGGCGGGCAGGGTGTGGCCGAATTCTGCATGCTCCGCTAGCGCTCTAGGCTTGGCCTCGAGTGAAGCGACCTGTTTGCTTTGTCGGAAGCGGCTGCATCAGGCCGGTGGCGAGTACGCTCCGGTCTTTGCCTTCCGCATCGCGTCCACCCCTTCGGCTGGGGTCATCAGCACGGTGGTCTCGAATTTCGACAGGGCGCCGGTCGCGCTGGTCGCGAGCGCCACGGCGGCCGCCGACACATTGTCGGGGAATTCGGCGATGATCACGACGTCGAATTCGCCAAGCGCGAAATAGAAGGCGTGCAGCTTGCCGCCCATCGACTCAACGACCTTGCGAACCGCATCTTCGCGGTTCTGCGGATTGGCCACCATCGCCTTGACGGCGTTGGCGGCGTAGGAGACCTGCAGAAGATAGTGAGCCATGAGGTCCTCCCCTGGGGCGCGGACGCCCCGGTTGCCCGCCTCGGATCCGGCGGATCGCCGGGCGCGGGACAAGAGTGGACCTCATGCCGACCCAGGGGAAGGCTCGTGGCGGATGCTCGCGAGAGTTTTACTGCTTGGCCTGGGCCTCGGCGATCGCCTTGTCATAGGCGGCGCAGATCTCGTCGAAATTCGTGGTCCGTTCGGCGACACGGTCAACCTCGACCTGCCGCTTGCGCCATTCCGCAGCCTGGCTCGGATCCTTCGTCGTGATCTGCTTGACCAGGTCGGCGAGCGAAATCGACTTGGCCTGAAGCTCCTCCTCGGTGCAGGCGAAGGCCGGTGTCGCGGCCAGAAGGAGCGAAAGTGCCAGGATGGTGCGGCGCATCGTCTGATATCCTCGTCTTGAAGTCAGTCCCCGGTCCGATATAGAGCCTCGGCGCATGCGATGCACGCCCGGCGATCCGGCCTGAATGGAAAAGGGGCGCCATGGGCGCCCCTCTAGTGGTCAGTCGATGCCCCGGGCCTGTCTCGGTCCGTGGGGCTGTCTGGATTACTTGGCCAGGCAGCTGTCGACATTCTCCGGCAGGCAGGTGTCGAGGCCCGTGAACAGGATCTCGTCAACCTTTTCGCCGTTGATCAGCTTGATCATGGCGTCCGGCGCCTTGTAGCCCATTTCGAATGGCCGCTGGCCGATCTGGGCATGGCTGCGACCGGCCTTGAGCGCGTCGATCTGCGGCGGCAGCGTGTCGCCGGCGATGATCACGAGGTCCTTGCTCTTCAGGCGTTCCATGACGCCGTCGGTGACCTGCGCATAGGCCTGCGGGGCGAACTGGGCCCAGCCGCCGACGAGCACGAAGGCGTCGAGCTTCGGATTGGCGGTGAAGGTATCGCTCATCTGCTGGTTGGCGAGGTCGGACTGGTCGTTGGTGAACAGCGGGCAGCCCGCCGGTTCGGTCCAACCGTTCTGGCCGGTCAGCTTGTCGACATCCTTGGCACCGGCCAGCGTGTCGCGCACGCCGGCGGCGCGGGCGGCGATGTTGGCGGCCGCGACGTTGCCGAGCTGAAGGCAGACGGTGCCGCCCTTCTTCAGCTTCTGCAGTTCCTCGCCCATCTTGACGCCCATCAGGTAATTGTCGGTACCCAGATAGGCCTTGCGGAGCGCGGCATCTTCCTTGTTCAGGTCAGCGTCGACCGTCATCACGGGGATGGTGGGCGCGCGCTGCTTCAGAAGATTGGCCATGGCCGGCGCGTTGGACGGCGAGATGGCGATGGCGGCGACGCCCTTGGTCAGCAGGTCGTCGACGATCTGGACTTCGCCGGCTTCATCATTGCTGGAAGCAGGGCCGGTATAAAGGCAAGTATAGCCCTTGCCCTGGTTCTCGGCGTTCCATTTCTGGCAGCCCTTGTTGATTTCCTCGAAGAAGGGATTGTCGAGGCCCTTCACGACTATGGCGAGGACCTTGTCCTCCGCGCGCGCCGCGCCGAGGCTGAGCGCCAGGCAGGTGGTGGCGAGCGACAGTATCGCGAGTGTCTTCTTCATGCTGTTGTCCTCCCGAGACAATAGAAATCCGTCGTCCGCCACCCTATGAAAGTCGCGCATTCCTGGATCCCGGGTGTTCCCGGTCATCGCGGCGCGAACGATTTTGGGCCCTCTGTCGTATCAGCGGACACAACCAACTAAATTCCGAAAGCGAACAAAGTCAATCCGATTAATCCTATGAAATGCGTCATGCTGCATCGCATTGTAAGTTCTTGCAGTGCAATACGCGCCGTTCCGCCACCCATTTTCATATCAGTATACTAGCTATGCTGCCGAACCGAGGTATAGCGGTTTATAGCGGGGCAATAAAACTGGGATGCCTCAGCGGCATCGCCGCGCTATTTGTCTGATGTTAAAGTTGACGGCGCTCTGGCGCGCCAATAAGGGTAAAAAGAGACCCGGGCGGCGTCGCCGCACCGGATACCAGGGAAACGACGGGCCGGCCAACGGCCTGCGTGGCAGGGAGGAGCGCCGGGATGACTGTCCTGGAACTCAAGGGCATTTCGAAGCATTTCGGGGCGATTCAGGCCCTGAACGACGTTTCGCTGACCATCGAGCCCGGCGAAGTCGTCGGGCTGATGGGCGACAATGGCGCCGGCAAGTCGACGCTGGTGAAGATCATCGCCGGCAATTTTCCGCCGTCGCACGGCACCATGCGGGTGCTGGACCGCGAGGTCCATTTCCACAAGCCGGTCGAAGCGCGCGAGAATGGCATCGAGGTCGTCTATCAGGATCTTGCGCTCTGCAACAACCTCACGGCGGCGGCCAATGTCTTTCTCGGCCGCGAGTTGAAGCGCGGTTTCGGGCCGATCCGCATCCTCGATTACGCGACGATGTACAAGCGCGCCGGGGCCCTGTTCAAGGAACTGAAATCCGAGACGCGGCCGCGCGACCTGGTCAAGCAGATGTCGGGCGGGCAGCGCCAGGCGGTGGCGATCGCCCGCACCCGGCTCTCCGATTCGAAGATCGTGCTGATGGACGAGCCGACGGCGGCGATCAGCGTGCGGCAGGTGGCCGAGGTGCTGAACCTGATCCGGCGCCTGCGCGACCAGGGCATCTCCGTGATCCTGATCAGCCACCGCATGCCGGACGTGTTCTCCGTCTGCGACAAGATCGTGGTGCTGCGGCGCGGCACGAAGGTGGCGGACAAGCGGATCGCCGACAGTTCCCCGGAAGAAGTGACGGCCTTGATCACCGGCGCGCTCGAGCGCGCCTGACATCGAGCGAAAGGAAGAGGGAGGACGTTACAAATGGCTGTTTCGCTCGACGACACCATCAATCACCAGACGCACAGCACGCTGAGCTGGCTGCTGTCGCGCCAGACCTTCTGGGTATTCCTGGCGGCGGTGCTGGCCTGCATCGCGCTGACCTTCATGACCGACACCTTCGCGACGAAGAACAATCTGTTCAACGTGACGCGCAACTTTGCCTTTGTCGGCATCGTCGCGATCGGCATGACCGTGGTGATCATTTCCGGCGGCATCGACCTTTCGGTCGGCTCGACGCTCTGCCTCTCGGCGATCGTCACCGGCCTGGTGATGAGCGCCGGCTATCCGCTGGCCGTCGGCATCGCGCTGGCGCTGGTCGCCGCCATCCTCGTCGGCATCGTCAACGGGGTGCTGATCGCCTATGTCGGAATGCCACCCTTCGTGGTGACCCTCGGCATGCTTTCAGTGGCGCGAAGCATGGCGCTGGTGCTGTCCAACAACAAGATGGTCTATCAGTTCGGACCCGACCAAGCCCTGCTGCTGCAGCTCGGCGGCGGCACCACACTCGGGATCGCCAATCCGCTGATCGTGCTGGCCGTGATGGCGCTGATCGCCGGCTTCGTGTTCCGCTGGACCGGCTGGGGACGGCACATCTTCGCCATTGGCGGCAATGAGCAGGCGGCGGTGCTTACCGGCGTGCCGGTGAAGCGCATCAAGGTCGGCGTCTATGTCATCTCGGCGCTGACGGCCGGCATTGCCGGCGTGCTGATGACCGGCTGGCTCGGCAGCGTGACGACCAATCTCGGCACCGGCATGGAACTGACCGTGATCGCGGCGACCGTGATCGGCGGCGCCAATCTCGCTGGCGGCGTCGGCACCGCATTTGGCGCGGTGGTCGGCGCGGCGCTGATCGAGGTCATCCGCAACAGCCTGATCCTGCTGGGCATCTCGACCTTCTGGCAGGGCGCTTTCGTCGGCAGCTTCATCGTCATCGCGGTGGCGTTCGACCGCATCCGCAGCTTCCGTCAGTCGGACTGACCAGAACCTCCGGGCGCCGTCTCGTGTCGGCGCCCGGAGTTCTATAAGCGGCGTCTTCTCACCTCTCTCTGAGGGACACCTGCGCGCAACACTATCCTCAACATGCTGAGGAGGCCCGGAGGGCCGTCTCGAAGCACGCGGGGTGGGTGGGCAGTGCGGATTTGCCCGCAGGCAGTGCGTCCTTCGAGACGACTTGCTCCGCAAGTCTCCTCCGGATGTTGAGGCGGGGTCTGGCACAACGGTCTTTCTTGGGGCAGGCGTGCTGCCTCCGCAGAGGGCATAAGCCCCTCGACGGTCGGCCGGGGGATGCGCCAGAATGCGCGTCCTCGTCCGATGGAATCCTGAAACCGCATGAGACTTCCCAACCAGACCGAAGGCCTGCGTTTTCGCCTCGTGCTCAAGCCTGGCTTTGCGCTCGGGCCGGGCAAGGCGGATCTGCTGGAGGCGATTGCTGATACCGGCTCGCTCTCCGGCGCCGGGGCGCGGCTCGCGATGAGCCCGAAGCGCGTCTGGAGCCTTGTTCGCGAGATGAACACGGCGTTTCGCGATCCGCTGGTCGAGACGGAGAAGGGCGGCACGGGCGGCGGCGGCAGTGCGCGGCTGACGCCAATCGGCCGGCTCGTGCTCGATCGCTATCGTGCCATGGAGGCGGAGACGAATGCGCGCATCGCCGCCGGCGTCGCGGAGTTGCGCGGGCTTTTGCGCGACGAAGGCTGAGCCTCAGGCCTCGGCGTTCAGGCGTGCCAGAATGCCCTTGGCGGCGGCGATGCCGGTCGCGAAGCTTGCCTGCAGCAGATAGCCGCCGGTCGGCGCCTCCCAGTCGATCATCTCGCCCGCGACGAACACGCCGGGCAAAGCCTTCAGCATCATGCCGTCATCAATGCCGTTCCAGGCAACGCCGCCCGCGGTAGAGATCGCGCGCTCGAGCCCTTCCGTGCCGGTGAGCCGGATCGGGACGGCCTTGATCAGGCTGGCCAGCGCGTCTGCGTCGCGCGGCAAGGCAGGGCCATTTCCTTCGCGCATCAGGTTGATGGCGACCGGCGGCAGGTGCGCCGCCTTGCGCAGCAGGTTGGACAGCGACTGCCCCGGCTTCTGCGCTCCGATCCGCGCCGAAAGTTCCGCCGCGCTGCGGCCCGGCGCGAGGTCGAGATGGATCGTCGCGTGGCCGTCGCGGGCGATCGCGTCGCGCAAGGGCGCCGACAGCGCGTAGATGAGGCCGCCCTCAAGGCCATGCGCCGTCACCATCGCTTCGCCGCGCAGCGTGATGTCCTGGAAGCCGATCGCAAGCGCCTTGAGCGGCGTGCCGGCGAAGCGCGTCTTGAACAGGTCGGACCAGCTTGTCCGGAAGCCGACATTGGCCGGCCGGAGCGGCGTGACGTCGACGCCCTTTTCCCAGAGCCTGTCGGCAAAGGCGCCGTTCGAGCCCAGGCGCGGCCAGCTGGCGCCGCCGACGGCGAGCAGCGTCGCATCGGCCATGACCGTTTCGGTCGAGCCGTCCGCATGGCGGAAGATCGGCTGGCGATCGGCGTCGAAACCCTGCCATTCGTCGCGGAGACGGAAACGGATGCCAAGGTCGTCGAGCCGGCGCAGCCAGGCGCGCAGCAGCGGCGAGGCTTTCATCGAGGTCGGGAAGACGCGGCCGCTGGAGCCGACGAAGGTCGCTTCGCCCAGTGCCTCGGCCCAGGCGCGCAGCTCGGCCGGGGGAAACGCCTCGATCAGCGGCGCAAGCCGGCTCGACGCGGCGCCATAGCGGGGGAGGAAGCTCGCTAGCGGCTCGCTATGGGTCAGGTTGAGACCGCCACGCCCGGCCATCAGCAATTTGCGGCCGATGGAGGGCATGCGGTCATGCACCGTGACGGCGAGACCGGCCTTGGCGAGCGTCTCGGCGGCGATCAGGCCGGACGGGCCAGCGCCGATGATCGCCACGGAGCGCGGCATGGGGGAGGGTGTGTTGGACATCGCCGCGGTTTGTCGGTCGAAACCGCGGCGATCGCAAGAGGCTGATTGCGCCTAGCGCTTGCCGACCAGCTTGTCGGCGAACAGAGCGGCGCTCTTGGCATAGACGCCGGCCTTGTTCCATTCGCGCAGTACCGCGAAGTTATGCGAGCCTTCTTCCCAGCTGCCGCCGCGCTGCCAGCCGTAACCCTTGAGGTAATTGGCGGTGGAGGCGAGCACGTCGATCGGGCTGTTGCGCAGGTCGGCATGGCCGTTGCGGTCGAAATCCACGGCGAAGCGGATGTAGGAGGTCGGCAGGAACTGGGTCTGGCCCAGCTCACCCGCCCAGGCGCCCTTCATCTGCGCCGGCGACAGGTCACCACGCTGGACGATCTTCAGCGCGGCCATCAGCTGGTCCTGGAAGAAATCGGTGCGGCGGCAATCGAAGGCCAGCGTGGCGAGCGAGCGGAAGGTCGACATGTTGCCGCTGCCGGCGCCGAAATCGGTCTCCATGCCCCAGATGGCGATCAGGATCGGGCCCGGGACGCCATAGGTCTTCTCGATCGCCGCGAGCGTGCTGGCGTAGCGCTGCATCAGCTGCTTGCCCTTGGCGACGCGGCCCGGCGAGACGACGCGCTTGGCATAGACCTCGAAGGGCTGGGCGAAATGCTTCTGGTTACGATCGAGCTTGATGACGCGCGGATCGTAGGTGACGCCGGCGAGCGCCTGGTCGACGACGCTGCGCGAGATGCCCGACGAAACGGCCTCGGCCTTGAAATCCTGCAACCACGCGCCGAACTGCGCGGGATCCTTGCCGCAGGTTGCAGCTTCAGCCCGTCCCAAACCGGCCGCAAGCGCGACGGAAAGAACCAGGGCCGACAGGCGGAGCTTCGAGATCTTCATAATAAGCCTTTGTCTAGTCGGAACGGCCGTTCACTATGCGGGCTTCGCGAGCACGCGCAAGACGACACTAGTCGAGCGATGGTTACCTAGCAGTTGAGGGTGCGCCCAAGTGTTATCTTGGTCACACTTTGGGTGGTGTTTTGGGCTGCCAGCGTTGTTTGCAGGGATGGATGCGCGTTCTAGCCGAAGCCCGCCCGCTTCAGCCGGACGATGGCGAGATCGAGCGCGGAGAGGAAGGCGGACCGGTCGCGCGGCGAGAACGGCCTGGGGCCGCCGGTGACGGCCCCGGCCGAGCGCAGGTCTTCCATCAGGTTGCGCGTTGCCAGCACATTGCCGATCGAAGCCTCGGTGAACGGCCTGCCATTGGAGCCGATGACGTCGGCGCCGGCCTTGATGCAGCGGTCCGCCAGCGGGATATCGGCCGTGATGACGATATCGCCCCGCCCGACGCGCTCGGCGATCCAGTCATCGGCGATGTTCAGGCCGCTCGGCACGACGACGCGCTCGATCCAGGGCTCGCGCGGGATGCTGATCGGCGTGTTGGCGACGACATGCACCTTGAGGCGGTGCCGCTCGGCGACCTTGTAGATCTCCGCCTTCACCGGGCAGGCGTCGGCATCGACATAGATCTCGATCGGGCGGGAGGCTTGGGGGGAATTATCGGTAGGAGCAGACATTCGATACTCGAAAAGGAAGAAGGGCCGCCCTTCCGGACGACCCTTCCATTGTCAGACCGCGACCCGGCGCGAGGCCGGAGGAAAGCCGGTCACGCGGCGCAAACCTCTGCAAAGAGAGAGATCCGGACCATTGGAACCGACATACGCGGTGAACGACAATGAGACACTAGACCACCTCCTTTCGATTGTTGATGACATGGTTAACGTAGCGCGTTTCCGCCCGATTCGTAAGGGCAGCCGATACGCTTCCGCAGCGGCGCGCTGTTTTTGCATCAGATGGCCAGGGCGGAAGCCGGCTCAGCGGATCGAGCGCAGCATGCCGGCATCGGGGAAGCAGGTGGCGTGGCGGCCATTCGCTTCTTCCCACGCGCCGATGGCGATCCGCGTCTTGAAGCCGACGAGACCATCCGCCGTGCCGACATCGACGCCGCGCTTTTCCAGCCTTTCCTGCATGGCGCGGACATCGGAGCGGGTGAAGCCGCCGACATCGCCCCAGGGATTGGCGATCGCGCCGGCACCGCGCAGCCGATCGCCGAGATGGCCGATGAATAGCGCGTAGAGATCGGACTCGTTGTAGCTCTTCAGCACGTAGAAATTGCCCGAGACGATGAAGGCGGGGCCATGCCGGCCGGCCGGCATCAGCAGATGGCCGATGCGGTCCGGCGTGCGGCCGGCGAGCTTGCCGCCGCCGACGGGGCGCACGCCCATCGCCTGCCAGGCCAAGAGCGGCTTGCCCTGTTCCGGGCCTTCCAGGCTGCAGGAGACGTTTTCGGGAACCTCGACCTCGACGCCCCAGCCGACGCCGGGCTGCCAGCCGCTCTGGCGCAGGTAGTTGGCGATGGAGGCGAGGCTGTCGGGCACGGAATTCCAGATGTCGCGCTTGCCGTCGCCGTCGAAATCGACGGCGAGCGTCAGATATTTGGATGGCAGGAACTGCGGCTGGCCGAGCGCGCCGGCCCAGGAACTGCGCATCTCGTTCAGCCCGATGTGGTCGCCGTCGACGATCTGCAGCGCCGCGAGGAATTCGGGATAGAAGCTCTTCTTGCGCGCGCCCATGAACGCTTCGGTCGCCAGGGCCCGGACGGCGGGGTAGGGCATCTTGGCGGCGCCATAGCCGGATTCGCGGCCCCAGATCGCCACGACGATCGGGGCGGGCACGCCATAGGTCTTCTCGATCTTGGCCAGGGTCTTGGACCATTTCGCCATCAGCGTGCGTCCGCCATTGGCAAGACCGGCCACCTTCGCTTCGCTGAAATACCGGGCGGGGCCGGAGAACTCGGCCTGGCGCTGCGGTTCTTCCTTCTTGCGCGGGACGCCGGGCGGAGCGAGGTCGGGCAAGCTCCAGTCCAGCGTCAGGCCGCTCAGCGCCGTGTCCAGCGTCTGGCGCGAGATGCCGCGCTTGGCCGCGTCTTCGCGCACGGTGCTCGCCAGCCAGGCCTGGAACTGCCTCTCGATGCGGGCCTTGTCGGCAGTCTGGGCGGTTGCCGGCAGCGCGGCGAGGAAAAGCAGGCAGAGGCAGAGCAGAATGCGCACGGGATCGGTCACCTGGCCGTGAAAGGGATATGCACGGCACCTTGGCGAAGCCGGGCCCTTCGCGCAACCTTGTCCGTCAGCGTGGCGCCGTGCGGCCGCCGCCTTCGCCCGTCAGGCAGTCGGTTTCCGGCCCGGCGATCCGATCGGCCACGGGCAGGATTGGCAGCGGGCGCGCGGCGATTTCCGTCACCAGCTTGCGGCGGATGGCGACCTCGAACTGGTCGACATCGGAAACCGCCAGGGTGAAGGCGCCTTCTCCCCCCATCACGCAATCCCGGTAATAGGCGTCGAGATTGTCGATGTCGAACACGCTCGAACTCCCGCTATGCGGGGGCTTCAGCATGATGGCCAGCCCGTTGATCGTGATACCGCGCGCCACGACCCGGTCGCGTATGCCGGGGACGGTAGGTCCCATGTTGTTGGGTCCGTCGCCGGAGATGTCGATCGTGCGCCGGGTGCCGCGATAGCCATTGTTGTCGAACAGCGCGGCCGCGAAGGCGAGACTGCCGGAGATCGAGGTGCCATAGCGGCCGATCACCTCGCCCGGCGCGATGCGGGATGCCACCGCGTCGGCGCTTTCCGCCCCGTCGATAAGGCTCCAGGGCACGATGATCGTCTGGGAGTTGATCCCGGACCACTCGAAATAGGCGAGCGCGATGCGTCCCATCGGCCCCGACTGGATCGCGGCGAGAACCTCGGGATGGCGCAGCGCATTGACGTAGCCCTGGCGCTGCAGATCCTGCTCATCGGCATCCATGGAGCGGGAGACGTCGACGGCCAGGATCAGTTCGAGATCGACGGGGATCTCCTGGGCACGAGTGGACGGCATGCCTGTAATCATCAGCAGGCCTGCGATCAGCACTGGCGAAAGCCGCATGGCGCACCTCGATCATCTTGGGTTGCGGGCGCCCCCAAGGTTCAGCCTAGGGCGCTGTCGGCATGCCGCAAGGGAGCGGGTGTAGATTCCTGTCGGCCGCATGCCATCCCCGGCGCGCCAGACAGGATTCTCGGCTACATTCCGCGCAGCGATGGCGGTGGAGACGAGCGTGACCGAAGCGGGCGTAGAATTTTCTCCGTCAGGCGAGACGAGCCGACGGCGCTATGTGCTTGCCGCCACCATTCTGGCCTCCGGCATGGCCTTCATGGACGGCTCGATCATCACGGTCGGCCTGCCGGCGATCCGGGCCAATCTCGGCGCCAGCTTTGGCGAGGCGCAATGGACCTCCAACGCCTACACGCTGACGCTCGCCGCCTTCACCCTGCTCGGCGGCGCCGCGGGCGATGCCTATGGCCTGCGCCGGGTCTTCATGCTGGGCATCGCCCTGTTCGGGCTCGCCTCGGCGGCCTGCGGCTTCGCCTGGTCGCCTGAAAGCCTGATCATCGCCCGTACCATCCAGGGCGTCGGCGGAGCCCTCATGGTGCCGGGCTCGCTGGCGCTGATCTCCGCGCACTACCCGCCTGAGATCCGGGGGCGGGCGATCGGAACCTGGGCGGCCGCCTCGTCGATCGCGCCGGCGATCGGCCCCATCATCGGTGGCGCGCTGGTCGATCTCGGTTCCTGGCGGGCCCTGTTCCTGATGAACGTGCCGATCGCGATCGGGGCTTGGTTGCTTTGCCGATCCAAGGTTCCCGCCGATGCGCGTACGGTCGCGGTGCGGATGGACTGGATCGGCGGCGCCTTCGCCGTGGTGGGTCTCGGCGTGCTCGCCTATGGGCTGACGGATCTGGGCGCCTCGACCGGCATCCGGTTCGACCTGGCAGTCGCCTTGTCATTGGCCGGAGCGGCGGTGCTGGTCGTTTTCGTGATCTGGGAAGCGATCACGCCCGCGCCGATGATGCCGCTCGGTCTGTTCGCCAACCGGATGTTCTCGGGCGTCAATGTGCTGACCCTGCTGCTCTATTTCGCGCTGGCCGGCGCGTTGTTCTTCCTGCCGACGGCGCTGATCCAGGCGCATCACTATCCCGCCGCCCTGGCCGGTTCGGTCTTTCTGCCCTTCGTGATCGTCATGGGGCTGCTGTCGCGCTTCGGGGGCGGGCTTTCCGACCGGATCGGCGTGCGGCCCTGCCTCACGGTCGGGCCGATCCTGACCGGTATCAGCTTCCTATTACTGTCGCCGGCGGTCGGCAATGGGGCGTTCTGGACGGCGATGGTGCCGACCATGATGCTGATGGGGCTGGGCATGGGCATCACCGTCGCGCCGCTCTCGACGGCGGTGATGAACGCGGCGCCGGAAGCGCGGCGCGGCGCGGCCTCCGGCATCAACAATGCTGTGTCGCGGGTCGCCGGCCTGATCGCCGTGGCCAGCCTCGGCATCGCCGTCACCTATGGCTTCGACGGCGTACTCTTGGGCGCTTCCGACGACGCGGCGCGGTTGGTGCGCGAAGCGGGATTCGGCGGCACTATGGGCGCGGTCGAAGGGACCGATCCGGCGGCGGTGCGGGCGCTTTGGGCGCAGGCCACGATCTCGGGCTTTTCAGCCGTGGCGCTCGTCTGTGGCGTCTTCGCGATCGCGGGCGGGCTGGTCGGCTGGCTGTTCACCGGCAGCCGCCATGAGGTCTAAGACAGTCTTGTCCCACGCGGATGTTTTGTTTTCGCCGGCGGGCGAAGCCTCCGCGACCCGGTAGGCGCCGCCACCGCTGGCCTTGGCGTCATAGAGCGCGATATCGGCGAGCCGATAGGCGTCTGCGAAATCCGGTCCGCCATTCGCCACCGCGGCGATGCCGATGCTGGCGCCGGTGGTGACGACGGAATCCGCGAAGCCGATTGGTTCGCAGATGCGTTCGATCAGCAGCCGGGCCGTCTGCTCGACCTCGGCGGGCGGGGCCTGGATCAGCAGCGCGAATTCGTCGCCGCCAATGCGCGCGGCAATGTCGTTCTTGCCGAGGCAGGCGCGAATGCGGTCGGCGATGGCGAGCAGGGCGTGGTCGCCGAACTGATGGCCGAACCGGTCGTTGATCGGCTTGAAGTGGTCGAGATCGATCAGCACGAAGCAGAAGCTGCGCGCCTGCTCGTTCCAGCGCCGGAAACTTTCGCCGAGGGCGGCCCGGTTCGACAGGCCGGTGAGCGAGTCGTGATGGGCGCGACGGTCCAGTTCCTCCTGGCGGGCGCGCCGGCGCGTGATGTCCTGTATCGTGCCGACGGCGCGATAGGGGCGGCCTTTGGCGTCGCGCTCGACGACGCTGCCCCGGTCGAGCACCCAGATCCAGCGGCCGTCCTTGTGGCGCAGGCGCTGCTCTATGCTGTAGCGCGGCGTCCGCCCTTCCAGGTGATCGCGGATGCGCCGCTTGCTTTCCAGCGCATCGTCGGGATGGCGCAACTGGTCCCAGGTGTCGGCCGTCGCTTCCAGTTCGTCGCGCTCATAACCGAGGATCGCGTACCAGCCGTCGCTGAAATAGGCGCTGTTATCGCCGATGCACCAGTCCCACACGCCTTCGCCCGAGCCGGCTAGCGCATAGCGCAAGCGCTCCTGGCTCTCCTTCAGGGCTCGCGTCATGGCGTAGAGCCCCGCCAGGGCGGCGGCGACGAACAGCGGCGGGATGGTGATGAAGCTCAGGGCCAGTTCGGTGCGCTGCAATTGCCAGGCGAGGGATCGGCTGATCGCCGTGTTCGGCCACTCGCCGATGATCACCAGCTGGACGATCCCGAGCGACAGCAGCGAACTGGTGATCGCGGTCGCCGGGGGTCCGAAGCGGATGGCGCACCAGAGCAGCGGCACGGTGAAGAAGCTGACCATCGACACGTTGGCGTGGCGCATGACCACGATCGACGCGGCGATGATGCCGACAATGGCGAGATATTCGAGAATTCGCACCGTGCTGCCGGAGCGGAGCGCGCTCCGGAATGTTCCGACCCAGCCCATTTTGCCCATGGCGAAATGGGGAGCGAGGATGATCAGCGCGCTGGCAGCGTTGAGGCGCCAAAGCGTGGCGAGGCTGTCGGAAAAGACGACGCCCTCGAACCAAACCAGGGTCGCCGCGGCGCCGATCGCGCTCAGCAGGGTGGCCAGCGACAGGATGGCGATGAGCGCGGCGACGCTGGCGACACTTTCCAGTCCCGATGCGAGCAGGTTTAGCCGACGCGCAAGGATGACGACGACCACCACCTCGACCATGTCTGATGCCGCGATGGCGATGCCCATCGGCCCTGTGCCCAGGACGGTCTGGATGACGACGCCGGCTGCCAGGCCGCCCATCGCTACCCACGGCAGTTGCCGGGCCCCAAGCGCGAGGACCAGGATGACCGTTATGCCGTTGGCGGGCCAGAACGCCGCTTCGTTGCTTGCGACCAGCATCAGCCACAGGCCGATCGTCGCCCCAATCCCATAGACGAGGGCACCCGAGGCGAACGAGATCACGGGGAAAAGAAAACGCTGCACGGTTCGCGCCATGGTTGTGGGTTCTGCGGCCCTCCAATCGCAGCAATTCATTGAGGAAGAGCGAAGATGGTCCGGAAAATTGGACCCATGCAGCGCAAAAAGGGGCGGAGGCGCAACGGAAACCGGAGAGCGACGCAGCTCTCCGGTCCGATAGGGGCGCCCAACTTAGGCGGCGCGGGTTCCCTTCTTGTCTGCAACCTGATCCGCCAGGCGGCCGGTCAGCTCGGCCAGATGGTCGAAGCGGCTGGAATAGGTGCCGACGCCGGCGGTGGCCGAACGCAGTTCGACGATCAGCCCGCGCATCTCCGATTCCGGGATTTCGGCCTCCACCACGTCCCAGCCGGGCCAGCCGGCCTTGGCATCGAAGCCGAGCAACTGGCCGCGCCGCTGCGTCACCATCATGTTGACCCGCGAACTCGCTTCGGACGGCACGGTGACCGAAACATGCAGCACGGGCTCAAGGAGCACCGGGCTGCAGGCCTCCAGCGCCTCTCGCATGCCGATCTGCGCCGCCGTGCGGAAGGCCTGATCGGACGAGTCGACGCTGTGATAGGAGCCGTCCGTCAGCTTGACGGCGACGTCGACGACCGGAAAGCCGAGCGGGCCGCGTTTCAGGACGTCCTGCACGCCCGCCTCGATGGCCGGGATGTAGTTTCGCGGCACCACGCCACCGGTGATGGCGTCCTCGAACAGGAAGCCGTTGCCGCGCCGCTGCGGCCGGATCTCCAGCACGCAATCGCCGAACTGGCCGTGCCCGCCGGACTGCTTCTTGTGGCGGCCACGGACGGTCGCCTGGGTGCGGATGGTCTCGCGATAGGGGATCGAGGGTGGCCGCGTCTCGACCTTGAGGCCGTAGCGCGCGGCGAGACGCTCCAGCGCAACCCTGAGATGCATCTCGCCCTGGCCGGCGAGGTGGATCTCGCTTGTCTCTTCGTCCTGCGACACCACCAGGGCAGGGCTCTCCTCGGAGAGGCGCTGAAGGGCGGCCGACAGTTTCGTTTCGTCCTTGCGCTCGGCCGGGCTGACCGCCAGCGCGATTACCGGCTCGGGCGTGGCGAGCGGCGCGAGTTGCGCCGGCGGCTGCTTGCCCGTGGCGAGCGTCATGCCGGTCGCGGCGCCGTCGAGCTTGCCAAGCCCGACCACCTCGCCGGCGCCGGCGGGATCCCGCTTGGCTACCTGCTGGCCGATGACCCGCAGCAGCCCGGAAACCCTGCCGACCGGCCCGTCCGGGCCGACCAGTTCGGCGCCGTCCTGGATCGTTCCCCGCATCACGCGGGCGATGGACAGCTTGCCGGCATGGCCAGTGTGCACCGTCTTGAGCACCTGGACGACCGTCTCCGGGCCATCGTCGAGGCCGAGACGCTTGGCTGTCGCCGCGACGTCGGGCGCTTCGTGCCGGATCGCCTTCAGCAGGCGGCCCACGCCATGGCCGTGCAACGCGGAGCCGATCAAGACGGGGCAGACCAGCCCGGCGCGCATGTCGGCGACGAGGTCGGTCAACACATGCTCGCGGGAGGGTTCGACGTCCTCGAGCAACTCCTCCATCAGGGAGTCGTCATAGTCGGCGAGCTTTTCCAGCATCGCATAGCGTTCGCGCGCCTCGTTGACGCGAACCTCGTCGGTCATGTCGATCAGTTCGCTTGGTGCATATTCGCGGTAGATGAAGGCGCGCTCCAGCGCCAGGTCGACGAAGCCGGTGACGACATCATGCTGGCGGATCGGGATATGGCGCAGCAGCAGCGGCACGCCGCTGGCCGGTTGCAGCAGGTCCAGCGTCTCGCGAACGCCCTTCTCGCTCTTGTCGATCTTGTTCAGGAAGAGGATGCGTGGGATTCCGAGCGCCTCGAGCCGTCGCAGGATCAGCTGCAGCGCGCCGACCTTCTTCTCGTCGGGCTCGGCGACGACGATGGCGCAGTCGACCGCGGCCAGCACCGCCTCCGCCTCATGCGCGAATTCGACGGAGCCGGGGCAATCGAGCAGGCTGATGCGCTCGCCCATGAAACTGGTTTCGGCGACGTTGAGCTCGACGCTCATGGCATGGGCCCGGGCTTCCGAGCCGGCATCGCCGACCGCCGTGCCGTCGCCCACCAGGCCCTGCCGATGGATGGCGCCGGTTCGAGCCAGGATGGCTTCCATCAGCGTGGTCTTGCCGCTGCCGAACGGTCCGATCAGCGCGATCGCCTTGGGGCCGGCGCTTCTGCCGACTCCACCTCCGTTCCTGTCCGTCATCGCTTCCTCCGTTCATGAAATGTTCTTGTGGCATTCTCATGTCTTGGACGCGTGGACCGGCGCCAGTATCCCGGCCCGCCTCGGGATCGTCTCAGGGAATACCGGATGTGGCAAGGCATTCGGCGCGGAGGTCCCGAAAACGAAAAAGGCCCGCGCCGGGGCGCGGGCCTTTCCATCCTTGCGGATGCGGATTGTTTCGACGGCCAAAAGGGACGGATCGTCGATCCCGGGAGCTTCAACTCTTCGGGATCGCGACCGGCTAGCCTGTCTTAGTTGACCGGGTCGAGCAGCAGCGCGGCGCCGCCAGCGGCGACGTTGAGGCCGACCTGGCCGGTCACGCTGATCGGCTGCAGGGCGATCGAGCCGCGCGTGCCGCCGAACAGGACGTTGGCGCCGACGCCGCCGACAACGGTGGCTTCCGCCGTCGCGCCGAGATAGAGGCCGCCCAGCGAACCGCGGTGATAGCCGGCGGTCGGCGCGAACACGGCCCAGATCAGCTTGCCCTGGCTGGTCCAGCCGAGGTCGACGCCGAGCTTCTTGATGTTGCCGATATACTGTTCCGGAGCGCCACGGTTGGGACGGAAGGTGCAGGCAACTTCCTTAGCCGAACCAATGATATAGCCGAGGCCCGAATTGATGTCGCAGCCCAGCGTGCCGATGCGGACGCCGTTGCGGCCGTCTTCGTAGACCGGAGCGGTCGAGATATCGGCAGCCTTGGCGGCGCCGAGGCCGGCCAGGGTCAGGGCAGCAGCGGTTGCAA
Source organism: Kaistia defluvii (assembly GCF_040548815.1). Classification (NCBI taxonomy): domain Bacteria; kingdom Pseudomonadati; phylum Pseudomonadota; class Alphaproteobacteria; order Hyphomicrobiales; family Kaistiaceae; genus Kaistia; species Kaistia defluvii. The sequence continues at coordinate 2,064,314 of NZ_JBEPSM010000001.1, read as the reverse complement.
TCAGCTTAAGGGAAACAAACTTCGACATAATGAATTGTTCCTTTCGTGTTAGGCACCGGCATCGTTGCCTTTGCCGGCATTACGTGGTTCGCCCGATGGAGGATCTAGCGAACCTGGGGGGACGGCCGAGGCTCGGCCTTACAACGGGTCTTGCGCGAGTTCGATCCCATCGACATACGACTTGGGTCCGTCATGACAAACGTTTGCTGGCGGCGCAAGGGACAAGGCGTACAAGTCTTGTCGTTCGGTTAACGCACTGGAGCCCTGCATGCTGACTGCCTACGCGATTTCCGACGCCGGCCTGGGGCCCCTTTCCCCCGAGGCGACGGCAGCCGGGGCGCCTGCCGCTTGGCTCGACCTTTTTGCGCCGACTCCCGAAGAGGAGCATGCGGCGGAAGCCTTTCTCGGCGCGCTGGTGCCGACGCGGGAAGAGACGCAGGAGATCGAATTCTCCAGCCGCTTCTATGTCGAGAACGGCGTCGTGTTCATGACGGCGAGCGTCATCGCCGGCCTCGATGCCGGCCATCCGGTGCTGACCCCGTTCACCTTCGGCGTCGGCAAGTCGAAGATCGTCACGCTGCGCTATGAGGATACCAGGGCATTCCGCCAGTTTCTGTCCGTGGCGCCGAAGCCGGACGGCGGCTGCGGCACGCCGACCGGTATCTTCAATGGCCTGCTCGAAGCGTTCATCGCCCGCACGGCCGACGTGCTGGAGCACATCGCCCAGGCCGTCGACCGGATCAACAGCGAGATCTTTACCCGCAAGGCCAGCGAGCGAATCCGCTCCAAGCGCCTGTCCATTCTGATCGGCGCGATCGGCATGCAGGGCGACCTGGCCTCCAAGGCGCGCGAGAGCCTTTCCTCGCTGGAGCGGCTGGCGCAATACGCCGCCGCCATGCTGCCGGATCAGGCGCTGAAGAACGGCAATGGCACGCGGCTCAAGCTGGCCCTGCGCGACGTGCGGTCGCTCGAGGACCATGTCAACTTCGTGCTCAACAAGATCACCTTCCTGCTCGATGCGACGTTAGGTCTCGTCGCCAACCAGCAGAACCAGGTGGTGAGCGTGCTGACGGTAGCCTCCACCATCCTGATGCCGCCGACGCTGATCGGCACCATTTACGGCATGAACTTCAAGGACATGCCGGAACTGGGCTGGGGCTTCGGTTATCCGCTGGCGCTCGGGATCATGGTGGTGTCGGCGCTGGTGCCGTTCCTCTATTTCAAGCGGCGCGGCTGGCTCTAGAGATAGGGCGTAAGCAGCCGGGTCGCCGCATCGCGCAGCCGGACCGGAAGCTCGCGCTGGCGCAATTCCTGGACGGTGATGGTGCGCCCTTTTGCCTGCTTGGTGTCGATCAACTGGTCGATCTTGGCGGCGAAGTCGGTGTCGTAGGATTCGACATTGAACTCGAAATTGAGCCGCAGGCTGCGCGCGTCCCAATTGGCGCTGCCGAAGAGCACCCAGGCGCCGTCGACCGTCATCAGCTTGGAATGGTCGAAGGGCGGTGCGGCGCGGGCGATCTGGCAGCCCGCGCGGATGAGCGGCGCCAGCGAGGCGTCCATAGCCCAGTCCATATAGAACTGGTCGGATTTTTCCGGCAGCAGGATCTCGACCGAAACGCCACGCAGCGACGCGAGCACCAGCTGGGAGTTGATGCGGTCATCCGGCAGGAAATAGGGCGTCACGATGCGGATGCGGCGCTCGGCGCGCGCGATCGCCGCCGCCATCGTCCACATCAGCTTTTCATTGTCTTCGTCCGGACCGCTGGCGATGCCGCGCGCCGGGATCGTGCCACTGGCGCCAATCTCGGGGAACCAGGCCGGGCCTGCCAGCAGTTCGTCGGTCGTGAAGGCCCAGTCCTCGACGAAGGTTTCCTGCAGGTGCGAGACCACGGGACCCTCGATGCGGAAATGGACGTCCTGGACGGCGTGCCCTTCCGGGATCTCGATCTGCTGGTAGAGATTGCCGGCGCTGATGTTCATGCCGCCGGTGAAGCCGTGGCGGCCGTCCGTCACCATCACCTTCTTGTGGTTGCGAAGGTTGATGAACGACATCTTCCAGGGCGCGACTTCGTGCAGGAAACGGGCAACGGGGACGCCGGCCGCCAGAAGCCGGTTATAGGCCGGGTTGCTCAGATAGCCGCCGCCAATGCCGTCCAGCAGCACGCGCACCGCGACGCCGCGGCCGTGCGCTGCGATCAGCGAGTCGATGATCGGCGCACCGCCCTGGTCGTCATGGAAGATGTAGCCGGAAATGCCGACGCTGGTGGTCGCCGCGTCGATGGCGCGGATCATCTCGGGATAGGCTTTGTGGCCATCCACCAGCGGGGTGATCGCGTTGCCGGACAGCAGGGTGCGGCCGGTGATGCGCAGGCCGAACTTGGCGAGCGGCTCGAGGTGCTCGTCCTCGCCCTGGGCGATATCGGTCGATTTCAGCGCAAAGCGGGATTCCGGCGGATCGACGTCGGCGCCCGGATCGGACAGCTTGATCGCCTTGCGGCGGACGCGGTTGACGCCCAGCAGGAAGTAAAGCAGCGGCCCGATATAGGGCGACAGCCAGGCGACGCCGATCCACGCGATGGTCGACTGCGGATTGAGCCGGGTCAGCAGCGCATGCACCGTCACCGATGAGGCCAGGCAGATATGCAGGAACGAGAAGAAGAGGGCGAAATGATTGCCCGTCATGGCCGGATGCCTATGGAGTGACCGCTGACCAGCTGGGGCGACCGAAGGGCAGGGCTACGGCGCACCGTTGATCTCCACGATGTTCCGGTCCGGGTCCATCATATAGAGCTGCGGGAACCCGGCCAGCCCCTCGCGAATGACGAAGAGGCGCATCGGGTCGCCTTCCTCGGCGTCCTCGCGAAAGCCTTCCGCGACCAGATGGTCAAGGATCCCGTAGAAATCGCGGGTGTGAAACGAGAAATGCGCGTCGTTGTTGTCGATCGTGGCCGCCGCGCGGAACGTGCCCTGCGGATACAGGATCAGGTGGATCTGGATGCCGTGGCAGACGAGCCACGCGCCTTCCGTCTTGAAGGGCGGGCGAGCCAGCCGCTCCAGCCCGAACGCCCTTTGATAGAAGGCAACCGAGCGTTCGAGGTCGGTGACGACGATCGAGACGTGATGGACGCGCAGATCAAGCATTCCGATAGTCTCCCCCGATCGGATGATTCCGAGCCTTGTCGCCAGCATTGACCGGAGGATAGGGCCAAGCCGGGGCCATGTCTTGCGGGATATTGGGCCAAGCCGCCAAGCCGCCAGGCCGGATCCGGCCGCCGCGGACCGCGCCGAGGGCGCGATCCGGAGGTAGAGTGCAAGGGTGGGCGAGGACCGCTCGCCCGGCTCCCCCGCTTGGCGCGAACGCCCTAGCGGAGATTGCCGCAGAAGCGCTGGATGCGCGTGCAGGCCTCTTCCAGCGCCTCGGTCGAGGTGGCGTAGGAGATGCGGAAATAGGGCGCCAGGCCAAAGGCCGAGCCCTGGACGACCGCGACGCCTTCCTCTTCCAGCAGCGCCGTGACGAAGTCCTCGTCGGTCTTCAGCAGCTTGCCGCCGGCAGTGGTCTTGCCGAGCGTGCCGGCGCAGGACGGGAACACGTAGAACGCGCCTTCCGGGTTCGGGCAGACGATGCCGTTGGCCTGGTTCAGCATCGAGACCACGAGGTCGCGGCGCTTCTTGAAGATCTCGGCGTTCTTCGGGATGTAGTCCTGCGGACCGTTCAGCGCCTCGACGGCGGCCCATTGCGAAATCGACGACGGGTTCGAGGTCGACTGCGACTGGATCGTGCCGATGGCCTTGATCAGCTCTACCGGGCCGCCGGCATAGCCGATGCGCCAGCCGGTCATGGCATAGGCCTTGGAGACGCCGTTTACGGTCAGCGTGCGGTCATAGAGCCTGGGCTCGACCTCGGCGATGGTCGCGAACTCGAAACCGTCGAAGACGAGATGCTCATACATGTCGTCGGTCATGATCCAGACCTGAGGATGCTTGAGCAGCACGTCGGCGAGCGCCTTGAGCTCGGCCCGCGTGTAGCCGGCGCCGGTCGGGTTGGACGGCGAGTTCAGGATCAGCCACTTGGTCTTCGGCGTGATCGCGGCTTCGAGCGCGTCCGGGCCGATCTTGAAGCCCTGCGACTGCGGTCCGACGATCTCGACCGGCGTGCCGCCGCCAAGCGCCACGATCTCCGGGTAGGAGACCCAGTAGGGCGCTGGGATGATGACCTCGTCGCCGGGGTTCAGCGTCGCCATCAGCGCGTTGTAGAGCACCTGCTTGCCGCCCGTGCCGACCGTGATCTGGTTCGGGGCATAGGTCAGGTTGTTCTCGCGCTTGAACTTGGCGGAGATCGCCGCCTTCAGCTCGGGAATGCCGTCGACGGCGGTGTACTTGGTCTTGCCCTCGCGGATCGCCTGGATGGCGGCTTCCTTGATGTTCTCCGGCGTATCGAAATCGGGTTCGCCCGCGCCGAGCCCGATGACGTCGCGACCGGCCGCTTTCAACTCGCGCGCCTTGTTCGTGACCGCGATGGTCGCGGACGGCTTGATGCGGGCGAGGCTATCGGCGAGGAAGGCCATTTGGGGCTCCGAAGATGGAAAAACGGAAGGATTTGTGCGGCGCGGAACCTAGTCTGCGAGGGGCACGTTGGCAAGGGAAGACAACGGTTGCCGGGTTGCTTCGCGATCTGCCGCGGCGGCTGCCACCAACGCCAAAGTGATTTGACCTTTGGGACGAAGTTCCTAGTTGTTGCCCGGCGGGGCCAATCCTGAAATCTGGAGAGAACGATGCTTATTCGTCGCAAGCGCGGCTGGGAGATTCCCGAGAGCCGGGCGACCCCCGAATCGGTCTTTCTCAATCGCCGCGAGATCCTGGCTGCGGCCGGCATGGGTGCGGTGGGACTGGCGGCAGGTTCCATGGCGCTGCCGGGCATCGCCCGCGCCGCAGAAACCGATCCGAGCGCCGGGCTTTATCCGGCCAAGCGCAATCCGCGCTACACGATCGAGCGCCCGGTGACGCCGGAGACGATCAACGCCAACTACAACAATTTCTATGAGTACAGCACCGACAAGCAGCTGGCCGACGCAGCGCAGGCGCTGAAGATCCGCCCCTGGACGATCCAGTTCGGGGGCATGGTGGAAAAGGAGAAGACGGTCGACATCGACGATCTCCTCAAGGCCATGAAGCTGGAGGAGCGCCTCTATCGCCATCGCTGCGTCGAGGCCTGGTCGATGACGGTGCCTTGGACCGGCTTCCCGCTCGCTGACCTGGTCGCCTTCGCCAAGCCGTTGTCGGGCGCGAAATACATCCGGATGGAGACCTTCCTGGATCCGGCCATGGCGCCCGGGCAGAACCAGCCCTTCTATCCCTGGCCCTATGTCGAGGGCCTGACCATGGCGGAAGCGACGAACGAACTGGCCTTCATGGTGACCGGCGTCTACGGCAAGCCGCTGCTGAAGCAGATGGGCGCACCGATCCGCCTGCATATCCCCTGGAAGTACGGCTTCAAATCGATCAAGTCGATCGTCAAGGTGAGCTTCGTCGAGGAGCAGCCGGTGAACTTCTGGCAGCAGCTGCAATCCTCGGAATACGGCTTCTGGGCCAATGTGAATCCCGACGTGCCGCACCCGCGCTGGAGCCAGGCTTCCGAGACTGTGATCGGCACCAATGAGCGCGTGCCGACGAAGCTGTTCAACGGCTATGGGGAATTCGTGGCCGGGCTCTACAAGGGCATGGAGAGCGAGCCGCTCTATATGTGAGCATGCCTGCGGATTAGGCAAAGCTGTGGGCAGGCGCGTCCCGCCCGTGGCAAAAAGCTGGCTTAGAAAAGAAAAGGCCGGGCACTCTTGCGAGGCCCGGCTAAGTCTTTGTTGCTGCGGCAGGGAAATGCGCAGCAAACACCTTCCAGAGGGGAACAGCTGAGGTCGAACCCTTCGCAGGGAGGAGGGAGCAAGGGGCCCAACGCATCAACTGTCCCGTATATGGATTGATCAGGATGCCTAATCAACCAGCAGCGGTGCATCTCAGCTATGCAATTTTGATATGACGCAACGATCCGTTCGTCTTGCGTCGATTGGCCCGCCAAAGCTCGGGGAAGATTCGGGCGCGGTGGAAAAAATTTCTCCACTTCGCCCTAAAATCGGCAGCCTCAAAAATACAATAAAAATACCCGGCGACTTTGTCCCGGAATTGTCATCAAACCGTGCCCGGATTCGGGGCGATGCGCTCAGAACTGCCAGTTCTGCGCGCTGGCCAGCATGAAATCGCGGAAAGCCGTGACGCGTGCCGAATTCTTCAGCTCGGACGGATAGCAGAAATAGGTCGGGAAGCTCGGCACCTGCGCCTCGGGCATCAGCTTCACCAGCGAGGAGCCTTCCTCGATCATGTAGTCAGGCAGGATGGCTATTCCCGTGCCGCGCTCGACGGCCGCCTTGATCGCATAGATGTTGTTGATCCGGACCACCGGCTCGCGCGGGTTGTCGGAGGAGCGGCCGGCGATCTCCAGCCAGTTCACGTCGCGGATATTGGGCGGCACCGGCACGCCGAAGGTGACGATGCGGTGGCCTTCGAGGTCGTCCAGCGTCTCGGGCTTGCCGAAGCGGGCGACGTAATCTTCCGAGGCGTAGACGTGATAATGCGCCGTGAACAGGCGCCGCTGGATCAGGTCGGGCTGCACCGGCTGGCGCAGGCGGATGGCGACATCGGCCTGGCGCATGGTGAGATCCAACTCCTGATCGTCGAGGATCAGGTGAAGGTTCAGGTCGGGATGCAGATCGACGAATTCGTTGAGGCGCTGCGTTAGCCAGGTCGAGCCGAGCGCCACCGTGGTGGTGATGCGCAGCGTACCCGTCGGCTTCTCGCGCGAGTCGGTCAGGCGGATCTTTACGCCTTCGAGCTTCTGCATCACGTCCTGCGACGTGCGGTAGAGCAGTTCGCCCTGTTCCGACAGGATCAGCCCGCGCGCATGGCGGTGGAAGAGGGGGACACCGAGATCCTGCTCCAGCGCACCGACCTGGCGGCTGACGGCGGACTGGCTCATCCCTAGCGCCTCGCCGGCATGGGTGAAGGAGCCGGCCTGCGCGGCGGCATGAAAGATTCTCAGTTTATCCCAGTCCATGGTTGGACAGCCCCCTCCGCAGCACCAGCCCTACTATTGCATTTATTCCGCGGCGGCTGCGGTCTCGTTCACAACCGGATTAATGGCCAGCCAGCGCTCGGCCTCGAGCGCCGCCATGCAGCCCTGTCCCGCCGCGGTCACGGCCTGGCGGAAGGTCTCGTCCGTCACGTCGCCGGCGGCAAACACGCCGGGAATGCTGGTCGCGGTCGAATCGGGCGCCGTCCAGATATAGCCCGACGGCTTGAGGGCGAGCTGGCCGCGGACGATCTCGACGGCCGGCGCGTGGCCGATGGCGACGAAGACGCCATGGGTCTCGCGCTCGCTGACCTCGCCGGTCACGACATTGCGCAGCCGGACGCCGGTCACCGAAGGCGGGAAGCCGGTCTTGCCGAGCACCTCGTCGACGACCGTGTCCCAGATGACCTCGACATTATCGAGCCCGAACAAGCGGTTCTGCAGAATCCGCTCGGCGCGGAAATGGTCGCGGCGATGGATCAGCGTCACCTTCTTGGCGATATGCGCCAGATAGAGCGCTTCCTCGACGGCGGTGTTGCCGCCGCCGACCACCACGACCTCCTTGTCGCGATAGAAGAAGCCGTCGCAGGTGGCGCAGGCGGAAACGCCAAAGCCCTTGAATTTCTGCTCGCTGTCGATGCCGAGCCACTTCGCCTGCGCGCCGGTGGCGATCACCAGCGTGTCGGCGGCGTAGATCTCGCCGGAATCACCCTTGAGGATGAAGGGGCGCTGCGACAGGTCGGCCTCGACAATATGGTCGGAGACCATCTTGGTGCCGACATGCTCGGCCTGGGCGCGCATCTGCTCCATCAGCCAGGGACCCTGGATGACGTCGGCGAAGCCCGGATAGTTCTCGACATCGGTGGTGATGGTGAGCTGGCCGCCGGGCTGGACGCCGGCGATCAGCATCGGTTCCAGCATGGCGCGGGCTGCATAGATGGCGGCGGTGTAGCCGGCAGGGCCGGATCCGACGATGATGAGCTTTGCGTGCTGCATGATGGGCCAGACATAATGACGAGGCGCGCCCTTTTGAAGGCCGCGGCTCTGGAGGGTTGAGTGGAACGCATGCAAACATGCAAGCTATGCGATCCTGTGCGTTCTCGCGATCAATTGTTTCCGAATCATGGCAATTGGGCCAGACTCGAATATCCGATTGCCGACCGGCATCCCCGGCTTTCTTTCCCGTTAGAGGCTCTTTAGCCGTGAGGCCCGTGTGAAAGCCCGTTTAGACGCGATCGACTGGAAGATCCTGAAGGAGCTTCAGGCTGACGGTCGCATCACCAATGTCGAGCTGGCCCGCCGCGCCGGCATCTCCGCGCCTCCCTGCCTGCGCCGCATGCGCGCGCTGGAGGAGGCGGGCATCATCGAGGGCTATCGCGCCCTGGTCGATGAAGGGGCGCTGGGCTACGACGTCACGGCCTTCGCGATGATCGGCCTTTCGAGTCAGGCGGAAGCGGATCTGACCGCCTTCGGCGCCCGCGTCCGGGACTGGTCGATCGTGCGCGAGTGCTACATGCTGTCGGGCGAGGCGGATTTCATCCTGAAATGCGTCGCGCCGACGCTGAAGTCGTTCCAGGCTTTCGTCGAGGAGCTGACGGCCGCGGCCAATGTCGCCAGCGTCCGCACCACCCTCACCATCCGCCGCATCAAGGACGAGCCTCTGGTTCCGATCGAGTAGGGGACACGCTCTTCGGCTCGGCGGCGCTATCCGCTTCAGGCGCCGTCCACCCGGCCGAGACATAGCGCCAGAAGATTTCCTGGGTGTTGGCAGCAGCGGCGAGGAAGCCCTCGCGGCCGTCCAGGAAGCCGCGCTTGAGGATGTAGAGCTTCAGGAAGGTTCGCGTCGCGCGCCGGGCGGCTCGGAAGACGCCGCCCTTGTGACGGCTCCGACGTTGCTCGCCGCCCGAAATCGCATAGCGGCGCTGCTTGTCCAGCAGTTCGTCGATATCGCGGTAAGTCTGATGCGGCATGTCGTGGCGAAGGTCGCCGACCTTGCCTTCCACGATCAGGGATTCGTGCACGATATCCGGGGTGAAGCGCGCGAGATCGCGCCGGACGACGCGTACGTGATAGTCGGGATACCAGCCGCCATGGCGAAGCGGCTTGCCAAGAAAGATATTGAGGCGGTTGATACGATAGCCGGCATTCGCGCCGGTTTCGATGGCGGCGCGGATTTCCGCGGCGAGCGCCGGCGGAATGGTCTCGTCGGCGTCGATCGACAGCACCCAGTCGCCCGTCGCGGCATCGAGGGCCCGCTGCTTCTGGGCGCCGAAGCCGATCCAGTCGGTGCGGATGAGGACCCGGCATCCATGTGCTTCAGCGATCGCCACCGTGGCGTCCGTCGACCCGCTGTCGACGACGACGATCTCGTCGCAGAACGCCAGCGAGGCAAGACAAGCCGGCAGGTCCCGCGCCTCGTTCTTGGTGATGATGGTCGCGGACAGCTTGGTTGCTGTCTTGCCAGAGTGCATGTCGAGTATTCCCGTCGCTGTTCAATCGTGCGTCGGCATTCCCGAGTCCGGGAGTGCAGGCGATTGCGTAGTCGAGCTTTTCCCGCGAAGCCAGTCTTCTCGGTCCATGGCCGTGCCGCGCGCTCTGGACTATCGCATCTTGCGGTTGAAGCATCTGTCCTGCGCGCGCATAGAGTTCTCTATTGAGACTAAAAAGTCACTATAGTTCGTAAATAGGGCGAAGAACGCGTGACTTTCGGGAATTACCCTGCGCCTTCCCTAGCGTCGTTCTGAGTTAAAATTATAATGTCTGACATCTCTGGTTCGGTGCGCAGCGGTTACGTTGAGGCCGGAGAGCGGGGCAGAAAAGGGATGTGCATATCCGCTTGTCGTCAGGCAGGCGGAATAATGGCGCCTTTTTGGGAAAGGATTGGTCCTAGGGGTGCGCAATGCCGCGAATTTTCGACTGCTTTCTATTGTTCAACGAGCTTGATTTACTGGAAATCCGTCTGAATGAAATGGCGCCCTTCGTGCACCGTTTTGTTATTGCCGAGGCGACGACCACTTTTTCAGGCCAGAAGAAACCTTTGTATTTTGAGCGCGAACGGGCTCGATTCCGGGCTTTCGAGAGCAAGATCGACTACATCGTCGTCGACACGGCTGGGTTGAATGGGGATGGTTGGGATCGCCGTCGGCGACAATGCGATGCTCTGGAAGGCGGACTGCGCGATTCGGCGTCTGACGATGTCGTCCTTCTATCTGATCTCGATGAAATCGTCTCCGCCGACGCCATGATCGCCCTTCTCCAGCAGCCGCCCCGGTCTGGTGAGGTGATCTGTTTCGAACTGCGGATGTTCAACTACTTTCTCAATCTGGAGATCGATGAGTTCTGGCTGCGGAGCGGCCCCCGCGCGATCCGGCGTGAGGATCTGAAGACGATGGAGCGACTGCGAAAGGTGTATGGGCCGTCTCCCGTATGGCGGAGAGACGTCATGCGGGCGATCAAGGCATCGTTCCAAATGGGGCGCCCAGTGCGACGGCGGGTCGTTCGGAACGCCGGATGGCACTTTTCTTATCTCGGTGGCATCGAGGCGATCCGGCGCAAGCTGAAGTCCTATGCGGCGCATGACACTGTGCCGGAGGACTACCTGATCTCGGACCGGCTGCAGCGCCTGCTTTCTGCGGGAATCTCGATAAGCGAGATGGGCAGCCGCCGATTGCACCATCGCATCGTGGATCACACGTTTCCAACCTATGTCCGCGAAAACCAGGACCGCCTCGCGCACCTGATCGCCGCACCGGTAGGTGAAGCGCGGGTCATGGAGCTCACTTGAACAGCGTTCGCGGTCTGTCCGTTCCGATGATGTTTGAAAAACGAGGGTCAGTGCGGCCAGTGGCGAATGTTGTAGATCAGGCGCGCCATCACATCGGTTTGGCGGCTGAGTTCGCGCCGGAATTTCGCCATGCCGGTTCGGCGGTGCGATCGTGCTCCAATCGCACCGACAAGGATGTCGCGGCTCATTTCCTCGAGCTCGTACGGGACGATCGCCTTGCTCGCGACGCGGTGCAGCCAGAACCGGTCGAGATAGTGGTCGACGGGTTCGTTCCAGAGGGTCGCCTTCGACAGGAGGGCACGCGCCCCGTCAGGGGACACGCAATAGCTCTGCGTTCCTATGGGGCCCTGCTGGAAGCGAACAAGTGTGTAGCCGGCGCTGAGCGTTTCGAGATGCCGTGTCCTGCGGTTGTGCTTGCCGAAGAGCCGTATGAGTCGATGCTGATCGATGCGCGAGGCGGCGAGGGCGAGAACCTGTGGGAAGCGCGAGCCGAGCAGGACGTCATCCTCGAAGATGGCAAGCGACTCGTCGCGTTCAATGCAGAGTTGCCAGGCGGAATAGTGGCTGGCGAAGCATCCAATTTCAGCTGCGGTGAGCGGCGCGCCGTATCGCGCCATGGCAGCACCTTCGTCATAGCGCGACAGCCGGATGTGCTCGTTTTGACTGGCGTCGACGGCGTCGAGGAAATCAAAGCCAAGACCCATTGCTTCAAATTGCCTCGCGATCAGCGATCGTCTCTCCGTCATTCTGGCAAGGCTGATGACGACGGATTTCATTTGGGCTCGCTTTGCTGCATGGGCGCGGTTCGAAGGCCGGATGATCGTGCTGGAAGGTGGCTAGCGGAATCTATGCGGGAACCATCACATTAGGAAATGCCCTGATGTGGGTCTGTGTCCTTCCTTATTCTTTGTGGAACGAGTGGCCTCGCATCAAGGCGCTCTTGTCGGGATTTGGGCATGCAGGCGCAGCCAGGAAGGGAAATTATTTTTATGCCGTGGGAGTTTGGATGTGCTCGACAATAGCTTGATCAGATTAAAGCGCTTCGGGAAATCGCTGCATCTCCGGCGTGTGACCCTTCAGCATGGATTTCGTGCTGCGCTGAAGGGCAAGCCGCTTCCTCCCGGGCGTCTGCACATCTTGTCGAGCACTGCCCTCGCTAACCAGTTCCTGCTCCTTGAGGAGTCGCGTCGGCTTGGGCCAATCTTCAAGGTCTGGTGGGGCGGCAAGTTCACCACCTGCATCGTCGGTCACGAGATCGGACGAAAGTTTCTGACCGAGAACGAGGGCAAGACCAAAGCTGCCACGACGGATCTCAGCGACTTGTTCCCGTTCGGATTTCTGCGAGCGCTGGAAGGCGAAACGCATCGCAAATACCGTCGCATCTTCATCGACGTATTCAAGGGCCTCGATCTTGCGGATCACGATGCTTTCCTGCGGCGTGTCGTGCGGAAGGTGCTGGTCCAACTCGCGCAGATGGAAGGTCCGCTCTCCGCCGCAACAATCACGCGAGCGTTCAAGAAGGCGACCACGGAAATGCAGCTTCGGCTGATCCTCGGCGTCAAGCGGGATGATCCGCTATATGAGCCCTTGGCAAAAGCCTATGACGACTATGCCCCCAACGGCATCTTTCTCGTCGCCAAGGACAAGCACAGGGCAGCCTACAGGCGTCTGCGTGCCTTGGTCGGTCAGGTCATCGAAAAGGGGGCTACCCCGGACAGTCTGCTCGGTGTCGCCTTGTCCAAGGGAGATCCTGATGAAACCGTCCTCGGCAATCTGATCCAGATGACGGAAGCGTCGCGCTACGACCTTCACGGCCTTTGGTTCTGGATCATGAACATGCTGTCGCGGGACCCTTCCATCCTCGCGAGAGTGAGGGCAGCCGCACCTGGGCCAGAGCGCCGGGCCTTCGCTCGATCCGTCGCGCAGGAATCCCTGCGCATGGAGCAGAGCGAGTTCATTCACCGGGCGACGACACGCGACATAGTTTTCGATGGCTTTTTCCTCCCCAGGGATACACGCGTGCGCATCTGTGTCTGGGAGGGGCATCGCGACCCCATCAAGTTCGCGGCGCCGTCCACATTCGATCCCGAGCGCTTCCTGGGTGAAAAGCACTCCATGGACACGTATGCGCCCTTCGGCATGGACAAGCACCGTTGCCTGGGGGGCGACTGGACGATCGAAACGAGTGCCGTCTTCATCGAGGAACTTGCATCGACCCTCGAATGGGATGTCGTTTCCGATGGCCCGCCCGCGCGGGGTGTTTTCCATTTCGAGCCGAGCAGTGCCTTCAGCGCCAGGTTGAAGCTTCTCCAGGACGCATAGGCCCGGCTTTCGAGCCGAACTGGTCATGCCAGGAGCCCGTTTCCAAGGGATCGCCATGCGGAACGTCGTCTATTTTGTCGTCAACGACCGCTTCCTTCCCATCGCGCTCGCCGTGAGCAGTGCCTTGGTGCGGGAGCCGGAACGCAATTTCGACGTCGTCATCATTCTCGACGGAAAGGCCGCATCGAGCTATCGGATACCGGAAGGGGTTCGGATCCTCCCCAACGACTTGGTCAGGCATGTCCCGGCCGGTCTGGAGAACACCGACGCGGCCTGGGCGCGGATGTCCTTCACCCGCCTGTTCGCGCCGATGATGTTCGCCGGGGAATATGACCGTGCCCTCTATCTCGACGCGGATGTCGGCGTGCTCGGCCCGGTCTCGCCGCTTTTCGGGCTGGATATGCAGGGGCTGCCGCTGGCGGCCGGCGAGGGCATGATGGACGAAGGCACCGACCTTCATCGGTTTGACGTTGGCGAGTACAAGAAGCGGCTTGGGGTCAAGGACGGCCGGACTTTCAACTCCGGGCTGCTGCTCATCGACGTCGAACGGTGGAACGCGCTTAATCATCGCGAGATGCTGGCAAGCTACGCCGCCTTCAAGCGCAACCATGCTGGGCCGGGCATCGGCATGTCGGGCGACCAGGACTATCTCAATTTCAGCTTGAAGGGCGCCTGGAGCCTTCTATCGCCCCGCTGGAACTTCCAGACGTTCCTGCTCCGGCTCGAGCTGGAAGCGTTGATCGATCCTGCCATCGTCCACTATGTTGGGCCACGGCGGCCATGGGATGCAAAGCTGTTCCCGTTCGGGAGGCGGCATGTCGAATTCTACGATCAGGCATTCGAGCGCATCGGGCTGAAGGATCGCTCATCCTTCCGCGCCGGATCCTATCACTGGCACGCAGTCTGCGACCGGTTCCGTCACGCTGTCTACAACTACGCGCGCCCCGAACGAACGCGCGACATGTTCGAGGAATGGTCCCGGATGCGGCGCATTTTCAAGCAGGCGATCCAGACAAGGCTGGATCAAGGGCGGTATGCGGATGTGGTGCAGGGCATAAGTCGCATCGACCTCTTGGACGACCCGTTCGAGCATACCCGCTTCGAGGACGTTAGGTACTACCGGAAGCGCATCCGCGTGCGCTCGACGATATAGCGATCCGGGCTGCATCCGATCGCGATAGGTGTATCAGCCCACCCGACGCGCTCGCGCGAGGCGTCGGGTGGGCTGATCCAGGCAGCCTCTAGCGGAATGCCACTTCCAGGACTTCGTAGGAGCGTTCGCCGCCGGGGGCGGTGACGGCGACCGTGTCGCCCGCCGTCTTGCCGATCAGTGCGCGGGCGATCGGCGAGGAGATCGAGATGCGGCCCGAACGGACGTCGGCCTCCAGATCGCCGACGATCTGGTAGGTTTTCTCTTCCTCGGTGTCCTCGTCGACCAGCTTCACCGTCGCGCCGAACTTGATCGTCTCGCCCGAAAGCTTGCTCACGTCGATGATGTCGGCGCGCGAAAGCTTGTCCTCGAGCTCCGCGATGCGGCCCTCATTGTGGCTCTGCGCTTCCTTGGCGGAGTGATATTCGGCGTTCTCGGAGAGGTCGCCATGCGCGCGTGCTTCCGAGATCGCCGCAATGATGCGCGGGCGCTCTTCCGAGGTCAGACGCTTCAGCTCCACTTCGAGAGCCGCATGACCGCCAACGGTCATTGGAACCTTTTCCATGGTCTTTCTGGCCTTTTCTTCCTTCTTGGCCGCCGCCCTGAAAAGGGTGGAAGCACAATAATTCAGGCGCCGGTGCCCGTGGGAACCAGCTGCCTGACTTCAAAATCCGAAGCCGGCGCCGATCAGGGCGCGCGTTCCTTCGGGTACCTACGAGGCAAACTCTGCCTTCGAGTGTCGTCCACGATTGCGGCAAGCGCAAGGGGGATGCTTGCGGACCCAGGGCCCGCAAGCGAAACGAACCTACTCGAAATAGGCCTGCAGCGGCCGGACTTCCAGAGTTCCGGTGGCATAGGCCTCAATGCCGAGCGAGGCGGCGACGGCGCCCGAAAGCGTCGTGTAATACGGCACCTTGTGGAGCAGGGCGGCGCGACGCATCGAGCGGCTGTCGCCGAGCGCGCGGGCGCCCTCTGTGGTGTTGAAGACCAACTGCACGTCGCCATTCTTGATCGCGTCGACGATATGCGGGCGGCCTTCGGCGACCTTGTTGATCTTGGAGCAGGCGATGCCGTTCTCGGCCAGGAACCGCTGCGTGCCGCTGGTCGCGATTATCTTGAAGCCGAGGCCTTCTAGGCGGCGCATCGATTCCAGGATGCCGGCCTTGTCGGAATCGCGCATCGAGACGAACACGGTGCCGGTCTTGGGCAGCGAGTTGCCGGCGCCGAGCTGGCTCTTTGCGAAGGCGACCGCGTAGTCATAGTCGAGGCCCATGACCTCGCCGGTCGAGCGCATTTCCGGGCCGAGCAGCGTGTCGACGCCGGGGAAGCGGGCGAACGGGAACACGGCTTCCTTGACCGCGATGTGGTCGCGGCGAGCCGCCTTGAGATCGAAGCTCTCCAGGCTTTCGCCGGCCATGACGCGGGCGGCGATCTTGGCGACCGGAAGGCCGATCGTCTTGGCGACGAAGGGCACCGTGCGCGAGGCGCGCGGGTTTACTTCGAGCACGTAGATGTCGCCGTCCTTGATCGCATACTGCACGTTCATCAGGCCGCCGACCTCAAGCGCCAGGGCGAGCTTGCGGGTCTGCTCCTCCAGCACGCCGATCATCTCGGGGCTCAGCGAATGGGGCGGCAGCGAGCAGGCGCTGTCGCCCGAATGGATGCCGGCTTCCTCGATGTGCTCCATGATGCCCGCGACGAACACCGTCTTGCCGTCGGAGAGCGCGTCGACGTCGACCTCGATCGCATCGGAGAGATAGCGGTCGAACAGCAGCGGGTTCTTGCCGAGCAGCGTGTTGATCTGGCCGGTCTTGTCGTTGGGGTAGCGGACCTTGACCTCGGCCGGCACCAGTTCGGGCAGCGTGCCGAGCAGGTAATCCGACAGCGTGTCGTCGTCGCGGATGATCTGCATGGCGCGGCCGCCCAGCACATAGGACGGGCGCACGACGAGCGGATAGCCGAGATCGGCGACGATCAGGCGGGCCTGCTCGACCGAATAGGCGATGCCGTTCTTGGGCTGGCGGATGCCGAGCTTGTTCAGCAGCTTCGAGAAGCGGTCGCGGTCCTCGGCCAGGTCGATCGCGTCGGGCGAGGTGCCGAGGATCGGTACGCCGGCCTCTTCGAGGGCGGCGGCGAGCTTCAGCGGGGTCTGGCCGCCGAACTGCACGATGACGCCATGCAGCGTGCCGTTCGACTGCTCGACGCGGATGATCTCCAGCACGTCCTCGGCCGTCAGCGGCTCGAAATAGAGCCGGTCCGACGTGTCGTAGTCGGTCGAGACCGTTTCGGGATTGCAGTTGACCATGATCGCTTCATAGCCGGCATCCTTCAGCGCGAAGGCGGCATGGCAGCAGCAATAGTCGAACTCGATGCCCTGGCCGATGCGGTTGGGACCGCCGCCGAGGATGATCACCTTCTTGGCGTTGGAAGGCTCGGCCTCGCTGATCGGCTCGCCGGTGAACGGACCTTCATAGGTCGAGTACATGTAGGGCGTCGGCGAGGCGAATTCGGCCGCGCAGGTGTCGATCCGCTTGTAGACCGGATGCACGCCGAGCGAGAGGCGCAGCGCCTTGACCTCGCTGTCCGCCTTGCCGGTCAGGTTGGCCAGCCGCTGGTCGGAGAAGCCCATCGCCTTCAGGCGGCGCAGCGCGCCCGCCGTCTGCGGCAGGCCATGCGTGCGAATCTTCAGCTCGGTATCGATGATGCCCTTGATTTCCCTGAGGAACCACGGGTCGATCTTGCAGATGTCATGCACCTGCTCGACGGAAATGCCGAGCCGCATCGCCTGGGCCGCCTGCAGCAGGCGGTTGGGGGTCGGCGTGCCGATCGCGGCGCGTATGGCATTGGCGTCATCGCCCTGGCCGAGGCCGGGAATCTCGATCTCGTCGAGGCCGGAAAGGCCGGTTTCGAGGCCGCGCAGCGCCTTCTGCAGCGATTCCTGGAAGGTGCGGCCGATCGCCATGACTTCGCCGACCGACTTCATCGCGGTGGTCAGCACGGGCGAGGCGCCCGGGAACTTCTCGAAGGCGAAGCGGGGGATCTTGGTGACGACATAGTCGATCGTCGGCTCGAACGAGGCCGGGGTCGCGCCGCCGGTGATGTCGTTGTCGAGTTCGTCCAGCGTGTATCCGACGGCGAGCTTGGCTGCGACCTTGGCGATCGGGAAGCCCGTCGCCTTGGAGGCGAGCGCCGAGGAGCGCGACACGCGCGGGTTCATCTCGATGACGATCAGCCGGCCATCGGCCGGGTTGACGGCGAACTGGACGTTGGAGCCGCCGGTCTCGACGCCGATCTCGCGCAGGACCGCCAGCGAGGCGTCGCGCATGATCTGGTATTCCTTGTCGGTCAGGGTCAGCGCCGGCGCGACCGTGATCGAATCGCCCGTGTGGACGCCCATCGGATCGATGTTCTCGATCGAGCAGATGATGATGCAGTTGTCCTTCTTGTCGCGGACCACCTCCATCTCATACTCTTTCCAGCCGAGGACGCTTTCCTCGATCAGGACTTCGTCGGTCGGGGACGCATCGACGCCGCTCTCGACGATCTCGATGAATTCCTCGCGCGTATAGGCAATGCCGCCGCCGGTGCCGCCCAGCGTGAAGGACGGACGGATGATGACGGGCAGGCCGATCTCTTCCAGCGCGGGCAGGGCTTCAGTGAGCGAATGGGCGAGTCGCGAACGCGGCGTCTCCAGCCCGATCTTCGTCATCGCATCGCGGAAGCGCTCGCGGTCCTCGGCCTTGTCGATCGCCTCGGCCGTCGCGCCGATCATCTCGACGTTGAACTTGTCGAGCACGCCCATCTTCTTGAGCGAGAGCGCGCAGTTCAGCGCCGTCTGGCCGCCCATCGTCGGGAGCAGCGCGTCGGGGCGCTCCTTCTCGATGATCTTGGCCACGATCTCCGGTGTGATCGGCTCGATATAGGTTGCGTGCGCGAGATCCGGATCCGTCATGATCGTTGCCGGATTCGAGTTCACGAGGATGATTCGATATCCTTCATCCTTCAGCGCCTTGCAGGCCTGAGTGCCGGAATAATCGAACTCGCAAGCCTGGCCGATAATGATGGGCCCAGCTCCGATGATCAGGATCGATTGGATATCTGTACGTTTCGGCAATTTCGTCTCGCGCGTAGCAAAAAACCCGACGCGGTGATCCGCGCGGGCCATCAAGCAGGGGGCGTGTAAGGCTAGAGCGGCCTTATAGGGGAAAAGGCGGGGAGGGGGAACCCCTGCAGGCAACTGTCTCCGATGCGCACACGTTAGAGCCACTGGCGGCGTCATGCTGGCGGGATTAGGGTCAACGAAATCGAAGGCGCGGCTTTGGCCGCGGCAAAAAGGAGAACGTCCATGCGTCTCGATGGACAGCGCGAGAGCGACAACGTCGAAGATCGACGCGGCGGAGGAACGGGCGGGCTCGGCGGCGGCTTCCGCCCGGCCGGCATGGGCGGCGGACGGGGCATCCCGCTCCGGGGCGGATCGCTGGTGACGATCGCGGTGCTTGTCGGCATCGGCTGGCTGGTTTTCGGCATCAACCCGCTGCAGATGCTGGCGATGGTGACGGGCGGGGGCGGAAGCTTCACCCAGAGCGAGGACGCTGGCTACCAGCCGGCGCCATCTTCTGGTGGCACCCAGACCGGCGCGGGCGTCAACGACGCCGGCAAGCAGTTCGTCTCGAAGGTTCTGGGCAGCACCGAGGACGTCTGGACCGACATCTTCAAGTCGGCCGGCGAAACATATGCGGCGACGCCGCTGGTGCTCTTCTCCGGCATGACCCGCTCGGCCTGCGGCCAGGCCAGCGCTGCTTCGGGGCCGTTCTATTGCCCGCTCGACAAGAAGGTCTACATCGATCTCGCCTTCTATGACGAGCTGAAGCGCCGCTTCGGCGCGCCCGGCGATTTCGCTCAGGCCTATGTGATCGCCCACGAAGTCGGCCATCACGTCCAGGATCTGCAGGGCATCCTGCCGAAGTTCAACGAGATGCGACAGGGCATGAGCAAGGCGGATGCCAACGCGCTCTCCGTCAAGGTCGAGCTGCAGGCGGATTGCTATGCCGGCGTCTGGGCCAACCGCACCGACCAGAAGGGCATGCTGGAAGCGGGCGACATCGACGAGGCGCTGAATGCGGCGACCCAGATCGGCGATGACGCGATCCAGAAGCGCACCCAGGGCGTGGTGGTTCCGGAAAGCTTCACGCACGGCACCTCGGCGCAGCGCAGCACCTGGTTCAAGCGCGGCTACCAGACCGGCGATGTGAGCCAGTGCAACACGTTCCAGGGCCAGATCTGATCCGGGAACTCGCTGAACTCCTGCTGGCCGACGGCATCTCTGTGCTGCCGGTCAGCGTTCTCATTTAGGGCGTTTCGAAGCCGTTCATCGAACTGCTTGCTGGCGACTAGGCACGGGCCGGTGCATCCATCCTTGCAGCTAGGGCGAAGGGCACGGCTGGGCATCGGTTCTGCTGCCACCGTGCGGAGCGCGAGCCCCCGCTCTCTCGGTCGTCATCCCGGCGAAGGCCGGGATCCATACGCTCCCGGCCTCAGAAGAGAGGGAGACATATCCCGCTTGGCCGGTGTTTATGGGCCCCGGCCTCCGCCGGGGCGACGAGCCGCTACATGCTCGAGAGACGGGTACGGCAATCTGAGAGGCTTCGGGAAAGCCTCTACAAGCGGCCTCGATGCGCTCAACGGACCCCCGCCCTCACTTCTCGCCTGCTGCCAGCATCCAGTTCAGCGTCTCGCGCCAGTCGGTCATGCGGATTGGCGTGCCGTGGTTGCCGTTCTGGAACAGCACGAACTGGATGGGGTAGCCGGGCGACTTCTTGCGCACGCTGTCAAAGAAGGCCTGTTGCGTCTTCCAGTCGATGATCGGGTCGCGGCTGCCATGGCCAATGAAGATCGGGATTTTTCGACCGCCGGGTTTCATAGCCGCCGTCTTCAGGAAGCCCGGATCGTTAAGCGAGCCGAGCAGGATCAGGCCCGAGATCATCGAGGCCGCCTCGGGATCGCGGGCGAGCGACCAGCACAGCTTGCCGCCATAGGAACCGCAGGCGACGAAGATCGGGGCGCCCGGCGAGCGGGCGGCGTAATCCTGCATCAGCGCCTCTATCTCGGCCGTTCCGGTCGCCTCGAAGTCGCTGAAATCGGGCGACAGGTACGCGCCGCCGGCCGCGACCGTCAGGTTCTTCACCCGGTTGAAATTGCCGCCAAACGTCCAGTCGTCGGCGCCCTGGAAGCGCGTGCCGTTCTGGCCGTGCAGATAGAGGACGATCAATTTCGCCGGGCCCTTGGTGGCGCCAGCGCCGACATATTTGAGGCTGTGGCCGCCGACCTTGTAGGTCAGGTGGTCCTCCACGCGCTTGGTCTTCAGCGAGACATACTTGCCCTGCGCCTTGCGCTCGGGGACCTCGTCGCGGCCGTTGATGTCGCGCATCTCGTCATAATCGACGACGCGGAAATCGCCATCGACGCGCGTCTCGAGGATGGTGCCGTACTGGAACAGCGCATCCTTGTAGGGCGGCAGGCTCAAGCCGGCGGCGGAGGCTGCTGTGGCCAGGAGACAGGCCGGCAGCAGCGCGGCGAGTAGGGCGAGGCTCGCCCGGATTCCGGCAATGGCCGGCCGCTTGCCGGAATGGTGGACTGTCATGCGTCGCGTATCTCCCGTCGCGCCTTCGACCGTGGGCCAAGATGGCATCTCCGCGCCGCGTCGCCAATCCGTCGCACGGCCGGTCATTCAGGGAACGTTCAGGCGCCTCGGCCGATTGAGGGAGGGAGAATGAGGCAGGCCGGTCGTTGAAACGGCCTTGATTGGGCCTCGCCCATGCCGCTTTCCCCCGCTGATATCGGGAAAACGGCCAAGTCCATTGGCATGATTCGGTTCGACCGGCCCGCAACGGCCGGAAACGACGGGAAGGTGAATATGAAACTCTGGGGTCTGGTTGGTGCCGCGCTCGCCGGCGGTGTCGTCGTCGCGGGGGCGGCGGTCGTCACCGGCGTCGTCGATGTTCCCTACAAGCTCGAACTGCGTCCCAACACGCCGGCCGTCGCGCCCGACGAGTCGGCGCCGCCGTCCGATACGACGGACATGGACGAGTATGATCAGTCGGCCGAAAGCGAGAGCCCGGCCGCGCCCGCAGCGCAGCCCGTGAAGGTCGCCGAGACGCGTCCGGCCGTCGTGCCGCCCGCGCCGCGGCCGAAGCCCGTGCAGGTCGCGCAGTCGCGGCCGCGTCCCCAGCCGGTCTCGTCGCGTCCGCGCGCCAGTCGTGCATCGGGCGATGTCGGCTATTTCTTCGACCAGCTGCAGCCTTATGGCCGCTGGATCGAGGATGAGGATTACGGCTACGTCTTCGTGCCCAAGCGCCGCGGCGCCGGCTGGCGCCCCTATCAGGAGGGCCGCTGGACCTGGACCGACGATTACGGCTGGTACTGGGAGTCGAGCGAACCGTTCGGCTGGGCCACCTATCACTATGGCCGCTGGGACTATAGCCCCGATTATGGCTGGTACTGGGTCCCGGGCGACACCTGGTCGCCGGCTTGGGTGACCTTCCGCGTCGGCGGCGGTGCTGTCGGCTGGGCGCCGATCGCGCCCGACCGTTCGGGCTACCAGTATGGCGCGCCGAAGCGCTACGACCCGCCGGTTTCGGAAAGCTGGGTGTTCGTCGACGACCAGTATTTCGATGATGACGATATCGGCCGCCGGGCAGCCCCCGTGCGCGATGTCGGCCGCTATCTCGGCGAGGCACGCGATGTTCGCCGGCCGCAGCTCGAGGATGGCCGTTACTTCAACGAGCCGGTTCGCCGGCGTGACCGTCCCGGCCGCGAGGTCGTCTTCGTCGATGACCAGAGCGACATCTTCGATGACGATCAGGGTGGCCGCATCGGCGTGTTCCGTCCGCGCATCGACGACCAGCGCTTCGATCGCCGGCCGGATCGCTTCGACCGCGACGTGCCGCGGGATGACCGGACTCTGATCCACCAGTATGTCGAGCCCGATCCGAAGGCGGCCATCGCCGGCGTCGTGTCGGCGGCGCTGCTCTCCGTGCTCAACCCGGAGGAGCGGCGCGACCTGCGCCGCGATCGCGACCAGCCGCAGCAGCGCGATCGCATGCAGGCCGAGATCGAGAAGCTGAGGGCCGAGAAGGCTGATCTGGTGGCGAAGCAGCGCAAGGCGGCGGAAGACCGTTCGGCCGAAATCGATGCCGCGACCCAGAAGGCCGCGCAGCAGCGCCAGGCCGAGCAGGAGCGTATCCGTCAGGAGCGCGCTGCCAGGGCCGAAGACGTGCTGAAGAAGGTCGAGGCCAATCCGCAGCCGGCCGAGCCGCAGGTCCCCGCCGACGGCAATCCGCCGCCGGTCAATCCGGACCAGCCCCAGCGGCCGAACCGTCCGGATCGGGCTCCCGATGCGGGGCAGCCGGGTGAGCCGGCCGGCCAGCCTGGCGACGCCCCGCAGGGCGAGCGTCCGCGCAAGGATCGTCCGGCCAAGCCGGCCGAGGCGGCCCCCGCTGTCGAGGCACCAGCCGCCGAGCAGCCGAAGCCGGTCGAGAAGCCTGCGCCGGAAGCGGCTCCCGCCGAGCCGGCCCAGGAGCCGGCGGTCAAGCCGGAGAAGCCGCGCCGCGAGCGTCCGGCCAAGCCGGCCGAGGAGCAGCCTGCGCCGGAAGCCAAGCCCGAGCCGAAGCCGGCCGAGAAGCCTGCGCCGGAAGCGACACCGGCCGAGCCGGCACAGGAGCCGGCCGCCAAGCCGGAGAAGCCGCGTCGCGAACGCCCGGCCAAGCCGGCCCAGGAAGCCGCGCCGCCCGCTACCGAGCCGCAGCCGGAGGCACAGCCCCAGCCGGAGCCGGCCGAGCGTCCGCGCCGCCAGCGCCCGCAGGCCGAGCCCCAGGCAGAGCCGGCAGCGCCGGCCCAGACCGAGGAAGCGCCGCGCCAGCGTCGCCAGCAGCGGCAGGAGCAGCCCCAGCAGGAGCCGCAGCAGCCCCAGCAGGAGCAGCAGCGCGAGCAGTCGCAGCCGGAGCCCCAGGCCGAGCATCCCCGCCGCCAGCGCGAGCCGCAGGCGGAACAGCCGGCCCAGCCTGAGCCGCAGCAGCAGGAGCAGCGCCAGCCCGAGCGCCGCGAGCGTCCGCAGCGGGGTGGCGAGTGCCCCGAGGCTGCCGTCCAGCCCGATGGCAGCTGCGCCCAGTAGCGCCGCCTGCCTCGCAAACAAGAAAGCCGGCCGCGTCACCGCGGCCGGCTTTTTCATGTCTGGGTCTTTGGATCCGTGAGCGCCGCGCCGGAAGAGGTGCTACGGATCAGTTTGAGTCGAAGATCCGGTCGCCCTGCTCGTCGATGATCTGCTTGCCCTTGATGACAGCGAAATCGGCCGCCGCGTCGCGGCTCGCATGCGAGTCGACGCGCACGAAGCGGTAGGACTTCTCGACGCCGTCAATCGTCTTCTCGATAAAGCCGGCGGTCTTGTACTGGCCGCCCTCGGAATAGGGGGCAGGGCGGATGTTGTAGCCCTTGTATTCGGTCGCCTCGCCCTTGGGCTCGACGGCGTCCGAGCCGCCACCGCCGCCGAACAGCTTCTTCAGGAACGACATGGATTGCCCTTTTCGATTGGTGTCCGTGTCCGAGCCTTAGCCCGATCCGTCGCCGAGGTCGAGATCGGCGAGGCGCAGTGCGAACTCGACCGGCGCGAAGGCCGGCACGACGAGGTCCTCGGCCGTCCATGGCGCGATCGCCTGATAGCGCCCGTCGACCGGCTCGCGGTGGACATGGATCGTGCCGGTGGTCGCGTCGATCACCCAGAGCTCGCGAATACCGAAATGCGCATAGACGAGCGCCTTCGGGCCGAGGTCGAAGCCGAGCGAACTGTCGGAGATCTCCACGGCGAGCAGCGCGGTATCGCCATCGAGCCTTCGAATGCCGATAGCCCGCTCGAACAGCACCACGTCGGGCTCGAGATAGGTATCGAGCGCAAGGCGGAAGGTCGTTTTCGGGATGAGCATAATATGGTCGGGCGTCGCCCTGTACCACCGCTTCAGCAGAGCGGCCTTCAGGAGTTCGTGCCGGCTGCCCTTGGGACTCATCGGAATGAGCTCTCCCCCGATCAGCTCGACCCGTTCCCCGTCGCGCAGCAAGCCGACCTCGCTCATGCGCTCGACTTCCTTCACCGTGAAGCGACGGCGGGGGAGGCCGGCATTTTCGATCAGGGTGCGGACGTTCATGGCGGCCATTCTAAAACAAAAGGGCCGCTCTCGCGAGCAGCCCTTTTGCAGGAGGTCAGGACCGGATCCCGGCGATCAATTGTCCAGGAACGAGCGCAGCTTGCGCGACCGGCTCGGATGCTTGAGCTTGCGCAGCGCCTTCGCCTCGATCTGACGAATGCGCTCGCGCGTCACCGAGAACTGCTGGCCGACTTCTTCCAGCGTGTGGTCGGTGTTCATGCCGATGCCGAAACGCATGCGCAGCACGCGTTCTTCACGCGGCGTGAGCGAGGCCAGAACCCGCGTCGTCGTCTCGCGCAGGTTCGACTGGATCGCCGCGTCGATCGGCAGGATCGCCATCTTGTCTTCGATGAAGTCGCCGAGATGCGAATCCTCCTCGTCGCCGATCGGCGTTTCGAGCGAGATCGGCTCCTTGGCGATCTTCAGGACCTTGCGGACCTTTTCGAGCGGCATGGCCAGCTTCTCGGCCAGCTCTTCCGGGGTCGGCTCGCGGCCGATCTCGTGCAGCATCTGGCGCGAGGTGCGGACGATCTTGTTGATCGTCTCGATCATGTGGACCGGGATGCGGATGGTGCGGGCCTGGTCGGCGATCGAGCGGGTGATCGCCTGGCGGATCCACCAGGTCGCATAGGTCGAGAACTTGTAGCCGCGGCGGTATTCGAACTTATCGACGGCCTTCATCAGGCCGATATTGCCTTCCTGGATCAGGTCCAGGAACTGCAGGCCGCGGTTCGTGTACTTCTTGGCGATCGAGATCACGAGGCGAAGGTTGGCCTCGACCATTTCCTTCTTGGCCTGGCGGGCTTCCTTCTCGCCCTTCTGCACCATGTGCACGATGCGGCGATATTCGGTGATCTCCAGGCCCGTCTCGGTGGCGAGGTTCTGGATCTCGCCGCGCAGTTCGCGGATCCGGTCCTTGCCGTTGGTGACGAAGTCCTTCCAGCCGCGGCCGCCCAGATTGGCGACGCGACGCAGCCAGTTCGGATCGAGCTCCGAGCCCTGGTATTCACGCAGGAACTCGTCGCGGCTGACGCGATAGCTCTCGGCCAGGCGCAGCAGCCGGCCCTCGGAACTGACCAGGCTCTTGTTGATCGTGTAGAGCTGCTCGACCAGCGAATCGATGCGGTTCTGGTTGAGCGAGAGCGACTTGACCTCGAGGATCAGGTCGTCCTTCAGCTTCTTGTAGCGGCGCTCCTGGGAGGGCGAGAGGGTCTCGTTCTTGAGACGGCCTTCCACCAGCTGGTCCTGCAGGCGGCGCAGCTTCTTGTAGTTCTCGGCGACGTTGTCGAAGGTCTCGACGACCTTCGGCTTCAGCTCGGCCTCCATGGCGGCGAGCGACATGTTGTTCTCGAGGTCGTCCTCGTCGTCATTGTCGTCCGTCGGGGGCGGCGTGGGCGCCTCGGCGTCCTCGTCCTCGGCGTTCTCGTTGAACGGAACGCCGCCTGGGCCTGCCATCGGGGCGTTCTTGGCCTCGGGACCGGCATAGGTCGCTTCGAGATCGATGATGTCGCGCAGCAGGATCTTGCCCTCGGCAAGCTCCTCCTTCCAGATGATGATGGCCTGGAAGGTGAGGGGGCTCTCGCAGAGCCCGGCGATCATGGTCTCGCGGCCGGCCTCGATGCGCTTGGCGATGGCGATTTCGCCTTCGCGCGACAGCAGCTCGACCGAGCCCATCTCGCGCAGATACATGCGCACGGGATCGTCGGTACGATCGGTCGGTTCCTTGGTGGTCGTGGCGCGCGCGACGGCGGTGCCGGTCGATTCGGCAAGCTCGCCCGCTTCCTCCTCGGCGTCGGCAGCCGTCGGCTCCTCGGCTTCCTCGACCTCGTCGGCCTCGATCACATTGATGCCCATTTCGGAGAGCATCGACAGAATGTCTTCGATCTGCTCCGAACCGACCTGTTCGGACGGCAGGACGGAATTCAGCTCTTCATAGGTCACAAAGCCGCGCTTCTTGGCGACCTTGATCATCCGCTTGACGGCGGCATCCGAGAGGTCGAGAAGCGGACCGTCCTGCGGCTCGGCCTGCGCGTCCTGCGCCTCGTCGTTTTCCTGAACCTTCGTCGCCATGCTGTTCTCCGTCTTGGCAGAGGCTTCGCGCCAGACGGTTCTCGTCCGTCGCGCTCGCACACCACCGTTAAATCCTAGAGGCGGCAGGAGGATTCCCTCTTGCCGTCGGTCGCCCGACAATTAGACTTTGTTGTCTTAAGGCCCGCTTAACCTTACGCCGCCGCGCATCGATCCTACATCGACTTCTGTCGTCGGCCCGAACTTAATCCGAAGCCCTCGATCTGGGCCTCGGTGCCATCGCTGTTTGCCATCTGGTTCTGGATGTCGATCATCTGCGCCAAATTGGCGTCGCTGGGGTCGGCAGCCAGTGCCGCCTCGGCATCCTTGAGTTCCTTATGTAACGTTCGCGCCTTCCTGTGCAAGGTGAGAGCCTGCATCCAACCATCCGCTGCGTCACGATCCGACGCATCCGCCCGTGCCTGCCAGTTGCCGCATCGCTCGATCTGCTGGTCGAGTTTGTCCAGCAATTCGCCGAAGCGTGCGGATACAAGCCGGTCGCGTAACCCTCCGCCTTCTATATGAGGATCCTCGGCCGCAATCTCTAGGATTTGCGTGCGAAGGGAGTCAAGTTCGCGATTCGTCAACTCGATCTGGGCGAATTCATCCAGAAGGTCGGGGACAAGCCCCGGATGATTGGCCATGGTCATGACCAGCACCACTTCGCGCAGGGGCGCCTGTACCCGGCCGGACAGGGTCGTGGAGCGCTTCAGGCTCTCGGAAATGATCGGCGGGGGCTGCCGAATCGGTCGCGACGCGCCGCCCGCTCCACCGTTTGGGCCGTTGCGCCGGTCGCCGCCGCCGCCATTGCCGCGCTGCTGGCGGAAGCCGTTTTTCTGGCCATAGCCGAAGAACTCCCGCGCCCGTTCGGCAAAGGCCTGCTCGTAGTGATGGCGGATGCTTTCGTCGGCGACGGTGCGGGCAATGTCGCGCAGCCGCGCCTCCAGCGCCGCGCGGCGCTCCGGCGTGTCGAAGCCGCCGCCATCCGTCTCGCGCGTCCAGACCATGTCGAAGAGCGGGCGGGCCGCGGCCAGCACCTGCGCCATCGCCTCGCGGCCGGCCGAACGGATCAGGTCGTCCGGATCCTGGCCTTCGGGCAGCAGGGCGAAGCGCACCGTCTTGCCCGGCTTCAGGGCGGCCAGCGCCAGGTCGGCGGCGCGATAGGCGGCGCGAAGGCCTGCCTTGTCGCCGTCGAAGCAGAGAATCGGTTCCGGCGTCAGCCGCCAGAGCAGGTCGAGCTGGCGCTCGGTCAGGGCCGTGCCGAGCGGGGCGACGGTGTGGCCGAAGCCGGCCGTCGCCATGGCGATGACGTCGACATAGCCCTCGACGGTGATGATCGTGCCGGCGCTCTGTACCGCCTTGCGCGCCTCGAAGCCGTTATAGAGCAGGTCGCCCTTGCGGAAGAGCACGGTCTCCGGCGAGTTGAGGTACTTCGCCTGCGCGTCGGCCGACAGCGCGCGGCCGCCGAAGGCGACGATGCGGCCGCGGAAATCGGTGATCGGGAACATGACGCGATCGCGAAACCGGTCATAGGAAACCGGGATGTCCTCGCCCGAGATCAGCAGGCCGGTCGCGATCATGTCCTCATGCGGCACGCCCTTCGAGGCGAGATGCTCCTTGAGCGCATTACGGCTCTGGCGCGCATAGCCCAAGCGGAAGCGGCGCTGGATGTCGGGGCCGAGCGCGCGGCCGTTCAGATAGCCGCGGGCGCTGGCGCCGTCGCGCGACTGCAGCCCTTCCTCGAAGAAGCGGCAGGCAAGCTCCATGACTTCGTGCAGCGAGGCGCGCTTGCGCTCCTCGGCCTCGGCGTGGACGTCGCGCGCCGGCATGGAAAGCCCGGCCTCGCCCGCCAGCCGCTCGACGGCTTCTGGGAAGGAGAGGCCCTCGAGCTTGGTCAGGAAGGTGAAGTGATCGCCCGATTCGCCGCAGCCGAAGCAGTGGTAGCGGCCCTTGCGATCCTCGGCATGGAAGGAGGGCGACTTTTCGCCATGGAACGGGCAGCAGGCCCAGAAATCACCCTTCTGCGGCTGCGACTTGCGCCGGTCCCACGTCACCCGTTGTCCGACGATCGAGGAGATCGGCAGGCGGGCGCGGATTTCGTCGAGAAAGGAAGGCGAGAAGCGCATTGGACCCCGGATAGGCGATGACCCTCCAATTTAGGGCCTGGGACGTCGAAGGGCAAAGGCGAGCTGCAAATTATCCCGCGTCATCGCGGCGGCTTAAGGGCGCAGGCGAGGGGGCAAGGCGGAGCCATGCAACGATTCTCGATGGCCGTCGACGGTTTCCGCAACCGGCGCTAAAACCGTCTTCAACCTGTCCAAGCCGGAGCGCCCGCCATGCAACGCCTGCTCGTCTTTGAATCGCTCTGGGGCATGCAGCGCCTGAAGGGCCGCGAGGCCGACTTGCCGCTCGCCGATATGGTGGCGGAAGCGGCCGCCGCCGGCTTTGACGGCGTCACCAACCTGTTCTTCACCAAGGAGCTGGCAGCGCCCCTGGCACAGGCGGCGAGCGACAATGGCATCCAGGTCGAGGGCCAGTGCTTTCCAACCTCGATCGAAGAACTGAAGCCGGCACTCGAACTCGCCAACCATTACGGCATCCATCATTTGACCATCCAACCGGATGTCCGCCCGCGCGCCCTGGCGGAAAGCCTGCGTATCCTCGAGGGCTGGAACCGGATGGCCGAGGATTCCGACGTGCCGGTCTATGTCGAGACGCATCGCGGCCGCATCACCAACGACCTGCTGGTGACGCTCGATATCCTCGACGCCATGCCGGACCTCAAGCTGCTCGCCGACCTCTCGCATTTCATGGTCGGGCGCGAATTCCCCGAGGTGCCGGTCCCCAGGGAGATGGACGACCAGATCCGCAGGATTCTCGACAACTCCTGGGCGGCGCATGGCCGCGTCGCTTCGCCCGAGCAGGTGCAGGTCGAGATATCCTTCCCGCACCACAAGCCCTATCTCGACCAGTTCCTCGCCTGGTGGGGCTATCTGTTCGAAAGCTGGAGCCGGCGCGCCGGGCCGAACGACACGCTCTCCTTCACCTGCGAGCTCGGGCCGAAGCCCTATGCGATCAGCGGCCCCGACGGCTTCGATCAATCGGACCGCTGGGCCGAGGCGCTGATGCTGAGGGATCTCGTGCGCGAGCTCTGGAACAAAAATCCGGCAAAGCGCTAGGAGGCGCGGATGGATCGCTGCTAGTTTCGTTTTTCGACTGAATCGAAACATTCGAAAGCCGAACGCATGTTGCCGTCGCGCCAGACCGCCATTCTCGAAATCGCCAAGCAGCGCGGTCGCGTACTGGTCGACGAGCTCGCGGCGCAATTCGCCGTCACGCCGCAGACGATCCGCAAGGACTTGAACGACCTCTGCGACAAGAAGCTGATGGCGCGCACCCATGGCGGCGCCATCCTCGCCTCGGGCATCGAGAATGTCGGCTACGAGGCGCGCTCGCAGATCGCGGCACGCGAGAAGACGGCGATCGCCGAGGCGGTCGCCAAGCTGATTCCCAACGATGCCTCGCTGTTCATCAATATCGGCACCACGACGGAGGCGGTGGCGCAGGCGCTGCTGCAGCATCAGGGCCTGATGGTGATCACCAACAACATCAACGTCGCCCACATCATGCGGCCTTATCCGCAGATCGAAGTGGTGATCGTCGGCGGCGTGGTGCGCAGTTCCGATGGCGGCATTGTCGGCGAGGCGGCGATCGACTTCATCCGCCAGTTCAAGGTCGACTACGCCATTGTCGGCACCTCGGCGATCGACGAGGACGGCTCGCTGCTCGACTATGATTTTCGCGAGGTGAAGGTGGCGCAGGCGATCATCGCGAATACGCGCCATGTGATCCTGGCGTCGGACTCGACCAAGTTCGCCCGCACGGCGCCGGTGCGGATCGGCAGCCTCAGGCAGATCCACACCTTCGTCACCGATTTCTGCCCGAGCGACAGCGTGCGCGAATTCTGCGCCGCCAACGAGGTCGAGCTGGTCGAGGCGCTGCCGGAAGCCGCCCGGTCCGAAGACTAGGCGGTCTCGACCCATTCGTTTTTCGCATTTCGCCTATGCAATGCACGGGCAGCGATCGACCGCGCGCGCCGCGATCTGGCGAGATCGGCCATGTTTATCAAGGCGTTGATCGGTTCGATCGGCAGCCGAGGCGTGCTGCACGACTTTCGTTTTATGCGCGAAGACATTCGAATTTACTTGCGTTTCCGTTTCGTCTGGCGCATAGCAACCACATTGCAGCGGGAGGCGATGCGTCTTGGCTATGCTCGACATCTTCATCATCGGCGGCGGCGTGAACGGTTGCGGCATTGCCCGCGACGCGGTCGGGCGCGGCTTCTCCGTCGCCTTGGCCGAGATGAACGACCTCGCAAGCGGCACCTCGTCGCGCTCGACCAAGCTGGTGCATGGCGGCCTGCGCTATCTCGAGCATTACGAGTTCCGCCTGGTGCGGGAATCGCTGATGGAGCGGGAAGTGCTCTGGGCGAGCGCGCCGCACATCATCCATCCGCTGCGGTTCGTGCTGCCACATCACAAGGGCCTGCGCCCGGCCTGGCTGCTGCGGCTCGGCCTGTTCCTCTATGACCATATTGGCGGCCGCAAGCGCCTGCCCAAGACAAGGACGATCGATCTCACCCGCGATCCCGCCGGCGCGCCGCTCAAGGGCGACTATCGGCTGGGCTTCGAATATTCCGATTGCTGGGTCGACGACGCCCGCTTGGTGGCGCTGACCGCCCGCGACGCCGCCGATCGCGGCGCCCGCATCGATACGCGCACGAAGGTCACCAACGCCGAGCGCGTCGGCAATCATTGGCGCATCACGCTGCGGGACGAGCTTACCGACGAGACGCGGCAGGCCGAGGCGCGGCTGCTGATCAATGCGGCGGGCCCCTGGGTCGACCGCGTGCTACGCGGCATGTCGGGAGCGGATGCTGGCCACCATGTCCGCCTCGTGCAGGGCAGCCACATCGTCGTGCCGAAGATGTTCGAGCACGACCGCTGCTACATCTTCCAGAATGCCGATGGCCGCATCATCTTCGCCATTCCCTATGAAGATGATTTCACGCTGATCGGCACCACCGACCGCGACTATACGGGCGATTTGAAAGAGATCGAGATCTCCGACGAGGAGACGGACTATCTCTGCGCGGCGGCGAGCGAGTATTTCAAGCAAGAGGTGCGCAGGGACCAGATCGTCTGGTCCTATGCCGGCGTCCGGCCGCTCTATAACGATGGCGCCAGCAGCGCGCAGGAAGCGACGCGCGAATATGTGCTGAAGGTCGATGGCGCGGCCGATGCGCCGAAGATCATCAACGTCTTCGGTGGCAAGATCACCACCTTCCGCAAGCTCTCCGAGCATGTGCTGGAACATGTCGAGGCGGCGCTCGGCAAGCGCGGGCCGGCCTGGACGGCGGAGGCGATCCTGCCGGGCGGCGATCTGCCGGCTGGCGGCATCGAGGCCAAGATAGCCCTTCTGGTGGAACGCTACCCGGCGATCGATCGCGCGCTGATCGGGCGGCTGGTGCGCCATTACGGCACGCGGGCGCGCAGCATCCTGGGCATCGCGCGCAACGAGGCGGAGCTCGGCCGTAATTTCGGCGCCGGCCTGACCCAAGCCGAGGTCCACTATTTGATCGAGCAGGAGTGGGCGCGTTCGGCCGAGGACATCGTCTGGCGGCGCAGCAAGCTGGGGCTGCGCATG
Organism: Kaistia defluvii; assembly: GCF_040548815.1. NCBI lineage: Bacteria > Pseudomonadati > Pseudomonadota > Alphaproteobacteria > Hyphomicrobiales > Kaistiaceae > Kaistia > Kaistia defluvii. The sequence continues at coordinate 2,031,975 of NZ_JBEPSM010000001.1, read as the reverse complement.
AGCGCGGCCGAGATCGCGGCGCTCGACGACTACATGCGGAGCGCGCTGCAGGAGCGGATGGCGGCGGCGGCGCAGTAGCGGCGGCGATAGCGCTGGACCGCGATGGCGCGGGCTGACACACTCGGCGACGATTGATTTGACACGCCGTTGTTCAGCCGGCGCCCGGACGCCGCAGGAGACTTTGTATGAGCGATACCAACGACTACAGCGAGATCAATGGCCGGATCGCGGCTGTGCGCGAGGAAATCCGCATCGTGACCGAGCAGGCCGCGGCCGAGTCCGGCGGCGCGGTCGAGGAGCGGTTGAGCAACCGTCTCGCCGAGTTGGAAGCGGAGCTCGAAGAATTGCAGAAGGGTTCGAAGGGCGCGGCCTGAGCCTGCCTGTCTGAAGCCGTCCCGCGTCGCCCCGAAGGGCGGATGGCTTCCGTGCCATCCCGTCCTTCGCGACGCCCGCCTCCGAGAAATCACGCTGGTCCGCGGACTGCCGGCTCAGCGTGCATTTTCCTTCTGGTCGACCGTGTCCTGCAGCGCCGCATCGATCATCGCTGACAAGATGCGCGCCGGCTTGCGGCCGTCCCAGGGCGCGTCGCTGACCAGGCCGGCGCGAAAGATCATGTCTTCCGTCGGAAATCGCATGGCCTCCATCGCCGCCCGAGCCTGCTTCTCATAGCTGCGCCAGTCCCGCATCGCTTCTTCGGTTGGCTCGGCCACGCTCGCGTCGCGAATTGCCATGGCGACGCGTTTCACCATCTCGTTGCTCATCATCGGGCTCCTCTCTTCATGGAAAGAGATGGCGCGCGCCGGATCGACCGCAATCCTGTTCCGCCAGCAAGGCAGGCCTTCACGTCCCGTGCGGCGGGGACAAAAAAAGCCCCGCACGATGGCGGGGCTCTTTTGGGCGTCCTGAAAGGACCGTTATTCGGTCGAGGCGCCGGTCTCTTCTTCCTCGAAGGTCACGGCAACATCGCCATTGGCCGAAAGCCGGACGCGGTTGCCCTCGACTTCGGCGACGAGGCCGAGCGAGATATAGTGGTGGTGGCCCTTGTGGGATCCGACGCCGCTATCGGTGCGGGTCAGCTTGATGCGGTCGCCCTCGACGTGATCGACCGTCCCGACATGAACACCGTCCGCGCCGATGACTTCGGCATGTTCCTTGATCTGGCTGGCAATCGACATTGGATTCTCCTGTGTTGGCAGGAGACAACGCGCTCGCCCGTCAATGGATGCACGCGCGGCGGGACGCCGGCAAGAACGCCCGCTGCGACGATGGCAACGGCGGCCTCGGGTAGACTCCGTTTGGACAACCGGCCGGAGATGCCTATTGTACTTCCGCTATCCGCTATCAATCACGAATGCGGGCCACCGGGACCTCTACATGTACGCCGTGACTGATCGAAAATATGTCTGACACCGGACCTGCGGGCATGGCCGACGGCGCTCAACACTTTCTTGCAACGGCGGCTGGCCAAGGGGCCGATCTGCGCTTCCTGTCCGGCGGGGGCGAGATGGGCGCGCGCGTGCGGGCGTTCGATTGGGCTTCCAGCCCGCTTGGCGAGCCGCAGGACTGGCCGCATTCGCTGCGCACCGTCGTCGCCCTGGTGCTGTCCTCGCGCTTTCCGAAATGCCTCGTCTGGGGCGATCCGATGATTTCGATCTACAACGATGCCTTCGCGCCGATCCTCGGCAAGAAGCCGATGTCGATCGGCCGGTCGTTCCGCGACATCTGGAGCGAGGCCTGGCCCTCGATCGGCCCGATCGCCGACAAGGCCTTTGCGGGCGAAGCGACCTTCATCGAGGACTTCCCGCTGGTCGTGAACCGCAACGGCTATCCCGAGCAGGCCTATTTCACCTTCTCCTACAGCCCGGTGCTGGGCGAGACGGGCGAAGTCGCCGGCTTCATGGACACGGTGATCGAGACGACGGGCAAGGTCGAGGCCGAAAACCGGCTTCGCGTGCTCAATGCCGAACTCGGCCACCGGATGAAGAATACCCAGGCGATCGTCCAGGCCATCGCCCGCCAGACCCTGCGCGGCATGGCCGACGAAGAGGCGCTGCATGCCTTCACGCAGCGCCTGATCGCGCTCAGCTCGGCGCATGAGATCCTGCTGAAGCAGGATTGGCAGGCGGCGCCGCTCAAGGCCGTCGTCGAAGGCGTTCTGGTGCACCACCTCGAGGCCAACCGCTTCCAGCTCGACGGCCCGGATTTCCACATTGGCCCGAAGGCCGTCCTGTCGATCTCGCTGATGATGCACGAGATGGCGACCAATGCGATCAAGCACGGTTCCTTCTCCGTCCCGAACGGGCGGGTCGATATTGCCTGGACGATTGAGGGCGAAGGCGAGGATGCGGTCCTGCGGCTGCGCTGGTGCGAGCGGGACGGCCCGCCCGCCGCGGCACCGACGCGCCATGGTTTCGGCTCGCGGCTGATCGAGGGCGGCCTGACCGGCACGGGCAACACGAAGCTGCACTTCCTGCCGACCGGCCTCGTCGGCGAGTTCGAGGCCCCCGTCAACTGGATCTCCGCCGGGGCGATCTAGCCTCCGCCGGCGACGGCGGGTTTCGCGGGAGCCTCGCTCCGCGCCGGCCTGCCGCCGCCTTCGCCGGCGCGGCGGCCACCTCCCATGGGGAGGACGCTCGCCTGTGAAAGCGGACCACGCGTTCCGGGTCGACAAGCCAGGCCAAAGGCGATACGGAAAGCCCTTGGGGGCCTATAGCTCAATGGTTAGAGCCGACCGCTCATAACGGTCTGGTTCCAGGTTCGAGTCCTGGTGGGCCCACCAACTCGACCCTCGGCTTATCTTCCCGTCCGAAGGCGTACAAATTCCTCAATGAAATCAATGGGTTTTGGACTGCAGGGACGCTGACGGACCTTTCCGTCTGCCGTTTTGTTAGTACGGTTTTTGGTATCCAATCGGCAGGCGCCATCCGTACCAACGCATCAGCTGATTCAGGGGCGGCGGTTCAGTCGTCGCCTACCAGGGGATCGCGCTGGGTGATCAGGCGGGCGCTGCGGCTGCCGGTGGTGTGGATCCACAGCCAGGACAGTGCGACGGCGAGGCGGTTGCGCACGCCGATCAGGAAGAAGATGTGGGCAAGGCCCCACATCCACCAGGCGAAGCCGCCCTTGAAACGGATCCAGCCGAAATCGACCACCGCCGCCTTGCGGCCGATCGTGGCGAGGTTGCCCTGGTCGCGATAGCGGAACGGACGCGGCGTCCGGTCGCCGGCAAGCCGCGCCAGCAGCGTCGCGCCGACATGGCGCCCCTGCTGCTTGGCGGCGGGCGCCACGCCCGGCACCGGCTTGCCCTCCGACATCACCATCGCCGTGTCGCCGATGACGAAGACGTCGGGATCACCGGGAAGACTCAGATCGGGCTCGACCTTGACCCGCCCTGCGCGATCGGCCGGCGACACGCCGAGCCAGGTCGCGGCGGGCGAAGCCTGCACGCCAGCGGCCCAGATCACCGTCTCGGCCGCAAGGACCGTGTCGCCGATCGAGACCTCGCCGGCCGCCATGCCGGAGACCGGATGCCCGGTCCGCACCTCGACGCCGAGCTTTGCGAGCGCCCTGGCGGCATAGTCGGAGAGCTCCGGCCGGAACGCCGCCAGCACGCGCGGTCCCCCCTCGATCAGCAGCACGCGGGCGCTGGCCGGATCGAAATTGCGGAAATCGCCGGGCAGCGTCCGGTGCGCCAGTTCGGCGATGGTGCCGGCCAGTTCGACGCCGGTGGGGCCGCCACCGACGATCACGAAGGTAAGCCAGGCGGCGCGCCGGGCCGGGTCGGGCTCGCGCTCGGCCCGCTCGAACGCCGTCAGGATGCGCCGGCGCAGGGTCGTGGCATCCTCCAGCGTCTTCAGGCCCGGCGCCAGGGGCTCCCATTCGTCATGGCCGAAATAAGCGTGGCGCGCGCCGGTCGCGACCACCAGCTGGTCGAAGGGCAGTATGGCGCCATCCTCGAGCTCGACGTTGCGGGCCTGCCGGTCGACGCCGACCACCTTGCCGAGCACGACCTCGATGTTCTTGTAGCGGCGCAGCAGGTGGCGGATCGGCCAGGCGATCTCGGAGGTCGAAAGCAGCGCCGTCGCCACCTGGTAGAGCAGGGGCTGGAACAGATGGTGGTTGCGCTGGTCGACGACGGTGACGCGGGCGGTGCTGCCGCCCAGGCGCATGGCTGTCTCCAGCCCGCCAAAGCCGCCGCCAATCACGACAATCCGGTTCGAAGGCTCGGTCATTCGTCCGTCCTTTGTTGCCCTGGTGACGATCATCATCTCGCCAACAGGTGGTCGCAGTCCCGTCGCAATGCCAACCTATTCAACAACCTATCGTAGTGCCTGCCAATCGAGACGAAGGAAACCGCGACCATGCGCACCATCAACTTCCGCACCGCCATCCTGGCTTCTACCCTGCTCGCGGTGTTCGCGGCCCCCGCGCTGGCGCAGTCGGCGCCGCAGCCGCCGACGCTCACCGTCTTTGCCGATGGTAGCGCCACCGCCGCCCCCGACATCGCCATCGTGACGCTCGGCGTCATTTCGGAATCTCCGACAGCCAAGGACGCGCTGGCCGCCAACGCCACCGACATGAACGCCGTGATCGCGGCGATCACCGGCGCCGGCATCGCCACCAAGGACATCGCCACCAGCGGCCTGTCGGTCAATCCGGTCTATTCCGACCCGTCCAAGGACCCGAATGGCCAGGCGCAGGTCACCGGCTACCGCGTGCAGAATCAGGTAACGGTCAAGATCCGCGATCTCGCCCAGTCCGGCCCGCTGCTCGACAAGGTCGTCTCGGCCGGCGCCAACCGCGTCACCGGCATCGATTTTGACATCGACAAGGCGACCTCGCTGCGCGACGCCGCGATGAAGGCGGCGATCACCGAAGCGCGCCGCCGCGCCGAACTGATGGCGGAAGCGGCGGGCGTGAAGCTCGGCGAGATCCAGTCGATCCAGACCAGCGATGGCGGCGGCGTTCCGATCTTCCGCGCGCAGATGGCGATGAAGGCCGATTCGTCGACCCCGGTGATGGGTGGCGAGCAGCAGATCACCGCCAACGCGACGATCGTCTACCAGATCTCGCCGCGCTGACCCCCTGCGCCTGACATCTGGCGCCTGACGAAATGGCGGCCTCTCCCTCGGCGGAGGGCCGCCCCCGTCGGCACGGCTAAGCGACATCCTCGACGGCCTGGCCCGTGGGGGCCGGCGCGAGGACGGAAATCGCGCCGGGCACGCTTTCGAATACCAGTGGCGTCTGCATCCGCGTCAGCTCGCCATCGACCGAGAGCCAGACCCGGGACCGGTGGCTGGTGATCGTGGCATGGCTGACCGCCAGCGAGTTGATTTCCGGATTGTCGCGCCAGCGCCCGGACAGAAGGTCCAGCCCCGCCTGCATCCGGCTTGCCATCTCGGCGCCTTCCGCGAAATGGATCTCGATCACGCCCTCGTCGAGCCGCGGGCGATCGAAGCCTCCGGTAGACAGCCGGTTGTTGGTGACCAGCAGCGCATAGGCGGCAATCTCGCGCTCGCCCTGCGGCGTCTCCAGGTTCAATTGCAGGATGCCGGCGCGGGTGAACGCGCGGAATGACGAGCGCGCCACCGCGATGAAGCGTCCGAAGGGCAGGCTGAGGCCGCGGAACTGCGCCCGCCCACGCGCCACCTCGGCGAAGAAGCCGAGCCCCGCGAGCGAATGGAACAGGCGGCCATTGACGGAGGAAAGATCGATCCGGCTCGGGCTGGCATCGGCCAGCGCTACCAGCGCGGCGTCGAGATCCGTCGGCATGCCGAGGCTCTTGGCGAACAGGTTCATCGTGCCGAGCGGCAGGACGCCCAGCGTGCGCTCGGTGCCGGCGATCTTGCGGATGGCGTGCCCGACCGAGCCGTCGCCGCCGCCGACCACGACGGTCTGAGGACCCGACTTGGCGGCGTCGTCGATCGCCCGCATGAAGTCGTCGCCTTCGGCGAGCACCACCTCGGCCGAATGGCCGCGCTCGGTGAAGGTGCGCTCGACCGCGGCACGGATCTCGGCCGGATCCCGATCATGGATCGTTCCGGCCTTGGCATTCAGGATAACGATGGTATCGACCACTATGGGCTCCCCCGCGACGCCTCAAGGTGGCGACGCCGACGGGGCAACGCAAGCCGTCCCGGAACGATCCGTGGTGCGGCGATCGAAACCGGCTTCCTTAGCGGGTCTGCAGCGGGACCGGCGTCGGGCGCGCTTCGGAGAGGGCGGCCTCGCCCTTGCGGGCGCGCATCAGATTGACGAAGCGCGTGAACAGATAGTGGCTGTCCTGCGGGCCGGGGGAAGCTTCCGGATGGTACTGCACCGAGAAGATCGGCTTGTCCTTGACGCGCAGGCCGCAATTCGAGCCGTCGAACAGCGAGACATGCGTCTCCTCGACGGTATCGGGCAGCGAGCCGGCATCGACGGCGAAGCCGTGGTTCATCGAGGTGATCTCGACCTTGCCGGTGGTGCGGTCCTGGACCGGATGGTTGGCGCCGTGGTGGCCCTGGTGCATCTTCTTGGTCTCGCCGCCGAGCGCGATGCCGAGCATCTGGTGGCCGAGGCAGATGCCGAACAGCGGCACGTCGGCCGCGATCACTTCCTTGATCGCCGGCACGGCATATTCACCCGTTGCGGCCGGGTCGCCCGGGCCGTTCGACAGGAAGACGCCATCCGGCTTGTGCGCCAGGATTTCCTCGCCGGTCGCCGTCGCCGGCAGCACGGTCACGTCGCAGCCGGCATCGGCCAGCAGGCGCAGGATGTTGCGCTTGATGCCGTAATCGACGGCGACGACCTTGTGGACCGGGTTCTCCTCGCGGCCGAAGCCCTTGTTCCAGACCCAGGTCGTCTCGTCCCAGCGGAAGCTCTGTCCGGTGGTGACGTCCTTGGCGAGGTCCATGCCTTCCAGGCCCGGCCAGGCGGCCGGTTCCTGGGCAAGCGCCTGCCGGTCGAAGGCGCCGTCCGGCGCATGGGCGATCACGGCGTTGGGCATGCCCTTCTCGCGGATCAGCGAGGTCAGCGCGCGCGTGTCGACGCCGGCGATGCCGACGATGCCGCGCGACTTCAGCCACTGGTCGAAATTCTTCAGTGCGCGGTAGTTGGACGGGTCGGTGATGTCGGTCTTGATCACGCAGCCGCGCACGCCCGACGCCGAGGCCATGTTGATGGTCTCGATATCCTCGTCATTGGTGCCGACATTGCCGATATGCGGGAAGGTGAAGGTGATGATCTGCCCGGCATAGGACGGGTCGGTCAGGATTTCCTGGTAGCCGGTCATCGCCGTGTTGAAGCAGACTTCGCCGACCGCGTGGCCGACCGCACCGATGCCTCGGCCCTCGATCACGGTGCCGTCGGCGAGGATCAGAAGCGCGGTCGGCTTCGGCTCGGCCCAGACGTTCTCATCCGCGATCGTGTCGGTCAGCATTGTGTCGGCCATGGTCTACCTGCGGGTCTCGAGACGGGGCGCCAAGCTCGTGCCGACAAGCTCATGCCGCACAAAAACGCGGCGGATCCCGTGGATCCTCCGCCTCGCGCCCATTTGCCGGGAAACTAGGCCAAGAGGCCCCACCCGTCAACCCGAAGCGGAAAATACAAAAGTCATAGATTTCAATGTGTTAGCATTGATGTGCTTGAAGGCCGCGCCAAGCTTCTCTATGGTGCGGCAGCGTTCAAGGAGATTGAAGATGCGCGACACCATCACCGCAGCCCTGAAAGCGGCCACGCTGGCCCAGGACAAGAGGCGCACCGGCACGCTTCGCCTGATCATGGCCGCGATCAAGGATCGCGACATCGTCGCCCGCACCGCCGGCGCCGGCACGGCCAGCGACGTCGAACTGATCGACCTGCTCGCCAAGATGGTCAAGCAGCGGCTGGAATCGGCCAAGATCTACGAGGACAATGGCCGTCCCGAGCTCGCCGCGCAGGAGCGCGAGGAAATCGCCATCATCGAGGAATACCTGCCCAAGCAGTTGAGTGAGGACGAGGCCAAGGCCGCGATCGCCGCCATCGTCGTCGAGACGGGCGCCAGTGGCATCCGTGACATGAACAAGGTGATGTCCGAGCTGAAGGCCCGCTATGCCGGGCAGATGGACTTCTCCAAGGCGAGCGCCGCCGTCAAGGCAGCCCTTTCCAGCTAGGAACGACCATGGAACTGCCGCCCGCCCTCCGCGACGCCGTCGACGCGGCGCTCGAGGGCGCCTCGACGGCGGCCCTTGCCGAAGCCTCGGCCATGCTGTCACAGCGCTATCGCAGCGAGCTTCGCGACGGCCGGTTCCACGTCTCCGAGGACGATGCCGCGCGCGCCTATCTGGCGGCGCGGCTGCCCGCCACCTTCGCCGCCGTCCGCGCCGCGATGGGCGAGGCCGAACTTCAGATGCTGGACTTCCAGCCGACATCGCTGCTCGACCTCGGCGCCGGGCCCGGCACCGCCATGTGGGCGGCGCGCGACGCCTGGCCTTCGATCGACGACACGCTGATGATCGAGGGCAGCCCGACCATGCGGCGCTGGGGCGAAAAGCTCGCCGCCTCCGCCGCGCCGTTTCGGCGCGAATGGCGTGTGGCGGATTTTTCCAAGGGCAGGCTCGCGGTCGGGACGCATGATCTCGTCACCATCGCCTATGTGCTCGACGAACTGGAAATCGACGCCCGCGCGGCACTGATCGAGGCGGCGTGGCAGGCGACCGGCTCGCTGCTGCTGATCGTCGAGCCCGGCACGCCGGCCGGCTGGCAGCGCATCCTGGACACGCGGACGCAATTGCTGGGCCTCGGCGCGAACATCGTCGCGCCCTGCGCGCATCAGGCGCCGTGCCCGATCGTTTCGCCCGACTGGTGCCACTTCTCACGCCGCGTGGCGCGGACGAAGATCCATCTGCGCAGCAAGGGCGCGGTGGTGCCTTTCGAGGACGAGAAGTTCATCTATCTGGCCGTCTCCCGGGCACCGGTCGCCCGGACCACGGGCCGCGTCCTGTCGCCGCCTCGCGCCGGCAGCGGCAAGGTCAGCCTGAAGCTCTGCCTCGCCTCCGGCGCCGCCGAGACGCGGCTGATCACCAAGCGCGACGGCGAGCTGTTCAAGGCCGCCCGCCGCATCGACTGGGGCGACGCGCTCGAGGTCTAGCGGGCAGGGGCGTCTCTTCCCCCTTCCTGCGCCGCCGCCCGACACGCAGAAATGCGGCCGGGACTTCGATCACCCCGCCAGCAATCCCTTCAGCTTCACAGAGCCATCCGCCAGCGCCGCCTTGTCCGGTGTCGCGCGCTTGGCGATGAGCATTTCGGCGAGGCGGACATCCCGGCCGATCTTGCCGTTCGGGCCGACCGCGCTGGCCGCGATCAGGCGGCCGTCGCTGGCGAGGTGGAAATCGAGCCGTGCCCCGTCGCCGAGATCGCGCGTCACCGTCTCGTGGCCTTCATCGGGAAGGCCGGCGATCTGGAGGGTGAGGTCATATTGATCCGACCAGAACCATGGCACGGCGTCATAGGCATCGCCGCCGCCCAGCATGGATTTCGCCGCCGCGTTGCCCTGGTCCTGCGCGTTGCGCCAGGCCTCCAGCCGCAGTCGCCGGCCGTCATAAAGCGGGTGCGGGAAAGAGCAGCAGTCGCCCGCGGCAAAGATATCGGGATCGCTGGTCGCCAGTCGCTTGTCGGCGGCGATGCCGTTGTCGATCGCGAGCCCGGCCCGTTCGGCAAGGCGGGTCTCCGCCACCGCGCCGATGCCGGCGATTATGCCGTCGCAGACGATGCGTTCGCCGGTCGACAGCCGGATGGCGTGGCGCGCGCCCTCCGCCTCGATGCGCTCGATCCCGAGGCCGGTCAGCAGCCGGACACCCGCCGCGGCGTGCCGGGCCGCGATGACGTCGGCAATGGCCGCGGGCACGGCGCGGGCGAGCAGGCGCGGCGAAAGCTCGATCAGCGTCACCTCGGTGCCGCGCGCGCGAGCCGCCGCCGCCAGTTCGAGGCCGATGAATCCGCCGCCGATGATGGCGATGTGCACACCCGGAGTGAGGCGAGAACGCAGCGCGCGGGCTTCCTCGAAAGTGCGCAGATACAGCACGTTTTCCGGTCCCGCGCCGGGAAGGGCCAGCTTTCGCGCCCGCGCGCCGGTGGCGAGCAGCAGCCGGTCGTAGCGCAGCCACCCGCCACCGGCGAGTTCGACCGCATGCGCGGCGCGGTCGATGGCGATGGCGGCGCGACCGCCGAGATGGCGGATGCCGTGTTCGTCGAGCCGATCGGGCGTCAGGATGAAGGCGGCCTGCGGCTCGGCTTCGTCGGTCAGCGCGGCCTTGGAGAGGGGCGGGCGCTCATAGGGGCGGTGCGCTTCCTCGCCGAGCAGGGTCACGTTGCCTTCAAAGCCGTTCTCGCGCAGCGCCATGGCCGCGCGCGCCCCGGCTTCGCCCGCGCCGATGACGAGGATGGTTTCCGCCTTCGTCATCGCCTCACGCCAGGCCGAGCAGGACTTTGCCGCCGTCCAGCTTGACCGGATAGGTCTTCAGATTGAGGCAGACCGGCGCGCCCTTGGCCTGGCCGGTGCGGTAATCAAAGCGGCCATTGTGCTTGGGGCATTCGATGATGTGGTCCATGACGAGGCCATCGGCCAGATGGATCCGCTCATGCGTGCAGAGCCCGTCGGTGGCGAAATACTCGTCGTCCGGCGAGCGGTAGATCGCATAGGTGTGGCCGGCATGGTCGAAGCGGATGACGTCCTCCGCATCGATATCGTCGGCCTCGCAGGCTTCGATCCAAGTCGTGGCGGTGGTGGTGGTCATGATCATGATGGTTCCTGCTTATTGAGTAGCGTTCGTGCGCTGGCGATGGGCGCGATTTCGGGGGGTACCCCCTCCCCAAAACCGGCCTTGCCGGTTTTGACCCTCCCTCAAGGGGAGGGTTTAAACGGAGATAGATCCGGGCTCGGCAGGCCTAGGCGCTCCTCTTGAACCCTCCCCTCGAGGGAGGGTCGAAAGCGCAAGGCGCTTTCGGGGAGGGGGAGCTTGACGCCCAGCACACACGGCGCCCTCTCACTCCGCCGGCACGAACTGCGTGCCATGATTGTAGGGCACGGACTTTTCCGGGTTAGGCAGCTGGCGTCTGACGAAGAAGCCGGGCTCGCGGGTCTGGCGGAACAGGGCCGGGATGATCTCGGCATAGGCTTCCCAGAGGCCGCTATAGGGCGTCGGGCAATCGTCCTTGATCGCCTCATGCAGCTTCGGCAGCGCGTGATAGGGCACCATCGGGAACATGTGATGTTCGACGTGGTAGTTCATGTTCAGATAGAGGAAGCGATAGACCGGGTTCATGTAGACGGTGCGGCTGTTCAGCCGGTGATCGAGCACGTCCTCGTCGAGGCCGGCATGCTGGGTCAGGCCAAAGATCACCGTGAAGTAGCCGCCATAGAGCGTCGGCAGACCGATGAACATCGCCGGCAGGATCGAGCCGATGGCAACGCACCAGATCGCCACGGCGGCGAAGATCGCGAGGTACAGCCGCGCGATCCAGTAGACCTTGCCGCGCTCCATCTCCGGAATATAGGTCCGCTCCTCGTCGGTGAGCCTGCCGCCCGCATGCAGGAACAGCTTCTTGAAGGCGGCGTAGCTGCTCTGGATCGCGAACAGGTTCAGCAGGATGCCGAGGATATCCGGCGGGCGCGGCACGGCGATCTCGGGGTCGCGGCCGACGATGATCGTGTCCGTGTGGTGCCGCGTATGGCTCCAGCGCCAGACGGTCGGCTCACGCAAAATCATGAAGCAGGCGATGTGATAGACGACATCGTTCATCCAGCGCGTCTTGAAGGCGGTGCCGTGGCCGCATTCGTGCCAGCGCGAATCCGACGCCGAGCCGTAGAGAATGCCGTAGACCGCGAAGAAGGGGAGCGCCCACCAGCTGCCCCAGAAGTAGTAGCCACCGAGACCGGTCAGGACGAGAGCCGCGAACCAGATCGCCGTGTCGCGCAGCGCCGGGCCATCGGAGCGTTTCATCAACTCCTTCAGCTGCTTGCGCGGGATCGGACATTGATACCACTCCGCCGCTGCCAGGCCCATTTCCTCGGCCCGCCGGGTATCGCGCCCGACTAGGGAATAGTCGCGTAACACCGTTCCGGTGGTCATTCCGTTCCTCCGCCGCATCGCGCTTTTGGGCCAGTCCGCAGGGGGAGGCGCGCTTTCGATGTCTGAAACGAGACTAGCCCCGCAGGCTTCCCGGCTCAATCGGACGATGATAGAATCTCTCACGAAAGCTCAAGGCTGCGGCGGATCGCGATGATGGAAACTATCAAGGCTGGACCCGCATGGACGGCGTGACCCGGCCGACCATCCGCGACCTCGCCGAAGCCGCCGGCGTCGGCGTCGCCACGGTCGATCGGGTGCTGAACCAGCGCGCGCCCGTCCGGCGCGAGACGGCGGAGCGCGTGCTCGCCGCCGCGGAGGCGATTGGCTATCACGGCACCGGCCTGCTGAAGCGGCGGCTGGAGGAAACCGCGCCAAGCCGCACCTTCGGCTTCCTGCTGCAGCGCCGCGCCGATGCCTTCTATCAGGAGATGGCGGCGGCGCTGGTGGCGGCCACCCGCGCCGCGCCGGGCGTGCGCGGCAAACCGGTCGTCGAGTTCGTCGAGGATATCTCGGCCGGCACGGTGGCGGAAAAGCTGCTGGCGCTGGGCGCGCGGGTCGATGCGCTGGCCGTCGTCGCCGCCGACCACCCCAAGGTGACCGAGGCGGTGGAGCAACTTGCCGCGCGGGGCGTCGGCGTGATGACGCTGCTCTCGGAACTGTCGGCGCCGGGCGGCATCGGCCATGTCGGCATCGACCATCGCAAGGCCGGGCGCACCGCCGCCTGGGCGATTGCGCGGCTGGCGAAGAAGCCCGGCAGCGTCGGCATCTTCGTCGGCAGCCACCGCTATGTCGGGCACGAGCTCTCCGAGATCAGTTTTCGCAGCTATTTTCGCGAGCATGCGCCGGAGTTTCGCCTGCTCGAACCGCTCGCCAATCTGGAGGATCCGCATCTCGCGCATGAGGGCACGCTGGAGCTGCTGAAGCGCAATCCGGACCTGGTCGGCATCTATGTCGCCGGCGGCGGCATGACCGGGCTGATCTCGGCCCTGCGCGAGAGCGGGGCGGCCGGCCGGATCCTCGCCGTCTGCAACGAACTGGTGCCGGAGACGCGCGCCGCCCTGGTCGATGGCGTCCTCGACGCGGTGATCGCGACGCCGGTGCAGGCGCTCGCGGAAAGGTCGGTCGAGATCCTCGCCCGCGCCGTGGCGGGCCGGGCCGGGGAGGGGGAGAACCGCGTGCTGTTGCCGTTCGAACTCTATGTTTCCGAGAATGTCTGATGGTGGCGGGCCGATGAAAAGGGCTAGGGTGAGGCCTCGGGCCGGCTGCGCGCCCTTCGCATCGCGTCGTCCCGGGCATGATCCCGCCCTGGGGTCGCTTCCCGAAACTCTTTAAGCGGGTGAGCCGCGTGCCAATCCATCGCCTTCTTCGCGCCCGGATCCCGGTGCGTCGGTACAGCCAGGAAATGTTCGCGTTTCGGCGCGGCGACATCCGGCCGGAAACCGTCATTGCCTGCATGCCGGCGATCGCCATCTGCCTCGCGGCCGGCATCGTGTTCGGACGGCCGGATTTTGGCCTGGTCGCGGCCAGCGGCGCCTTCTCGGTCGGCTTCGGCGCCTATCAGCGCTTCACGGCCGTGCGCGCCGCCCCGATGATCCTCGCCATGGCGGGCATGAGCGCGGCTGCCTGTGTCGGGTCGTTTTCCGGCAGCTACCTGCCGCTGATGATCCTGTTTTCCGCCATGTTCGGCGCGCTTTGCGGCGGCGCCAACGCCGCCGGCCCGGCCGCCTGGTGGATCACGCTGCAATGGGCGATCGCCTTCTTCGTCGCCGACGCCTATCCCTCCGACATCCAGGGCGCGCTGGGGCGGGCGGGCCTGATTTTCAGCGGCGGCCTGCTGCAGATCGCGCTGGTGACGCTGGTCTGGGTGCTGGCCGGCAAGTCGGCTGTTATTCGCGAGCATGACGGCTCCGATCACTGGCAGGACCTGTTCGCCGTGATGGGCCGCCGCCTGACCGGGCATTCCGACACGCTGCGGATTGCCATTGCCACGGCGATCCTGGCGGTGGCGACGACCCTGCTCACCAAGACGACGCAGATCCCGAACGGCTACTGGATCCCGGTGACGGCGCTGATCATCCTGAAGCCGCAATCCGACAAGACGGTCGAGCGCGTCGTCTTCCGCATCTGCGGCACGGTCGCCGGCGCCGGCATCGCCACGCTGATCGCAGCGCTGCTACGGCCCGATGACAGCTTGCTGGCGGTGCTGGTGGTCCTGCTCGCCGGCGTCGCCTATTCGATGCAGCGCTCCGGCTATGCCGCCTTCGTCGCCTGCGTCACGGCCTGCGTCGTCTTCCTGGTGGCGCTGGCCGGCCTGCCGGAGATCCAGGTGGTCGAGCATCGCATCATCGCCACCGTGATCGGCGGGCTGCTGGCGCTGGCGACCGCGGTCTGCGTCGAGGCGTGGGACCGGCGGGCGCAGCGTGGCGCCGAGCCGCCGGCCACCGACGGCTAGCGCTTCAGCAGCCACTCATGCTCGGGATCGTTGTGGAACTTCCACGTCCGCTTCGGCCCGGCCATGACGTTGAGATAATAGAGATCGTAGCCATGGACGGTGGCGCAGGGGTGATAGCCCCTGGGCACCAGCGTCACCACGCCGTCCTCGACCAGCATCGTCTCGTCGAGCGTGCGGTCGTCGGTATAGACGCGCTGGAAGGCGAAGCCCTGCGGCGGGTTGAGGCGGTGGTAGTAGGTTTCCTCGAGCTGCGATTCCGCCGGCAGGTTGTCGGTGTCGTGCTTGTGCGGCGGATAGCTCGAGGTGTGGCCGCCGGGCGTGATCACCTCGACGACCAGCAGCGAATCCGCCGCCGCTGTCTCGGGCAGGATGTTGGTGACGTAGCGCGTGTTGGTGCCGGTGCCCCGCGTCTCCTGCGTGACCTTGTCGGGCCGGATATGGCGCGGCGGCAGGTTGCCGCCGGTCGACGGCGCGGAGCAGACGGCGAGCGTCACCGGCGTCGTCGCCGTCACCATCCAGTCATGATCGGCCGGCACGTAGACTGAGTCCGGCTTGCCGTCGAAGGGCGACATCCGCTCGCCCAGAATGTTGAAATCGACATCCTCGATGATGATGCGCGCCTTGCCGGAAACCAGCACCAGGCAGACCTCGCGGTCATTGGTGTTGGCCTGCGCCATCTCGCCCGGCGCAAGCTGGTAGAGATCAAAGCCGACATGCGACCATCCCGCCGATTGCGGCGTGACGTGGATGGTCTGGCCCTTGCTGCCGATCGGCTTGACGAGAAGATCTGCCATGAAGGTCTCCCTGGATTGCAACACAGGCTTGGGCCGAAACTCCACTTCACCTCTCCCTGAGGGAGAGGTCGGAGCGAAGCTCCGGGTGAGGGTTTAGGGAACTTGCCCGGTGAGGCCGTAAACCCTCACCCGCCGCACTGCGTGCGTCGACCTCTCCCTCAGGGAGAGGTGAAGAACCGCGTGGTGCAAAGTCCCTTTACCGCTTCAGTCCCGCAGCATCGATAAACCGGTTGAGATTGTCGAATCCCATCTTCACATAGCGCGCCGGTGGCGCCTTGACGGGGTCCTGTTCGGCCTCGATGACGATCCAGCCGGCATAGTGCGGGATCTCCCGGAACACGGCGACATAGTCGATCGCGCCGTCGCCCGGCACGGTATAGACGCCGGCCAGCACGCTATTGAGGAACGACCAGTCGCCGGCGGCCGCCTGCTTCGCCACGTCCGGGCGGACGTCCTTGGTGTGGACATGGGCGATGCGGTCGCGATAGTGCCGCGCCAGCCGGACCGGGTCGCCGCCCGCCCAGGTGATGTGGCCGGTATCGAGCAGCAGCTTGACCGCCGGCCCCGTCGCCTCCATCAGCCGGTCGATCTCGGCCTCGGTCTGGATCACCGTGCCCATGTGGTGGTGGTAGACCAGCGTCAGCCCCTCGCGGGAAAGATAGTCGGCGAACTCGGTCAGCCGCGTGGTGAAGCGGCCCCATTCGACCTCGCTCATCAGCGGCCGCGTCGAAAGCGGCGCGGATTGCGTGCCATGGATGGTGCGGGTGCATTCCGCCGCGATGAACACCTTGCAGCCGAACGCCTTCAACAGGTCGATATGAGCGCGGGCCTGCTTCCACTCTTCCTCGGCGTCGCGCTCGATCAGGAAGGTCGAATACCAGCCGCCGACGAGGTCGAGGCCATGAGCGGCCAGGATCGGCCGCAGCGTCTCCGCGTCGCGCGGAAACTTGTGGCCGAGCTCCATGCCCTCGATGCCGATGGCCTTCGCCTCGGACAGGCATTGCTCGAGCGAGATGTCGCCGCCGATGTCCTGCTTGTCGTCATTGGACCAGCAGATCGGGTTGGCGCCGATGCGGATCATGGGGTGCTTCCTCGTTGGTTTGTCGGCGGTATCGGTTCTGGTTGGCGTTCCCTCTCCCGCGCGTGGGAGAGGCTAGGGGCTTTGCTTTTGGCTTCACCTCTCCCTCAGGGAGAGGTGAGGGATCTCGTTCATCCCATTCAAGCTTCCCTCCGCCCGTCATCCCGGGCAAGCGAAGCGCGACCCGGGATCCATATCTCCGCCGGGCGGCTGGCGGGTGGATGGATCCCTGCTTTCGCAGGGATGACGACCGAGGTTGTTGTTCCATTGTGCCTACGCTCCCGTCATCCCGGACCGTCTCCGATCATCCCGCAACGCTTTCGGCTTCAACTCTTGCCTCGAGCGAAGCTCAAGACACTCGCCGTCATCCCGGGCTTGACCCGGGATCCATTCAGCCGACTGCCTTGGGAGGCTGAATGGATCCCCGCCTTCGCGGGGATGACGCCGGAGCAGGGGACGGAGGGGCACGGGACGGAGAGGGCGAACGTCAATCCACCACCCGCTGCGCCTGCATCGCCTTCTCGTATTCCTTGCGCGCCGCGTTCACCTGGGGCCGCGGACTGACTTCCGGGACGGCGACGTCCCACCAGTTGCCGCCTTCCTCGGTCGTCACCAGCGGGTCGGTGTCGATGACCAGCACTGTCGTGCGGTCGTTCGTCACCGCGGCGGCGAGGCCCGCTTCCAGTTCGGCGATCGAGGCGACCTTGGTCGCGATCGCGCCGAGGCTCGCCGCATGCGCGGCGAAATCGATCGACGGCAGGACGTCGTGCCGGGCGTCCTTGAGCAGATTGTTGAAGTTGGCGCCGCCGGTGGCCATCTGCAGCCGGTTGATGCAGCCATAACCGGCATTGTCGAGCACGACGATGGTGAGCCGCAGCCCCAGCATGACCGAGGTGGCGATCTCGGAATTCATCATCAGATAGGAGCCGTCGCCAACCATGACGACGACTTCCTGGTCCGGCTTCGCCATCTTGACGCCGAGCCCGCCGGCGATCTCGTAGCCCATGGTCGAATAACCATATTCGAGATGGTAGGAGCCGGGCGCGCCCGCCTGCCAGAGCTTGTGCAACTCTCCCGGCAGGCCGCCGGCGGCGCAGACCACCGTCGCGCCGGATCCGAGCGCCCGCTGCACCGCGCCGATCACCTGGCCGTCCGAGGGAAGCGCCGCATTGGTGGCGGCGGTCGCCTTGTCGGCCGCGCGGAACCAGAGGTTGCGCCCCTCTGCTGCGCGCTCCGTCCAGTCTTCCGGGGCGCTCAGCGCTTCGAGCTGCAATCCGATCTCGCGAAGGCCCGCTTGCGCGTCGGCGACCAGCGGCAGCGCCCGATGCTTGGTCGCGTCGAACACCTGCGTGTTGAGGCCGATGATCGTCTTGCCGTTCTGGAACAGCGACCAGGAGCCGGTGGTGAAATCCTGCAGCCTGGTGCCGACTGCGAGGATGACGTCGGCGTCCCGCGCCAGCTCGTTGGCGGCGGAGGTGCCTGTGACGCCGATCGAGCCCATGTTGAGCGGATGGTCGGCCGGCAGCGAGGATTTGCCCGCCTGCGTCTCGGCGACGGGAATGCCATGCGCTTCGGCGAAGTTGGCGAGCGTCTCCGTCGCGCCGGAGTAGAGCACGCCGCCGCCGGCGATGATCAGCGGCTTCCGCGCCGTGCGCAAAGCTGCGACCGCGGCGGCCAGTTCGTCGTCGGAAGGTCGTGGCCGGCGCTGCGTCCAGACCTTCTCGTCAAAGAAGGCTTCCGGATAGTCATAGGCCTCTGCCTGCACGTCCTGGCAGAGCGACAGCGTCACCGGGCCGCAATCGGCCGGGTCGGTCAGAACGGCCATGGCGCGGGGCAGGGCAGCGAGGATCTGCTCGGGCCGGGTGATGCGGTCGAAATAGCGCGAGATCGGGCGGAACACGTCATTGACCGAGACCGTGCCGTCGGCGAAATCCTCGACCTGCTGCAGCACCGGGTCGGGCCGCCGGTTGGCGAAGATGTCGCCGGGCAGGAACAGGACGGGCAGGCGGTTCACATGCGCCATGGCGCAGGCGGTCACCAGGTTGGTGGCGCCGGGGCCGATCGAGCTGGTCACCGCCATCATGCGGCGGCGGAAGCTCGCCTTGGCATAGGCGATGGCGGCATGCGCCATCGCCTGCTCGTTATGGGCGCGGAAGGTCGGCAGCGCGTCGCGATGCTGATAGAGCGCCTCGCCGATCGCGGCGACATTGCCATGGCCGAAGATCGCCCAGACGCCGGCGAAGATCGGCACGGTCTTGCCGTCGATGATGGTCTTCTGGCTGGCGAGATAACGCGTCAGCGCTTGCGCCATGGTGAGACGGATGGTGGTCATCAGGCTGTTTCCTCGCCCATTTTTGTCGCGCTCCGCCCCGGTCGTCTGGGACGGTCTCCCTTGTTCTTCAAGCTAGTCTCTCACGGCTGTCGCCGCGAGAGACGGAGCCTCGCCTTCTTCACCTCTCCCTCAGGGAGAGGTCGACGGCCGCGGGCCGGCGGGTGAGGGGTTCAGCCCTTACCCGTGAGATCGCAGCCCCTCACCCGGAGTTTCGCTCCGACCTCTCCCCATGGGAGAGGTGAAGATCTTCCCTCGCGCCCGCATCGCACCGCCCGCATTCCCACCCTCGCCGTCATCCCGGGCGAAGACCCGGGATCCATTCAGCGGGGTTGGCCGCCACGCGAGACGCCCGAGGCCGCGGATGGATGGATCCCTGCTTTCGCAGGGATGACGACCGAGGGTGTTGAGTCCTTCTCGTCCACCCTCGGCAGTCAGGCTCCGCCCGCCTTACCATCCTCTCCGTCATCCCTGCGAAAGCAGGGATCCACTCTTCCACTCTTCCATTCTTGTCCTCTCTTCAGACGCGTGGGCGCCGCCGCATGGGTCCCTGCTTTCGCAGGGATGACGACGGAGGGTGTTGAGTGCTTCTCGTCCACCCTCCTCAGTCAGCTCCGCCCGCTTTTCCATCCTTCCGTCATCCCTGCGAAAGCAGGGATCCATTCTTCCATTCCAGTCCTCACTTCAGACGCCGAGGCTGCCGGCTCCCCGCCTTCGCGGGAATGACGACCGAGTGGGGGGGACCCTGGCGGCCCTCCAAAAAAGAACCTCACGCCACCTCCGGCTGCCGCGTCGATTCCCAGGCTGCCACCAGCTTGCCGAAGCGGGTCGCCATGTCGGCCACCGCCGCCTCGTCGTCGATGTGGCCGGAAAGCCAGCCTTCCGCGGCTTCCGCGAAGATCGTCCGGCCGACAGCAAAACCCTTGACCAGAGGCGTCGCGGCGGCGATGCGGAAGGCGGCGACCAGCTCGCTTTCCGGCGCCTCCAGCCCGAGCAGCACGATGCCCCGGCAGAGCGGATCGTGGGCTGCAATCACCTGTTCGATGGCGCGCCACGCGGCCGGGCTCGTCTGCGGCTCCAGCTTCCACCAGTCCGGCTTGATGCCGAGCTCGTAGAGCCGGGCGAGGATCGACGACACGGTGGTCTCGGTCAGCGCGCCATGCTTTCCGGCGATGATCTCGATCAGAAGTTCGCGGCCCACGGTCCGCGCCGCGTCGGCGACGCGCAGCAATTCGCGCTCCTGCTTCGCCTTCAGTTCTGCGCTGTCGTCAGGATGATAGAAGCAGAGGCACTTGATCGTGTGGCCGATCGGCCATTCGGCCAGGTGGCTGCCGAGATCGGCCATATGGTCGAAGTCGAGCGGGCGCGAGCCGGGTCTCTCGACCGGCCGGCCGATCCAGAAACCGTGTTCGGCGGCGCGCGGAAACGCCTTCTGGCCATAGGTGGAATCGAGCAGCATGCCGAAGCCTGGCCGCCCCTTGGCGACCCGCGCCGCCGCTTCGACCGCCAGCGCCTTGATGCCCTCGATTTTTTCCCGCGGCACGTTCAGCCGGTCGGCCACCGCCTCCAGCTGCGAGCGATGGTCGATCGCCAGCGCCATCAGGGTCTCAGGTTGCTTGCGGCGCGTGGTGGCCCAGTGCAGATGGTTGAGCGCCGCGTCCTTGCGCAAAGCGCGGTGCGAACTGCCATGCTCGAGGAACCAGGAAAGCTCGGCCCAGGTCGGATATTCCGGCGAGCAGAGCAGCCGCGACACCGCGAAGGCGCCGCAGGCATTGGCCCAGGTGGCGGCGGTTTCCAGCGCCTCGCCCTTCAGCCAGCCGCGCAGGAAGCCGGACATGAAAGCGTCGCCGGCGCCGAGGACGTTATAGACCTCGATCGGAAAGCCCTTGCCGACGATGCCCTGTTCTAGATCGTCGGGGATCGCGCCCTCATAGACGATGCAGCCCATGGCGCCGCGCTTCAGCACGATGGTCGCCTGGGACAGCGCCCGGATCGTCTTCAGCGCACCGAGCACATCATCGGCGCCGGACGCGATGCGGATTTCCTCCTCGGTGCCGACGATCAGGTCGCAATCCCGCAGGATCGACTTCAGCTGCTCGGAGACGCGGTCAGATTTCACATAGCGGGCGAAGCCGTCGCCATGGCCGGCGAGGCCCCAGAGATTGGGGCGGTAGTCGATGTCGAACACGACCTTGCCGCCATGCGCCTTGGCGATCCGGATCGCCTTGCGCTGCGCCTTGTCGCTGTTCTCGCGTGAGAAATGCGTGCCGGTGACGACGATCGCCTCGGCCGAGGCGATGAAGGCCTCGTCGATATCCGCCTCCGACAGCGCCATGTCGGCGCAATCGGTGCGGTAGAAGATCATCGGCGAGACGCCCTCATCCTCGACGGCGAGCAGCACCAGCGCCGTCAGCCGGTCGGGGTCGGTGGCGATGCCGTTGGTCGCCACGCCCTCGCGCATCATCTGCTCGCGGATGAAGCGACCCATCTGCTCGTCGCCGACGCGGGTGATGACCGCCGACTTCAGGCCGAGCCGGGCCGTGCCGATCGCGATGTTGGACGGGCAGCCGCCGACCGACTTGGCGAAGGAGGTGATGTCCTCGAGGCGGGAGACGATCTGCTGGCCGTAGAGGTCGACCGAGGATCGCCCGATGGTGATCACGTCGAGCGGTCGGGCCGGCGTGTCGCCCCCACGAGCCTGGGTCATCGCAATCTCCGTCCCGGTTAACGAGGGGGTTACGGGCCGTTACCAGAAAACGGCCGCGACGCACCCTGACTTACGCGGGGAAGTGAAACAAAAATTCTGCGATTTCGTCAATATGGAATATTCGAACCGTCAACTGCGACGTGCTTCGGCGACGGCGACGGTCAGCGTCATGGCGAGCGCCATGGAGGCGGAGAGCGAGCGGAAGCCTTCGTAGTCGGCCTCGACCACTTCGAACCAGACGCCGATCTTGGGGATCAGCGGGCTGAACGGGCTGTCGGTGATGACCACCAGCGGCGTGCCGCCCTCGTTGATCTGGCGCGCGTAATTGAGCGTCGCCGAGGCATAGGGCGTGAAGGAGATGGCGATCGCGGCGTCGCGCGGCGTGGCGAAGGAGAGCGTTTCCGGGTCGTTGCCCTGGGCCGAGCCGACCAGAACCGACTTCACGCCGAGCTTGCCGAAGGCGTAGCTCATATAGGAGGTGACGGGGAAGGAGCGGCGCTGGCCGATCAGATAGATCGTCTCGGCGCGGGCGAGCAGGGCTGCCGCCTCGTCGATCTGCTCGACCTGCACGCGCTCGCGGAGCGAGCCTACCGACCGTTCCGCTGCCTTGCAAAACCCGGCAAAAAGCGTGGCCGACTTGCTGTCGCCGGCGACATGCGAGCGCAGCGACGACAGGCGTTCGGAGTAGTTGGAGGTGCGGTCGCGCAGCCGGTCCTGGAATACGGCCTGCAGGTCGGAAAAGCCCTGATAGCCAAAGGCCTGGGCGAAGCGCACCAGCGTCGAGGGCTGGACCTCGGCCTTTTCGGCGATGCTGGCCGCCGTGCCGAAGGCGACATCGTCGGGATTGGCGACGGCGTAGATGGCGACCTGAGCGAGGCGCTTCGGCAGCGTCTCCTTCCGGCTCACCATCAGATTGCGCAGGCTCCAGAAATCGCGGGGCGGCAGGGCGTCATTGTCGTCGAGGGTCATGATCGCGGTTCTTTCCTACGCATTCGCGCAGCTTTCTCCGACTTCGGCGCGAAAATCAACTCTTGACGCGCATCCGGGTTGATGGAATGAATATTCCGGCATCGGATATGAGGGTTCATTTATTCCGGAATATCGATGCGGCGAAATCACAGAGCAGCAAAAACGGCCGGATTCTCGCATTTTTTCATTCTCGGGAGGAATGTCATGAAGATGAAATTGAAGGCAATGCTCGCGGCCACGGCTCTTGCCGTCTCCGCCGTCGCCGCGCATGCCGATATCATCGTTGTCAGCCACGGCCAGGCGTCGGATCCGTTCTGGTCGGTGGTCAAGAACGGTGTCACCGAGGCCGGCAAGGATCTAGGCGTCAAGGTCGACTACCGCGCGCCGGAAACCTTCGACATGGTCGCGATGGCGCAGCTGATCGATGCGGCCGTCAACCAGAAGCCGGAGGGCCTCGTCGTCTCGATCCCGGATGCGGATGCGCTCGGGCCGTCGATCCAGAAGGCCGTTGCGGCCGGCATTCCCGTCATCTCGATGAACTCGGGCTCCGATGTCTCGAAGAAGCTCGGCGCGCTGCTGCATGTCGGGCAGAGCGAATATGATGCCGGCAAGGCCGCCGGCGCGAAGCTGAAGGAAATGGGCGGCAAGAAGGGAATTTGCGTCAACCACGAGGTTGGCAATGTCTCCCTCGACGTTCGTTGCAAGGGCTTCACCGATGGCTTTGGCGCCGTCACCGTCCTGCCGACCTCGAACGATCCCGCCGACGTGAAGGCCAAGGTGAAGGCGGCGCTTGCCTCCGATACCGCGATCGACACGATCCTGACGCTGAACGCCTCGCTCGCCGGTGAGCCCTCTGTCGCCGCGGTCGGCGAATCCGGGATGGACGGCAAGGTCCATGTCGCCAGCTTCGACCTGTCGTCGGGTCTCCTGCAGGCCATCGCCGACGGCAAGGCAGCCTTTGCCATCGATCAGCAGCAGTTCCTGCAGGGCTACCTGCCGGTCGCCTTCCTGGCGCTGCACAGCAAATATGGTCTGATGCCGGGCGGCGACGTCCCCTCGGGCCCCAATCTCGTGACCAAGGACTCGGCCGCCAAGGTCATCGAGCTCTCGTCCAAGGGCATTCGCTAGCCGCAATCTGGCCGGATGCGCGCGGGCCCGAGGGCCGGCGCGCATCAAGCTTGTTGGCCGCCCGGTTTCGCTCGGGCGTGCCGGATGAACACCTTTCGAAAACGAGCCGGCGTTCTCAAGCGATCTGCGTGAATGCAGACGTGCGCGCCAGCGGGAGCGACCATGACCGACCGCAGCAGCCCGACCGAACTGATCCCAGACGAACGCATCCGGCCCGCCTCGGTCGTTACCCGCATCCTGCGGCGGCCCGAGCTCGGCGCCGTCCTCGGGCTTGTCATCGTCACGGTCTTCTTCATTGGCATCGCCAATCCGGTGATGTTCGAATTGTCGGGCATCGTGAATTTCATGGCGCCGGCAGCCCAGCTCGGCATCCTGGCGATCGGCGCCTCGCTGCTGATGGTAGGCGGTGAGTTCGACCTCTCGGTCGGCTCGATGGTGGCTTTTGCGGGCCTGATCTTCGCCGCCTGCGTCGTCACCTTCGGCTTGCCGCTGCCCGTGGCGATCGTCATTACGTTTGCCTGCGCCGCTGCCTTCGGCTTCTTCAACGGCCAGCTGGTTCTCTATACGGGCCTGCCCAGTTTCATCGTCACGCTGGCGTTTCTTTTCGTGTTGAGGGGGCTTTCGCTGGTCGGCCTCAAATGGGCGACCGGCGGCGCGACGCAGCTGCGCGGCGTACGCGAGGCCGCGACCGATACTCCGCTCGACGCGTTCTTCTACAATCTCTTCTCCGGCGACGCGTTCGAGGGTCTGTTCGTCTGGCTCGCGGCGCATGACTGGATCGCCAAGTTTCCCAACGGCCAACCCAAGGTCACGGGCGTGCCCGTTGAGATCATCTGGTTCGTCGCCCTGGCGATCATCGCCGCGGTGGTGCTGGCGCGAACCCGTTATGGCAACTGGATCTTTGCCTCGGGCGGCGACGCGAACGCGGCGCGAAACTCCGGTGTTCCGACGCGGCGCGTCAAGACTTCGCTCTTCGTCCTGACGGCCTGCTGCGCCGCGCTGGTTGCGATCCTGACCGTGCTCGATGCCGGATCGACGGACGCCCGGCGCGGCTTCCAGAAGGAGTTCGAAGCGATCATTGCGGCGGTCATTGGCGGGTGCCTGCTGACCGGCGGCTATGGCTCGGTCATCGGCGCTGCGATCGGGGCGATCATCTTCGGCATGGTGCTGATCGGGCTCACCTATACCTCGATCGACCAGGACTGGTATCTCGTCTTCCTCGGCGGCATGCTTCTGATGGCGGTGTTCTTCAACAACATCATCCGCAAGCGCGTGACGGGAGAGCGGTGATGACGACACCTATCCTGGAAATGCGCGATATCGAGAAGCATTTCGGCTCCGTCGTTGCGCTGGCGGGCGTGTCGGTATCGATCCAGGCCGGCGAGGTTCATTGCCTGCTGGGCGACAACGGCGCCGGCAAGTCGACCTTCATCAAGACCATGTCGGGCGTTCACCGGCTGACCAAGGGCGAGATGTTCGTCAACGGCGAACCGGTCAATTTCACTAGTCCGCGCCAGGCGCTCGATGCCGGCATCGCCACGGTCTACCAGGACCTCGCCATGATCCCGCTGATGTCGGTGACGCGGAACTTTTTCATGGGCCGGGAGCCGGTCAAGGGCATCTGGCCGTTCCGCTTCATGGATATGGGCTTCTGCGACCGGGTCACGCGTGAAGAAATGAAGCGCATCGGCATCGACGTGCGCGATCCCGGCCAGGCCGTCGGCACCTTGTCGGGCGGCGAGCGTCAGTGCGTCGCCATCTCGCGGGCCGTCTATTTCGGCGCCAAGGTCCTGATCCTCGACGAGCCGACCTCGGCGCTTGGCGTGCGCCAGACCTCGATGGTGCTCAAATATATCGACATGGTGCGCAAGCGCGGGCTTGGCGTCGTCTTCATCACCCATAATGTCCGCCATGCCATGGCCGTCGGCGATCGCTTCACGGTGCTGAACCGCGGCAGGACCCTAGGCACGGCGACGCGCGGCGAGATCTCGGCGGACGAATTGCAGAATCTGATGGCGGGCGGCAAGGAGCTTGCGGACCTCTCCTCGGAACTGGGCGGCACCGTCTAGAGACCCTCTCTCATCCTCGGGAAATGACCAGCATGAAATCCCTCGGTATCGGCCTGATCGGCACCGGCTACATGGGCAAGTGCCACGCACTGGCCTGGAACGCCGTCGCGCCGACCTTCGGCGATGTGGCGCGGCCGAGGCTGGTGCATCTCGGCGAGGCCAACGAGGCATTGGCCGCACAAAAGGCAGCAGAACTGGGCTTTGCCCGCGCGTCCGGTGATTGGCGCGCCGTGGTCGAGGATCCGGAAGTCGATGTCGTCTCGATCACGACGCCGAACCAGTTTCATGCCGAGATGACAATCGCCGCGCTCCAGGCGGGCAAGCATGTCTGGTGCGAGAAGCCGATGGCGACGTCGGAGGCCGATGCGCTCGCCATGCTGGAGGCGGCGGAAGCCTCGGGCAAGGTGGCGGCGCTCGGCTACAACTATATCCAGAACCCCGCCATCCGGCATATGAGCGGGCTGATCGGCCAGGGCGCGATCGGCATGGTCAATCACGTCCGTGTCGAGATGGACGAGGACTTCATGGCCGATGCGGCCGCGCCGTTCGGCTGGAAGAGCGAGGCGGCGTCGGGTTATGGCGCGCTCGACGATTTCGCCGTCCATCCGCTGTCGCTGCTCTCTGTGCTGGTTGGACGGATAACGAGCGTCGTCGTCGACATGGCCAAGCCGTATGCCGAACGGCCGCTCGCCTCCGGCGGCAGCCGCGCGGTCGAAACGCACGACATCGCCAATATCCTGTTCCGGCTTGAAAGCGGCGCTTCCGGCAGTCTGCTGGTCAATCGCTCCGCCTGGGGCCGCAAGGGCCGGATCGCCATCCAGATCTTCGGCTCGGAAGGCTCGCTGCTCTACGACCAGGAGCGCATGAACGAGCTGCAACTGTTCCAGGCGCGCGGTCCCGTTGCTGAGCGGGGCTTTCGCACCATTCTGACGGGAACCGCGCATCCGCCCTATGATCGCTTCATCCCGGCGCCCGGCCATGGTCTCGGCTTCAACGATCTTAAGGTGATCGAGGCGCGCGAGTTGATGCGCCGGATCGCCGGCGAGCCCGCGCATCTGATCGAATTCGCGACGGGTCTGCAGATCGAACGCGCCGTTCACGCCATGGCTCGCTCGCATGAGGTGCGAGGCTGGGTGGACGTGCCGGAATAGTCCAATTGCCCAAGAGGCCGCGCGCCTTGTCGGGGCGGCGCGGCAGATCGTCTACTTCGCATGAGCTTTCAGGGACTTTGACATGACCGTGAGACTGGGACTTCTGGGCGCCGGGCGTATCGGCAAGGTGCATGCAGGCGCGATCGCCGCGAATGCCGGCGCGACGCTGGTTGCCGTCGCCGACGCCTTTCCGGACGCGGCCAAGGCGCTGGCTGCCTCGACCGGCGCGGACGTGCGCGACGCCGACGCGATCATGAACGCGTCCGACATCGACGCCGTGCTGATCACCACACCGACCGACCTCCACGCCACGATGATCGAACAGGCGGCGCGCGCGAAGAAGGCGATCTTCTGCGAAAAGCCGATCGATCTCGACGTCACCCGCGTCAAGGAATGCCTCGCCGTCGTCAAGGCGGAGAAGGCGCTGCTCATGGTCGGCTTCAACCGCCGCTTTGATCCGAACTTCATCGAGGTGCGCCGCCAGATCGACGAAGGCGCCATCGGCAAGATCGAGATGGTGTCGATCACCTCGCGCGATCCCGGTCCGCCGCCTGCCGATTACATCAGCCGTTCCGGCGGTCTGTTCCGCGACATGACGATCCATGATTTCGACATGGCGCGCTTCCTGCTCGGCGAGGAGCCGGCCAGCGTCTATGCCTCCGCCTCGGTGCTGGTCGATCCGGAGATTGGCAAGCTCGGCGACTTCGATAGTGCCTCCATCGTGCTGACGACGAAATCCGGCCGCATCGCGCAGATCTCGAATTCGCGCCGCGCCAGCTATGGCTACGACCAGCGCATCGAGGTGCATGGCTCGAAGGGGCTGGTCAGCGCCGACAATCTGCGCGCCACCAATGTCGAGATCGCCAATGGCGACGGCTATCGCCGCGAGCCGCTGCTCAACTTCTTCATGACCCGCTACACCGAGGCCTATCGCAACGAGATCGCCGCCTTCATCGCCGCCGTCAAGGATGGCGGACCGGCGACGCCCTCGGGCGAGGATGGCTGGAAGGCGCTGGTGCTGGCGGACGCGGCGCTGCAATCGGTCCGGGAAAAGCGCGCGATCCCCGTCTCGATCTGAGGCCCCGGTCCTTCACGGGGCGATCACGCCTTTGCGATGCCATGTTGAAGCGCTAGGCTTGGCGCTTCCAACAGGGTGGCACGTTTCCTATGCGCGTTCTTGTTACCGGCGGCGCCGGGTTCATCGGATCGGCCTTGTGCCGGCATCTGGTCGGCGAACTCGGCGTGGGCGTTGTCAATGTCGACAAGCTCACCTATGCCGCGAACCTCGCCTCGCTGGCCCCGATCGCCGACGATCCGCTCTACACTTTCGTCCGCGCCGACATCTGCGACCCCGTGGCCATGGCCGATGTCTTCCGCCGGTATGAGCCGGACGGCGTGATCCATCTAGCCGCCGAAAGCCATGTCGACCGCTCGATCGGCAGCCCCGGTGCTTTTCTGCAGACCAACATCATGGGTACGGCGACGCTGCTGGAGGCGGTGCGGGCCTATCAGGACCGGCTCGGCGCCGAGAAGCGGGCGGCGTTCCGCTTCCTGCATGTCTCGACCGACGAGGTTTTCGGCACGCTTGGCCCGAGCGGGCTGTTCCACGAGGCCTCGCCTTATGATCCGTCTTCGCCCTATTCGGCCAGCAAGGCGGCGTCCGACCATCTGGTCCGGGCCTGGCAGCGCACCTATGGCCTGCCGGCGCTGATCTCCAACTGCTCGAACAATTACGGGCCCTACCATTTCCCGGAAAAGCTGATCCCGCTGGTCATTCTGAACGCCATCGAGGGGGCGCCGATCCGCGTTTATGGCGATGGCTCGAACGTTCGCGACTGGCTGCATGTCGAGGACCATGCCCGCGCTCTGTTCCTGGCGCTGACCCGCGGTTCCCCGGGCGAGAGCTACAATATCGGCGGCCGCAACGAGCGGGCCAATCTCGAGGTGGTGCAAAGCATCTGCGCGATCCTCGACCAGCGTCGCGGGGGTAAGCCGCACGCCGAACTGATCGAATTCGTCGCCGACCGTCCGGGCCATGACCAGCGCTACGCCATCGACCCGACCAAGGCCGAGGCGGAGCTGGGCTGGCAGGCGGCGGAAAGCTTCGACAGCGGCATCGAGAGGACGGTCGACTGGTATCTCGACCGGCGCGACTGGTGGGAGCCGATCCGCAGCGGCGTCTATCGCGGCCAGCGGCTCGGCCTGCTCGAAGGCGCTCCTTGATGCGGATCTTCGTCGCCGGTTCGAGCGGCCAGCTGGCGCGCGCCTTGAAAGCGCGGGGGGCGGCCCATGGGCATCTTGTCGAAACCTTCGGCCGGCCGGTTCTGGATCTGGCTGATCCTGACGGCGCCGCTGCGCTCATCGAGGGCTTCGCGCCCGACCTGGTCCTCAACGCGGCCGCCTATACGGCGGTCGACCGTGCCGAGAGCGAGGCGGAACTCGCCATGGCCATCAACCGCGACGGCGCGGCGCAGCTCGCTGCCGGCGCGCGCAAGCTCGGTCTGCCGTTTCTGCATGTCTCGACCGACTACGTCTTCGACGGCGAGAAGCGCGCGCCGTATGTCGAGGTGGACGCGACCCATCCGCTCGGGGTCTATGGCCACACCAAGCTCGAGGGCGAACGCCAGGTTCTGGCCGAAAATCCCGACGCGCTTATCTTCCGCACCGGCTGGGTCTATGGCGCTGATGGCGGCAATTTCGTCCGCACCATGATCCGCCTCGCGGGCGAGCGTGAAAACCTCGACATCGTCGCGGACCGCTATGGCAATCCGACCTTGGCTGCCGATCTCGCCGATGGCCTTCTGACGATCGCCGCGAAGGCGAGGGGGGCGTCTGGCGGTGTCTTCCACCTTGCCGGCAACGCCGAGGCAAGCTGGTTCGATCTCGCCGCCGGCGTCATGGCGCGGCTTTCCGCGGCCGGGCGCAAGGTGCCAGCGCTCGGCAAAATCTCGGGCGATGCCTATATCGCCCCGGCGGCGCGGCCGCGCGATTCCCGGCTCGATTGTACGCGGGCGGAGCAGGTCTTCGGCGTTCGCTTGGCCGGCTGGCCGCAAAGCCTCGGCGTCGCCGTCGACGCCATCCTCGATTCCGATCGGAGCGCGGCATGAAGGGCATCGTTCTCGCCGGCGGCGCCGGAACACGGCTGCATCCGATGACGCTGGTCACCAGCAAGCAATTGCTGCCGATCTACGACAAGCCGATGATCTATTACCCATTGTCGACGCTGATGCTGGCCGGCATTCGCGACATCCTGATCATCTCGACGCCGCAGGACCTGCCGAAATTCCAGGCCCTGCTCGGCGACGGTTCGCAATGGGGCATCGCGCTTTCCTATGCCGAACAGGCGGCGCCGGAAGGCCTGGCTCAGGCCTATCGGATCGGCGCCGATTTCGTTGCCGGCTCGCGCTCGGCTCTGATCCTCGGCGACAACATCTTCTTCGGCCATGGACTGACGGGACTGCTGGCCGACGCGCGAGCCCGGACCCTTGGCGCGACCGTGTTCGCCTACCACGTCCAGGATCCCGAGCGGTATGGCGTGGTCGCCTTCGACCGCGACCGGAAGGCCGTCTCGATCGAGGAAAAGCCGAAGGAGCCGAAATCGAACTGGGCGGTTACCGGGCTCTATTTCTATGACGAGGCGGTTGTCGACATCGCGGCCGACCTCAAGCCCTCGGCGCGTGGCGAACTGGAAATCACCGACGTCAACAGCGCCTATCTCGAACGCGGTGCGCTGCATGTCGAGAAGATGGGTCGCGGCTATGCCTGGCTGGACACGGGCACGCCGGACAGCCTGATCGAAGCTTCGGAATTCGTACGCACCTTCGAGAAGCGGCAGGGGCTGAAGATCTGCTGCCCCGAGGAAGTCGCCTATCTCATGGGCTTCATCGACGCCGCCGCGCTGGAGCGTCTCGGCGTTGCGCTCGGCAAGAGCACCTACGGCCAGTATCTGCTGAACATGGTTCTGGCCGACCGCTGAGGCGTCGATTCCGCTTTAGGGCTGAAGAACGGCGAGGCGCGGATGCTTCCGGTCGCGATCCGAAAGGGTCGCGTCCGCCTCGGCAACCGGCCAGAGAATCCCGAGCGCCGGATCGTCCCAGGCGAGGCCGCGATCGTGCTCGGGGCTGTAATAATCGGACGCCTTGTAGAAGACCTCCGTGTCCTCTTCCAACGTGCAGAAGCCATGCGCGAAGCCGGCCGGGACGTAAAGTTGCGCCCGGTTCTCGGCTGAAAGCGTAACCGCGACATGCTGCCCGAAGGTCGGCGAGGCGGGGCGGATATCGACTGCCACATCGAGGATCGAGCCGCGCAGCACCCGCACCAGCTTGGCCTGCGCGCGCGGATCGAGCTGGAAATGCAGGCCCCGCACCGTGCCGGCCGGACGGGAAAAGGACTGATTGTCCTGGACGAAGCGCACGCCAGGCGCGACGTCGCGGTCGAAGAGATCCTGCCGGAAGGCCTCGAAGAAGGTGCCCCGTGCGTCGCCATGCACTTTCGGGTGGATAAGCGCCGGGCCCTCGATGGCGAAGCGTTCGATGGTGGTCATGCTGGAAAACGGTCCGGTTCGCCGATGGGAGCGTCAGCTTGACCGCGATCACGGCCCGGATGCAAGCCGCGTCGGCGCATCGCCGCATGGACAGCGCGTTTGACGGTCGCCATGGTGGCGCTCACGCGCAGGAAGCGGGGCGAATCGCGCCGGCTGGCGCGGCGCAGCGCCGGCAGGGGCAGCGTCTTCCGTCGTTCGTTCTGGATTCCTGCATGTCGCTTCGTCCCCTCACCATTTTCGTCACGAGCTTTGGCGGCCAGGGCGTGATCCTGCCGATCCTGCTACTGGTCACACTGATCCTGCTCATCTCCGGCCAGAGGCGGGCGGCAGTCTGGTGGGCGTTTTCGGTTGCCTTGGTGCTGGGGCTCGTGCTGGTCGCCAAGATCGCCTTCATCCCCTGCGGCCGTTATCTCGGCGCCCTCGATCTTCGCAGCCCGAGCGGACATGCCGGCGCATCCATGGCGGTCTATGGGGGTCTCGCCGTGCTGGTGGCGCGGCTGGCGCGGAGCCGGGCGCTCGCGGGACTGGCGCTTCTCTGTGGTTTTGGCATTGCCCTGGCCATTGCCGTCACGCGCGTGGTGCTGGGCGCCCATAGCGTTTCCGAGACGATCCTGGGCGGTGCGATCGGCCTGATCGCGCCGCTGTTTCTGGCCAGCCGGCCGGATCTGTTCGTGCGGCCCGTCCGGCTCAAATGGATCTGGCTGCTTGTGGCGCCGGTGATCGTGGTGGCGCTGCTGCATGGCGTCGAACTCGGCGCCGAGTCGGTCATCGAGCGCATCGCACGCGAACTCAACGCGTGGCTCGGCGTCTGCCGCTGAGCGTCAGTTTCGTCCGCGCAGGGCCGGCTTGCGGGCGGGCGCGGCTTTCCCGGGTTCCGAGATGGCGGCGAGATCGTCGAGAATGGGGCAATCCGGCCGTTCGTCGCCATGGCAATGGCCGGCGAGATGGCGCAGCGTGCGCGCCATTCCCTCCAGTTCATGGATCCGTTTCTCGATCTCGGCGACATGCTGCAGCGCCACGCGCTTGACGTCGGCGCTCTCGCGCGCCTTGTCCTGCCAAAGGGCCAGCAGCGTACCCATCTCCTCGACCGAGAAGCCGAGGTCGCGGGCGCGGCGGATGAAGCGCAGCGTCTCGACGTCCCGGGTCGAATAGACCCGGTAGCCGGACTCGGTGCGCAGTGCCGCCGGGATCAGGCCGATCTGCTCGTAATAGCGGATCATCTTGGCGGAAACGCCGGAGGCGGCGGAGGCTTCACCGATGTTCATCGTGTTGATCTTCCTTGTCTATTCGGCCGGCCGATAGCGCTTGAGGCGCAGCGCGTTACCGACCACGAAGACGCTCGACATCGCCATGGCGCCGGCCGCCAGCATTGGCGACAGCAGCCAGCCGAAGGCCGGATAGAGCGCGCCGGCGGCGATCGGGATCAGGGCGGCGTTGTAGGCAAAGGCCCAGAACAGATTTTCCTTGATGTTGCGGATCGTTGCTTCCGACAGGCCGATCGCCTTGACCACGCCGCCGACGTCGCCGGACATCAGCACGACATCGGCGCTCTCGATGGCGACGTCGGTGCCGGTGCCGATCGCGATTCCGACATCGGCGGCGGCCAAGGCGGGGGCGTCGTTGATGCCGTCGCCGACGAAGGCGACCTTGGCGCCGCGCGCCTTAAGCCTTTCCACCGCCTCGACTTTTCCGTCCGGCAACACTTCGGCCAGCACCTCGTCGATGCCGAGTTTCCGGGCGATCGCCTCGGCGGTGGCTCGGTTGTCGCCCGTCACCATGACGACGCGACGACCGAGCTTGTGCAGCGCGGCCACGGCGGCGGCGGAACTCGGCTTCACCGGATCGGCGATGGCGAGGATGGCAGCAAGCTTGCCGTCGATGGCGACATAGAGCGGCGACCGGCCCTCGTTGCCCAGGCGGGTGGATTCGGCAGCGAATCCAGAGACATCGAGCCCGAGCTTGGCCATGAAGCGGTCGGCGCCGACGGCAACGGCGTTGCCATCCGCCTCGGCGCGCACACCGTAGCCGGGCACGGCCTCGAAGTTGGTGACGGCCGGCAGGTCAAGCCTAGATTCCTTCGCCGCCGCGACCAGCGCGATGCCGATCGGGTGCTCCGACCGGCCTTCTACGGCCGCCGCCAGCCGCAGCACGAAATCGCGCTCGGAGGGGTTAACAGCAGTCAGGTCCGTTAACCCTGGACGCCCTTCTGTTAGCGTTCCGGTCTTGTCGATGGCGACGATCGACGTGTCGCGCAGCGTCTGCAGCGCGTCGCCCTTGCGGAACAGCACGCCGAACTCGGCAGCCCTTCCGGTCGCGACCATGATCGAGGTCGGCGTCGCCAACCCCATGGCGCAGGGGCAGGCGATGATCAGCACCGCGACGGCATTGACCAGTGCGAAGGAGAGGGCGGGCTCGGGTCCGAAGATCAGCCAGACGAGGAAGGTGACGAGGGCAGCCGCCATCACCGCCGGCACGAACCATTGGGTGACCTTGTCGACCAGGGCCTGGATCGGCAGCTTGGCGCCCTGGGCGCTCTCGACCATGCGGATGATCTGCGCCAGCACCGTGTCGGCGCCGACCTTTTCGGCCCGGAACGAGAAACTGCCGGTCTTGTTGATCGTGCCGCCGACGACGGCCGCGCCGACCGACTTCTCGACCGGCACGGGCTCGCCGGTGATCATCGCCTCGTCGACGAAGGACGAACCGTCGCTGACAATGCCGTCGACGGGGATCTGGTCGCCCGGGCGGACCAGAAGGACGTCGCCGACCTTGACCGCGTCGAGTTCAACCTCGACCGGCTGGCCATCCCGCAGCAGGCGGGCGGTCTTCGGGCGCAGCTTGACCAGCTTGCGGATCGCCGCGCCCGTCCGGCCCTTGGCGCGCGCTTCCAGCATGCGGCCGAACAGCACCAGCGTGACGATGACGGCGGCGGCTTCGAAATAGACATAGCCGGTGCCGGCCGGCAGCAGGCCCGGCAGGAAGGTGGCGACGGTCGAATAGAGATAGGCGGCGCCGGCGCCGATCGCGACGAGGGCATTCATGTCCGGGGCGAGGCGGGCCAGCGCCGGCAAGCCCTTGCGGAAGAAGCGCAGGCCGGGCCCGAACAGCACCAGGGTGGTCAGGGCGAACTGGAGATAATTGTTCCAGGGGCCGAGCGTCATCATCACCCAGTGGTGCAGCGCCGGGATCAGATGCGACCCCATTTCGACGATGAAGATCGGCAGGGTCAGGGCGGCGGCGATCGCGAGCGAGCGGGCGAGGGCTGCCGCCTCGGCGTCGCGCTTTTCGGACATGTCGTCCGGCGCGTCGGTGGCGGCGATGGCATGCGCGTCATAGCCGATGCCGCGCACGGCTTCTTCCAGCGCGGCGGTAGACACCGCGCCGGCCGGGGCCAGGATGGTGGCGCGTTCGGTGGCAAGGTTGACGCTGGCGCGGGAGACGCCCGGGACCTTCGAAAGCGCCTTTTCCACGCGCGCCACGCAGGACGCGCAGGTCATTCCCTCAATCGCGAGATCGAGTTCCTGATCCGCCAGAATCTGGCGCGGGGAGGGTAAGCTGGTCATCGAGGCGGCCTTTCATTGGCGTGATGACGATATAGGTAAAGCTTCCCATTATTGGAAGGTCAAGGGCTGATTGCGGGCTTGACCTTGCCATGATGGGAAGCTCCATATTCGCCTCAACCCAACGAATGGAGCCCAATATGCTGACGTTGAATATCAAGGACATGTCCTGCGGCCACTGCGTCTCGACGGTGCAGAAGACCGTGAAGGCGCTCGATCCGGCCGCCGAAGTCGGCACGGATCTGGCGTCCAAGACCGTGCGCATTGAGAGCACCGCGGAAACCGGTGCGATCGTAGCCGCGCTCGAGGAAGCCGGCTACCCGAGCATCCTCGTCTAGAACTCGCTCTCGCGCCGCCGCCGCGCCAGAAGGCCATCGACGCTCCAGGCGCCGGGGCCTGCGGCGGCGATGTAGAGGAAGATGAAACAGAACAGGATCGCCTCGACGCCGCCATTGCGAAGCGGAAAGAGGTCGTTCGGCTGGTGGGCGAGGAAATAGGCCACGGCCATTTCGCCGGACAGCAGGAAGGCGACCGGCCCGGTGAAGAGGCCGACCAGCAGCAGCGGCGACCCGATCAGCTCGATCCAGCCGGCGAACCAGGGCAGCGAATACGGCGCCAGGCTGGAAAGCATGTCGGAATAGGGAAAGCCCAGCAGCTTGCTGGTCCCGTATTCCCAGAAGACCAGCGCGGTGACGATGCGCAGCAGGGACAGGATCTGGGGCCGCCAGTCGCGCAGAACCGGCATTCGCGCCCAATTCGCCTGATCGTTCAGCCCTTTGCCGAGTGGTCTGCCATCCCGAATGTCCATGTCTCGCTCCCGATTGGCTGCCGCGCGTTCGCGCCGTCCTGACAAGGCGAAAATGTAATTAGCGCGGGCCGCGCGATTGCATCGCTTTGTCTGGAACGAAAACAGCCGTCGGGCCTTGTTTATTCGAAGACGATTTCAGCCAAGGAGGACGTGAAGTGGCCGTCAAGGAATTGCTGAAAACGATACTGCCGGGTCATGCCGCGCGTACCGCTCGCAAGGAAAAGAACGACCGCCTCGACAAGGAGCTCACGGAGTCCTTTCCGACGAGCGACCCGCCGGGGATGGTGCAGCCGGGTTCCGGCATTACGGGCGCCGAGGTGAAGCCTTCCAAGCTGTCGCCGTCGCAATTGGCGAAGGGCAAGAAGGCATAGCAGGTCCAGCCGGAGCGAACGGCTTCGGTGTGACAAGTCATAGATCTTCCGAGGTTTGTTCCCAACCTCCCAGAGCGCCCCTCCCGCGCTCCATCTCAGACCCCGGAGCCGCCAGGCTTCGGGGTCCTTTTGTGTGGGCTTCCCGAAATGCTCTTTCTTCACCTCTCGCCTCTAGGGAGAGGTCGACGGCCGCAGGCCGGCGGGTGAGGGTTTACGGCCTCTCCGGATGGTTCCCTAAACCCTCACCCGGAGCGTCGCTCCGACCTCTACCTCAGGGAGAGGTAAGGGCAATGCGGCTCGAATGGAGAAATCGGCATCGCTCGTCGACCTACCGACAAGACACCGGGCGCTTCGCGACAGCGGAGCCGCGAAGGAGGCTGCAGCGTATTGTCTAAGGCGTTCGCTGGACCCTCCTTCGAAGCCCGGCTTTGCCGGGCGCCTCAGGATGATGGTCGAGGTTAGGAACCGAGGATGGCTACTCGCTTAGTAATCGTCCTAGGGCATGGCGAAGACGGGCTTCAGAGCGACATAGGCGGCGCGGTAGCGCGCATAGCCATGGTCATAGACCTCGCGATTGGCCGGGTTCGGCTGGATCAGCGCGCCCTGCGTCGCCAGGCTGGAGATGCCGCTCCAATCGGTGGCGAGGCCCGTTCCCATCGCCGCGACCCAGGCAGCGCCGACCGAGGAGCCATAGGGGTTGTCGAGCAGTTGCACCGGCGCGCCCATCACATCGGCCATGATCTGCATCCAGACCCGGCTCTTGGTGCCGCCGTCGGAGGCAAAGAAGCGGCGCGGGGCGTGGCCCATGTCCGCGAGAACGTCGACATGGTGGCGGAAACCATAGGCGACGCCCTCCAGCAGTGCGCGCCAGAAATGACCCTTCCCGTTGCCGAGGCTGAGGCCGATATAGGTGCCGCGCGCCAGGGGATCGTGGATCGGCGTCTTCTCGCCGAGGAAATAGGGCAGGCACAGCACGCCATCGCTGCCGGCGGGAACCGCGCCGGCCAGCTTGTCGAGCGCGACATGCGGGCGTTCCTCGCCATCCGAATCCGCCAGCAGCCGGGCCATCCAGTTCAGGGCCGAGCCGGACGAGGCCATGCAGCCATTCGGCGCATAGAGACCGGGCACGAGGTGATAATCGAGATAGAGCCGTGCGTCCGGCTTGGCCTTGTCGGCGGCCACGACGATATCGCCGGCGCCGCCGAACTTGAGCAGGACGTCGCCATTGGAGGCGATGCCGGCGGCGAGCGCCGAGGCGATGTGATCCGCCGCGCCGCCGAAGATCGGCAGGCCCTCGGGCAGCCCCGTTTCGCGCGCGGCTTCGGCCGAGACCGTGCCCATCTGCTCATGCGTCACGGTCCGATCCGGCACGGCGCTGCGCGGAATGCCGGCCAGCGCCACGAGATCGTCGGCGATGCGGTCTGTCGCGACGTCGGTGAAGCCAGCCTCCAGCGCCCAGTTCTGTTCCACCGCCCGGCGGCCGGTCAGGCGCCAGTTGATGTAGTCATAGGATCCGAACACCGTGGCGATGCGCGCGAACACGTCCGGCTCGTGCTTGGCGATCCAGCGCAGCTTGGCCGCCACGAGCTGCTGATTGATGCCGTTGCCGGTGCGCTTGAGAAAAGCCGTCTCGTCGACCTCGCGCTTCAGCCCCTCGACTTCCTCGCCGCAGCGACCGTCGCTCTGCTGGATGCTCGGGCGCAGAACCCTGCCGGCCGCATCGAGCAGCACGACCGCCGGCAGCATGCCGGTGACGCAGAGGCCGGCCAGCGAATCCGGGCCATCCGGCAGGGCGGCGATGGTTTCGCGCAGCACGTCGCAGGTGTTCGCCCACCACTCGGTCGGATCTTCCTCGGCCCAGCTCGGGCGCGGCGAGGAAAGGGTCACCGGCCGCGACGCCATATGCAGGATCTGGTCGGGTACGCGGACCGCGATCGAAATGGTCGAGGTCGTGCCGATATCGAGGCCGATGACGGTGGTCTTCTGGGCGGGCATGCAGGGATCCAGTTTCGTTGGGAAGCGGCGCACGAGAGCGGCGGCAGTCCGTGCGGGCGGTCAGTCGGGCAATCGTCCGGGCTCCGGCCCGGCGATGATGGTTTCTATGTTCGCGGCCTCCAGGGCGCGCGCCAGATGGGCGGGCGGGGCCGCATCGGTGACCAGCACGTCGGCGCCGGAAAGCTCGCACACCCGCGCCAGCGAACGATGATCGAATTTGGACGAATCGCACAGGATGACCACCTGGTCGGCCCGCGCGATGAAGGCGCGTTTCACCTCGGTATCCTCAACCGAATAATCGAAGAAACCGGCCTCGATCAGCCCGGAGACGCCGATGAAGACACGGTCGATATTGTAGTTCTGCAATTCGCTGACGGCGCGCGAGCCGACCACGGACTGCTCGGGATTGCGGACCTCGCCGCCCAGCACATAGACCGGACTCTTGGAGGCGGAGAGCGTCATTGCCGCGCGCAGGCTGTTGGTGAAAACCCGGAGGTCGGGGCGGCCGAGCACCGCTTCGGCCAGGGTCAGCGTCGAGGTGCCGACATCGATGCCGATCGTCTCGCCGGGGCCGATCAGCGCGGCGGCGGCGGTGGCGATCGCGGTTTTTTCACGAGCGTTTCTGTGACGCCGGCGCTTGAAAGCGGGCTCCTCGAGGTCGAAAACCTCGCGGGGATCGGAGGCGGACGAGACGGCGCCGCCATGCGTACGGGCCAGCAGGCCGCGCTCTTCGAGCAGCACCAGGTCGCGCCGGATCGTCATCTCGGAAACGCTCAGATTTCCTGCGATTTTCGAGACGGAGACGAAGCCGTTCATCTCGATCCAATCGAGGATGAGGGATTGGCGCGCGCCGGCGGGAATGCGGCCGAGTTCCTGCCCGGCCAGTTCGGCCTGGCCGAAGAGGGGGCCGCTCATGGCGCGCCTGCGAGGAAATCGGCTGGCATCGCAGTTCCTTCCGGACGTTTAAACTGCAACAGGTTCGAACATTTACAAACATTATCTGGAAGCAGGGCGTTGTAAAGTGTTCGATTTTGCGTTTTGTTGGGCCACCCAATCCAGCAAGGAACAACTGATATGGCCGGCATATTCGATCTTTCAGGACGCAAGGCAATCGTCACCGGCGGATCGAAGGGCATCGGCGCGGCGATCGTGCGGGCCCTCGACAAGGCCGGCGCGACGGTCGCGATCGCCGATCTCGACGTGATGGCGGCGCAGGCCGTCGTGGCGGAGCTTGAGAATGGCGGCTTCGCGGTCGAGGTCGACGTCACCAAGCGCCAGTCGGTCGACGAGGCCATGCAGAAGGCGATCGACGGCCTTGGCGGCTTCGACCTGCTTTGCGCCAATGCCGGCGTATCGACCATGCGCCCCGCGGTGGATATCACCGACGAGGAATGGGACTTCAATTTCGACGTCAATGCGCGCGGCGTCTTCCTCGCCAACCAGATCGCCTGCCGCCACTTCCTCGCCAACAAGACCAAGGGCGTGATCGTCAACACCGCCTCGCTGGCGGCCAAGGTCGGCGCGCCGCTGCTGGCGCATTACTCCGCCTCGAAGTTCGCCGTGTTCGGCTGGACCCAGGCGCTGGCGCGCGAAATGGCGCCGAAGAACATCCGGGTCAACTGCGTCTGCCCGGGCTTCGTCAAGACGGCGATGCAGGAACGCGAGATCGTCTGGGAAGCGGAACTGCGCGGCATGACGCCGGAAGCGGTGCGCGCCGAATATATTTCGCTCACCCCGCTCGGCCGCATCGAGGAGCCGGAGGATGTAGCCGACGTGGTCGTCTTCCTCGCCTCGGACGCGGCCCGCTTCATGACCGGCCAGGGCATCAACGTCACCGGCGGTGTGCGCATGGACTGAGGCGAGCCGGAGGTTTGTTTCCCGGTCTTGAGAAGAAGATGGGGCGGATCGGAAGCGATCCGCCCCATTTTTGTCAGTGCGCCGAGGCGCGGCTGCCTACCAGTTCGGTGAGGTAGAAGAGGAAGGCGGCGAGGGGGAAAGCGAGGCCTGCCACGACGATGCCGTTCCAGCCGAAGGTCTCGTAGAGCGGGCTGGCGATGGCCGAGCCCACGGCGCCGCCCATGAAGATGGTGGCGACATAGATGCCGCTCAGGCGGCTGCGGATCGCCGGCGCCATCATGAACAGCGAGCGCTGGCCGAACACCATGTTCGCCTGGACGCAGAAATCGAGCAGGATCGCCGCAATCACCAGCACCGCGATCGAGCCGACCGAGACCAGCCCCGACAGCGCGAAGGCGATGAAGACGCCGGCGATCGCCAGGCCCGTGCCGATGCGCCCGAAGCCGCGATCGGCGAGGCGGCCGGCCAGCGGCGCCGACAGCGCACCGGCGGCACCCGCCAGCGCGAAGACCGCGATCTGCGTCTGCGACAGGTGGAACGGAGCGCCGGCGAGTTCCAGCGGTACGCTGGTCCAGGACAGGCTGAAATCGGCGAACAGGGCGAACTGGTAGAAGCCGCGCCGGCGCAGCACCGGCGTATCGCGGAAGATCGACCAGAGCGAGCCGATCAGCTGCGAATAGGTGTGGCCGGAATGGGGATGGCGCTTGGGCAGATGGCGCAGCAGCAGGAGCGCCAGGGCCAGCATCAGGCCGGCCGAGCAGAAGAACACGCCGCGCCAGCCGATCAGATCTGCCAGCACGCCGGCGAGCGGCCGCGCGAACAGGATGCCGACCATCAGCCCGCCCATGACGTTGCCGACCGTGCGGCCGCGCGTCTCGTCGCTGGCCATGTGGGCGGCCATCGGCACCAGCACCTGGGCGATGCTGGAGCAGATGCCGATGAACAGCACCGCGCCGAGGAAGGGCAGGCTGCTCGGCGCGACGGCAGCGAGCAGCAGCGCGAAGGCGGTGACGCCGACGGCGATCAGGATCAGCTTCTTGTTCTCGATGATGTCGCCAAGCGGCACCATCAGCATGAGGCCGACGCCATAGCCGATCTGGGTCAGCGTGACGACGAGGCTGGCGAGCGCCGGCGGCAGGCCGATATCCGGCCCGATCAGCGCGATCAGCGGCTGGGCGTAATAGAGATTGGCGACGATGGCGCCGCAGGCGGCCGCCATCAGGATGGTCAAGGGCCCGGAAATGGTGGCGGGAATCGGCGCCGGCTCGACGCCGGCTGAATCTGGCAGTCGCATGAGAAAGCTCTTGTTTGATGGTGGGGCGATCGCCTCAGTGCGACGTCCGGCCATCCGGGGGGAAGGACGATGGGCAAGAAATGGCAGCTTTCGCGGGCCAATCCTATCATCCGTAAGGATGAGTGGATCCCCGGGCCGCGGTTTTGAAATCGGAGAGGCTCAGTCCCTCGGCGTCAGCACGCCTTCGAGCGCCACCAGCCTTCCACGCTTGATCACGGTGCGGCCGCGCGGCGCGCCGGCGACGGCCTCCGGCACCGAGCCGGAATCGAGCAGCACGATGTCGGCGCGCCGGCCCGGCCCGAGGCCATAATGCGTGACGCCCAGCACGGCGGCGGGGATTTCCGTCACCATGGCGAAGGCGTGCACGAGATCCGGGTCGGCGAGGAACTCCTGCCGGTAGCCGATGATCTGGGCGCGGCGCAGCAGGTCGCCATCGCCATAGGGCGACCAGGCGTCGCGGATGTTGTCGGAGCCGGCGAAGACGGTGACGCCCGCCTCCCGCAGTCGCTTGACCGGCGGCATGGCGACGGGGCCGGGGCCGTTGGTCATGATGGCGACGCGAGCGTTGGCCAGTGCCTCGGCCGTGCGGAAAAACTCGAAATCATCGATCTGGCCGAGCGCGAAGGCGTGGCTGACCGCCACCTTGCCCTCCAGCCCGAGCGCCAAGGTGCGCGCTGCGATCTGGCGCAGTTCGAAGGCACCGAGCGGGCCGGAATCATGCAGGTGGATGTCGACGCCGACCCCATGCTTCTCCGCGACCGCGAAGACCGCGTCGAGATGGCCGGTCACGTCCTGGTCGATGCCGGCCGGGTCGAGCCCGCCGACGAGATCGGCGCCTTCGCGGATCGCCGCATCGAGCAGGTCGGCGACGCCGGGATCGATCCGGATGCCGCTTTGCGGGAAGGC
Source organism: Kaistia defluvii (assembly GCF_040548815.1). NCBI lineage: Bacteria > Pseudomonadati > Pseudomonadota > Alphaproteobacteria > Hyphomicrobiales > Kaistiaceae > Kaistia > Kaistia defluvii. Next base: position 1,989,875 of record NZ_JBEPSM010000001.1, on the reverse strand, counting down.
GACGATCTGGATGTCGACCAGATCCCAGTAGCGTTCCTTGAGGCGCAGCAGCGCATGCAGGCCTTTCAGGCCCACTTCGGTGTCAATGTCGACATGGCTCCGGAGGCTGCCGGTGCCGAAGGCGGCGATCTGCTCGATCAGCCGTCCGCCGCGCTCCTCGACCGGAAGCGCCACGGTGCGGCGCAACTGCTTCTCCGCCTCGATCCGCAGCGCGACCGTGTCGCCGGGAATATGCGGGATGAAGGGCAGGCCGAGCAGCGTCTTGTCGAGATGGATGTGCCCCTCGACAAAGGAGGGCGCAGCCAGGCGATCGGTGGCGTCGATGCGGTCGCAATCGGCGGGCCCCTGTCCGGCCGGCACAATGGCCGCGATGGTTTCGCCGGCGATCAGGATATCGACGCGGCGCCCATCGGCAAGCGTGGCGCCGGCAATGACGAGGCTCGGCAGCAGCGAAGGGCTCAAGAGATCAGTCCCATCCGCCGGGCGGCGACGACGCGGTAGAGCCGGTCGCCATAGACGGCTTCCTCCTCGCGGGCGGAGAAGACGAGGCTGATGTCATGCTCGTCGTCCGACTGGATCGCAGCCGCAGCGATTTCCGGCCAGCCCGGAGCAGGCAGGTGGCGCCATTGATCCAGCTGCTCGGCGCTCGGCAGGCTGGGGAAGCCGATCTTCGGCACCAGCGAGGCGATGATCTGCCAGAAATAGCGCTGCAGCGCCGGACGGTCGGCCTCCGCCAGATGCGGCCCGATCATCCGGATCCAGTGCGAGCCGGTCAGCGCGTGCAGCGAGGAGAAGTCCATGGTCGCGGCGAACAGCGCCAGCGAGGTCTCGGCCAGCCTGCGGCCGGTATCCGGGCCGATGGCGAGCCAGTCGACGACCGGGGCAAACGATTCCTTCTCGCCCGCCGCGCGGATGTTGTGCCAGAGCAAGTCGGTTTCGGGCTCGACTTCGCGCAGGCAGGACAATTCGCAGGCACGGGCCAGCACCTGGCCGGGATCGTCGGTGACCGGGGCCGCGCCGGTGGCGCGCGGCATGGTGAGATAGGTGGCCGACCAGTAGCCGAGCGCGGTGCCGACTTCGCTCGGATCCATCCGCATCACGCCATAGGCGGTGCGCATCATGCCGTGCAGCGCGCTGGCGCCGATGCCGGGGATTAGCGTCGGCAGATAGGTCTGGATCGCGGCGTCGATGCCGATCCGGCGCACTTCAGCCTCGAAGAACGTCCGGTAATCCTGTTCGCGCGCGCGGTCGCCCAACGCCTCCGTCCAGCTCTCGCGCGAAATCGGCGCGACCGGCGGCGGCTGCGGAACCAGGCCATTGGTGTCCCGATAGGTGTCGAAATAGTCGCGCAGCCGTTCCTTCGAAGCGCCGAGCCGATCGAGCGCCACCAGGATCATCGGCAGATGATTGGCCAGCAGCAGCGGAAACTCGGCGCTGAACATCCGGACTTCGACAAGCAGGTCCTCGAGAGTGTCAGTCTCGGTGCGCGGGGATAGGGCCATGGCATTCCTCGGGAATTAGGTCTTCGTGTTCGAGACGCTGAAGTGAACTTCATCATAGGCCATCAATTCCGCATAGTGCCGGTCTGCGTCGTCGAGGAAAAGGCCCTTTGTCAAAGCCGCGACCATTCTTGGCACGCCATATTTGAGCCCGGTAATGCCGTTGCAGATCGGCCCCAGGCTCGGCACCGCGCCATTGTTGAAGACATGGATGTTGGCGAGATGCGGCGCCGTTCCCGGATGCTTCTCGGTGAATTCGAAGGCGCGGCCGAGATAGGGATAGCGGCCGAGGCTTGCATCCGTCTCGCCCTCCGGCGCGGCGAAGCGATCGGACCAAAGCGCGATGTCGTCGACGAGGCTGGCCAGCTCCGGCCGGCGGCGCAGGTCGATGTCGTAGCCGGTGCCGAGCAGGAGGTGGTCGAAGTCGAACCGGCCGCGCGGCGTGTCGAGCCGGATGCGGCCGTTCTCGATGCCCAACCGCTCGGGCGGACAGCCGAGCTCAAGGCGAAAATTCGGAAAGGCGCAGGCGGCGTTGAACATCTCCGTCGTCGGCGGCGTCTTGATGTCGAAGAAGCGGCGCATGAAGCGCCAGCGACGCAGATCGTCGAGATCGGCGAAATGGCTGAGGAAACCCGGAAAATTCGTCCAGGCGAGAACCTCGGTCTTGGCGAATTCGGTGGCGCGGCCAAACAGGGTCGCCGAGCGCGCGCCGGCCCGGAGCGCCGCCGTCGCCCAGTCGAAGGCGGAGGAGGACGAGCCGAGAATGCCGACGTCGCGGCCGGCCAAGCGCGACGTGTCGATCGCCTCGCCGCTATGGGTCCAGAATTCGCGCGGCAGGTTCTCCGAGACGATGGCCGGCACGGAATGGCCGCCGGCGCCCTCAATGCCGGTCGCAAGCACGATCTTGCGCGCGTAGATCCGTTGGGTTCCCTGGGGGCTCTCGACCGAGAGCGCCAGGCCGTCAGAAAAAGGCTCGATGGCGGTGAGCGTGGTTTGGTTGCGCACGGCAAGGCCGGTGACGCGGCGATACCAGCGCAGATAGTCCATCCAGTCGGCGCGGCCGATCTTGCCGAGGCTGTCCCAGGACTGCGCGCCATGGATCGCCTCGTGCCAGGCGCGATAGGTCAGGCTGGGGACGCCCAGATCGGGGCCCGCGAGATGCTTGGGCGAGCGCAGCGTGTCCATGCGCGCGCAGGTCAGCCACGGCCCTTCATGCCCCTCGGGCCGGGCATCGAGGATCAGCACGTTGACGACGCCCTGCCGCTTCAGCCCGAAGGCGATCGACAATCCGGACAGGCCGGCGCCGATGATGACGACGTCATGGACCGGTGCGCCTTCCGGGCCGCCGCGCGCCGGAATCCATGCCCGCGGCGCAGCCTCGATGCGGACCAGGTCGGCCGCGATTTGCCGTTCCAGTTCGGCCAGTTGGGGGCAAAAGGTCATGCAGCGCATCCTCGCTCGGGAAGGCCTGCATCGTATCGCATCGGTGCGAAACTGTGCTTGACGTAAAATTAGGCATCAGCGATTTTTTCTGTCGTGCGCCAGGGCTCGTGATTTTGCAGCAATATGCATGCCCGAATGCTGCAAGCGAACATCGTTGTTGTTTGCGAGGGAACATCGCGACGCAAGCTGACTGCAAGTTGGGCAAGCTGCCAATTGAAGGAACAGCTTGATGAAAGCTGTTCATCTTGGGTTTTGCAGGAATAAAAGGTAGGTCTTGAGCCCGGTATTGTTTGATGTAAGCTGCGCCACGCCCCTTGTCCCGAGGAAGAGAAAGTCACAGGAATGAGCACCGCATCGCTGTTAAAGCTCGGAGTTGCCGGGCTGGTCTATGTGAGCATCGCGGGCGCCGCGCTCGCCGCGGACAAGCCGCTGGCCGGCATCACGCTGAACCTTGCCTCGCAGAACGACCAGTTCGCGCCGGTGATCGCCAAGCTGGCGCCGAAGTTCGAGGAAGAAACCGGCGCGACCGTCAAGGTCGATATCCTCGATTATGGCTCGCTGCTGACCAAGACCCAGGCCGACTTCATCGGCCACACCAAGAATTACGACCTGGTGACGATGGATATCGTTTGGGCCGGGCAATATGCCGACAACAAATACACCGTCGACCTGACCGACTGGATCAAGCGCGACGCCGCCGAGATGAAGCTGGACGATATCTATCCGTCCACGATCAAGTATATCGGCCAGTATGACGGCAAGCAGGTGGCGTTTCCGTTCGCCGGCTATGCGGCTCTGCTGGCCTATCGCAAGGATCTGCTCGACGCGGCCGGCCTGAAGGTTCCCGAGACGGCGGAAGAGTTCGTCGAGACGGCGATCAAGCTGACCAATCCCGACAAGAAGCAATATGGCTTCGTCGCCAACGGCCAGAAGGGCCCGGCGGTGGCGCAGGACTGGCTGCAGTACAACGCCCAGCTCGGCGGCTCGGTGCTCGACGCGTCCGGCAAGCCGGCGATCAATTCGGAAGCCAACATCAACAGCCTGAAGGTCTACAAGGAACTGTTCGACAAGGCGGCCCCTCCCGGAGCCGTCGACTATGACTGGGGCGGCCGCGAGGAAAGCTTCCGCCAGGGTCTGGTTGCGATGATGGAAACCTGGTCGGTCGGCGCGCCCGGCTATTATGATCCCTCCATGTCGAAGATCGTCGACAGCGTCGCCATCACCACCACGCCGGGCGCCAAGGGCCTGCCGGTCAAGTATGGCCTCGGCGGCTGGGGCATGGGCATCAATGCCGATATCGACCCGGCCCAGCAGGAAGCCGCCTGGAAGTTCATCAAGTGGCTGACCAGCCCGGAGATCCAGAAGGAATTCAACATGGAGGGCGCCGGCAGCTACATCCGCAAGTCGACGCTCGCCGACCCGGACCTGAACAAGAAGTTCCCCTACCTGCCCGTGATCGCCAAGTCGTTCGAGAACGCCGACGGCGACTATCGCCCGCGCATTCCGCAGTATCCCGAAATCCAGGATCTGCTCGGCACGGCCGTGAACGCCGTGCTGGTCGGCGGCGTCGAGCCGAAGGCGGCCCTCGACGAAGTGCAGGAAAAGGCTTTGAAGCTGTTCTGATCGGCCTCGATACCGGGCGAGGGCGCCACGCTCTCGCCCGGCTCCTCCCTGTGCAGGTGAGGGGGACCCATCCGGAAAGACTGCAGACCTTCGCCCGCCGCACGATGTGCGTCGACCGCTCCCTCAGGGAGAGGTAAGGAAGTGACGGGTGCTTCCGCTTAGACGATCTGGATCCAGCGAGGGTGTTCCGCATTGGCTACGACTTCCGTCGGCTCGATCGATTTCCCCCAGCGCAGGGCGGCCCGCCTGCGCTTCCAGGACCGGCGCAGGCTCTTCCTGATCGCGCTCGCCGTCCCGGCCGTCGTCTATGTCGTGCTGATCGCGCTCTGGCCGCTGGCGCAGGGCATCTGGTATTCGTTCTTCGATTATAATCTGCTGCGCGGCGGCGGAAGGCGGACCTTCGTCGGCCTCGCCAACTATGCCGAGCTCTGGACGGACTCGACGGCGCGCCGGGCGCTGATCAACACTTTCGTCTTCACCTTCGCCGCCGTGGCGCTGGAGTTCGTCTTCGGGCTCTGCCTGGCGCTGCTGCTCTGGCGCGAGGGGCGCTTCAATCGCATCTGCCTCGCCTTCCTGCTGATCCCGGTCACCATCACGCCGGTGGTTGTCGGCCTGATCTTCCGCGCGCTGCTCGCCGTCGACTACGGCTTTTTCGGCTATTACCTGGCCGAATGGGGCATATCCGGCCCGCGCGGCTTCCTCGCCTCGACCAGCGCCGCGCTGCCGGTCGTCATCCTGATCGATGTCTGGGAATGGACGCCGCTGGTCGCGCTGATCCTGCTCGCCGGGCTCAAGTCGCTGCCGGGCGATATCCTGGAGGCGGCCTCCGCCGATGGCGCGACGGCGTTGCAGCGCTTCCGTCTCGTCGTGCTGCCGCTGCTGCTGCCGACCGTGTTCCTGGCGCTGGTATTGCGGGTGATGGATGCGTTCCGCGTGTTCGACATCATCTTCGTCACCACCGGCGGCGGGCCGGGCGACGCGACCAATTCGCTGATGGTCTATGGCGTCAAGCAGGGCCTGCAGTTCTTCAACATCGGCTTTGCCTCGGCGATCGGCAATGTCGCGATCCTCTGCATCGCGGTGCTCTGCGCCGCCTTCACCCTGCTGATCCGCCGTGCCGATGTGAGGGCCAACGAGACATGAAAGCCCGCACCCGTCAGATCGCGATCGAGCGCACCACGCTGGTCGTCATCCTCGCCCTCTACATGATCCCGGTGCTGTGGCTGGTCTCGACCGCCTACAAGCCGCCGCGCGAGATCTTCTCCTCGCCGCCGAGCTTCACCTTCAGCCCGACCCTGTTCAATTTCGAGCGCATCTTCCAGCTGTTCGACGTCTGGCAATTGCTGAAGTCGAGCATCGTCATGAGCCTCGGCACCACCGTGCTGTCGCTGCTGCTCGGCGTGCCGGCCGGCTATGCGCTGGCGCGCTCGAAATCGCGCTACGCCATCGTCGTCGCCTATTTCTTCCTGGCGATCCGCACGGTGCCGATCATCGCGACGCTGATCCCGTTCTACCTGATGATGCGCGACATCGGCCTGCTCGGGACGTGGTGGGCCGTGATCCTGATCAACACGACGCTGAACTGCGCCTTCGTCACCTGGATGATGTTCTCCTATTTCCGCGCGCTGCCGCGCGACATGGAGGAGGCGGCGCTGACCGATGGCTGCACCCTCTGGGGCGCGTTCTACCGCGTCGCCCTGCCGACCGTGGTGCCGGGCATCATCGCCAGCGCGCTGTTCTGCATCATGTTCTCGTGGAATGACTTCCTGACGCCGATGTTCCTGACCAATTCGGACACCAAGCCGCTCTCGGTGGCGCTGCTGGCCTCGTTCGGCACCAAGGACATCACCTGGGGCACGCTCGGCGCGCTGGCGCATTTCTCGACCGTGCCGATCGTGCTGATGGCGCTGTTCCTGAACCGCTATTTCGTCCAGGGCCTGACCAAGGGCGTGCACTGACTCTCTGTGGGACGGGGAGGGCGCGGCCTATGCCGCGGCCTGCCGCAGTCCGTGCGGTCGGCAATGTCAGATGGCCCTTCGAGCGCCATGGCGCGCGGGCAAGGAATCGACGGAAAAAGTGGGCAAGGCATCGCACCGCGCCGCCGACCATTCAGCCGGTTGCGCGGTGCGTAGGGCGCGGGCAACAGCGCTCGGCCCCCCGACCGATCGTGCGCCCGCAGCGCCTGGAGGCAGCGTCCTCAGTTCCGTAGCGGACGAGCGGCCTGGATCGGGGGCCGCTGGCCGGTGGGCTTCGGGTTGACGCTCAAATGGCGCGTCTGCCGTTCGGCCCAGGCGACGGAGGTCATAAAGACCAGGAAGGCGCTGATAATGGCGCCCAGAGCGAGGATGTTGGCTGCAGTCATGACAGGCTCCGTTTTTCGACGGAACCAATATCGAGCTCCAGATTGTAGCCTGCCTTGATCGAAATCAACCGATCTCTTTGACCCAATAGGCGATTTTCCGGAATTGCCCGTAAATTGCCGTTATTTTGATCCGATTGCTCAGGCGACGATCGCCTGCTCGGTCGCTGCATCGAACAGATGGATGCGGGATGGGTCGACGGTCAGGCAGATTCGGTCGTCCTTGCGCACCGGCAAGGTGCCGTCGACGATGGCGCGCAGCCGCGTGCGGGCCGAGCTCAGCTCCTCGCCATCCTCCGAAACACCGGCCGCGACCACCGCCGCGCCGTCGAGATCGAGATGGACGAGCAGGCTGGCGCCGAGATCCTCGACGAACGCCACGCGGCCGGAGAGCTTGCCCGGGCCAGGCGTGGGGTCGTCGACGAACTGGAAGGCCTCGGGGCGGATGCCGGCGATGATGTCCCGGCCGGCGAAGCGCGCAATACCGGGGCGGGCGGCAAGCGACGCCGGGTCGAGCGCGATCGTCAACTCGCCGAGCTTCAGCGCGGGGCCGCCCTCGGTGGCGATGACTTGACCGGGCAGCAGGTTCATCGGCGGCGAACCGATGAAGCCGGCGACGAACAGATTGGCCGGCGCGTCATAGAGCGTGCGCGGGGCGGCGAGTTGCTGCAGAACGCCCTTGTTCATGACGGCGACGCGGTCGCCCATCGTCATCGCCTCGACCTGGTCATGCGTGACATAGACGGTGGTGACGCCGGTCATCTTCTGCAGATGCGCGATCTCTGCTCGCATCTGGCCGCGCAGCCGCGCGTCGAGATTGGAAAGCGGCTCGTCCATCAGGAAGGCTTTTGGCGAGCGCACGAGGGCGCGGCCCATGGCGACGCGCTGGCGTTGGCCGCCGGAAAGCCGCCCCGGCTTGCGGTCGAGCAGGTCGGAAAGCTCCAGCAGCTTGGCCGTCTCCTCGACCTTGGCGCGGATTTCCGCCTTGTCGGAGCCGCGCACCCGCAGGCCGAAGCCGATATTGTCGGCGACCGAGAGATGCGGATAGAGCGCGTAGGACTGGAACACCATGGCGATGTTGCGGTCGCGCGGCGACAGGTCGTTGGCGACCGCGCCGTCGATGACCAGCGAGCCGTCGGAGATTTCCTCCAGCCCCGCGATCATGCGCAGCGCCGTCGACTTGCCACAGCCGGACGGGCCGACCAGCACCAGAAACTCGCCATCGGCGATCTTCAAATCGAGCGCGTTGACGGCGAGCTGGCCGTCATCATAGCGCTTGGTCACCCGCTCAAAGACGATCTCGGCCATTGCCATTCCCTCATGTCGGAAGGCGAGCGTGCCACGCCCGGGGACCGCCTGTCAAAGCCGAGGAGTGCTGCAATTTCAACCGTTTCGGTGCCTTATTCGGCATGTTCGGTTGGCGCTATCCGGCGGGCGGAATCTCGAACACGCGGATGATCTCGACCATCTTGGCGACGCTCTCTTCCGAGGTGACGTCGAGCGTCGGCGCGGTGGCGAAACCGAGTGCGACGGCCTCCGGCGCCACGGCCTGGCTGCCCGTCCGGCACGAAGCATGGATCTCGCGCGCGCCGGTCCTGTCGAGGATATGCGCGACATTGTCCGGCCGCACGCCCGAGCCCGGCATGATCGCCAGCCGGTCGCCGGCACGTTGCACCAGTTCGGCCAGCAGCGGCACGCCGTCCATCGCCTTGCGCTCGCGACCCGAGGTCAGGATGCGTTCGAAGCCGAGCGAGACGGCCGTCTCCAGCGCCTCGAACGGATCCGGCACGAGGTCGAAGGCGCGATGCAGGGTGGCGCCGAGACCTTCGGCATGGCTGCGCAGATAGAACAGTGCCTCGGCATCGAGCTTTCCGCGCGGTTCCGATGCGCCCAGCACGACGCCGGCGAGGCCGGCGGCGCGAGCGGCGTCGATGTCGCGGCGCATCTGGTCGATTTCGCCGGGCGAGAAGACGAAATCGCCCTCGCGCGGCCGGATCATCGCATAGACCGGCACGCCCGCTTTGGCGGCGATCTTCATCAGGCCGGGGGAGGGCGTCAGCCCGCCGATCGACAATGCGCTGCAGAGTTCGATGCGGTCGGCGCCGCCATGGATGGCTGCGGCTAGGCCGTCGGGCGTGTCGACGCAGATTTCAAGCTGGATTTTCATGGGCGCCATTGGATCATGCCGGAAGTTCTTCCGCCAGCATCGCCGCGCCGATCAGGCCACTGGCGCCGCGCGTCCGGCCGGGGACGACCAGCGGCGTGTCATAGCGGCCGAGCACGCGCGCCCGCACGGCGAGGTCGATCCGCTCCAGCAGCGCCGGATCGGAGGAGAGCCCGCCGCCGACCGGGATGACCCAGGGGCCGATGGTGTTGACGATCACCGAAAGTGGCCCGGCGATCAGTTCCACGAAGGCGTCGACCGTGCGCGCAGCATCGGCATCGCCGGCGTGCCAGGCCTGCGTGATCTCGTGGCTGGTCAGGCTTGCGCCGGTGAACGCTCCGTGGATCCGCTCCAGCCCGCGCGCCGAGCCATAGCTGTCGAGGCAGCCGATCTGGCCGCAGCCGCAGCGGATGACCGGGATGCCGCGCGCCGCGACAGCCTCCGCCAGAATGGGGCCATGGCCCCATTCGCCGGTGACGCCGTTGGCGCCGCGCACCATGCGGCCGCCGATCACCAGCCCGCCGCCAACGCCGGTGCCCAGGATGGCACCGAAGACGATCGGCTTGCCCCGGCCGGCGCCGACCGTTGCCTCGGCCAGCGCGAAGCAGTCGGCGTCATTGCCGACCCGCACGGGCACACCGAGCGCTGCGGAGATCTCGTTCTCCAGATGGTGACCATTCACGACGGGGACGTTGGCGGCCTGCGCGATGCCGGTGGCGCTGTCCGTGGTGCCGGCGATCGAGATGCCGATCCGCGTCGCATGGCCGCCGTCGGCGGCGACGAGCGATCGCAGGGCGGCGACGAAATCGCCCCAGTTCGTGTGCGGGGTCGGGAGGGTCGCGCGGTTGGTCACCGCGCCCTCCCGGTCGACACGGGCGAACTCGATCTTGGAGCCGCCAATGTCGAAGGCTGCGGTAACGGACATCTCGTCTCCCGGATCAGGCGAGCGGTGCAAAATGCTGGCGCTCGCCGCCGATGAACACGTCGAGGACGGAGAGATCCCCGGCGAGATGGACGAAGTCGGCGCGCGAACCCGGCGCGATCCGGCCATGCGTTCGATCGATGCCGAGGAACTGCGCCGGATAGAGCGAGGCCATGCGCAACGTCTCGTCCAGGCCGATGCCGACCGTGCCGGTCATGAAGCGGATGGCGCCGACCATGTCGAGATCGGAGCCGGCCAGCGTGCCGTCGTCCAGTGTCAGCTTGCCGTTCTCGCGGGTAATGGTGCGGCCGTTGAGCTCGAACTCGGTCATGGTCGTGCCGATCGTCGACATGGCGTCGGTGACGATGAAGATGCGGCCCGGGGCGCGCTTGGCGCGCAGCGCATTGGCAATCGCCGCCGGATGGACGTGCAGCCCGTCCGGGATGATGCCGCACCAGGCGTCGGCGCTGTCGAGCGCCGCGCCGACGACGCCCGGCGAGCGGTGGCCAAGCTGGCTCATCGCATTGAAGAGATGGGTGATGCCGCGCGCGCCGGCATTGAAGGCCGCCATGGCGGTTTCATAGGAGGCGTCGGAATGGCCGATGGCGACATGGACACCGGCCGCCGTCAGTCGGGCGATCTGCGCCGGCGGCACGGTTTCGGCGGCAACCGTGGTCAGCACATGCTGGAGCCCGGTCGAGATCAGCCGCTCCAGATCGGCCTCGTCCATCGCGCGGATGAAGCCCGGATTATGCGCGCCCTTGCGGGCGATCGAGAGGTGCGGTCCCTCAATATGCAGGCCGAGGCAACCCGGTACGCCGGCGGCGATGGCGTCGCGCGCGGCGGCGATCACAGCCTCGGTCACGGCGGGCGTGTCGGTGATCAGCGTCGGCAACAGCGCCGTGGTGCCGTAGCGGGCATGCGCGGTGCAGATGGTGCGGATGCCCTCGACCGTCGCGGCGCTATTCAGCAGTGCGCCGCCGCCGCCATTGACCTGTGCGTCGACGAAGCCGGGCGCCAGAAGGCCGCCCTCCAGGTCGATCGTGGCCACGCCTTCCGGCAGGCCGCCGGGCCCGACGATATCGACGACCGTGCCGCCTTCGACAAGAATGGCGGCATCCCGGCGGCGCGTCGCGCCGTCGAACAATTCTGCGCCCCGATAGGCGGTCAGGTTCGGCATGGGCTCTTCCTGAAAATCCGTGTTGGCAGAATGGATAGCATGGCCGGTACCGCAAGGAACCGGCCACTTGTTCTTCACCTCTCCATCAGGGAGGCCTTCGCGTTCGCGTAGCGCCATCCTCAACATGCTGAGGAGACCCGAAGGGGCGTCTCGAAGCACGCAGAGCGTGGCCTCATCCAAATTTGCCCTCGGGCAGTGCGTCCTTCGAGACGGCTTGCGAAGCAAGCCTCCTCAGGATGTTGAGATCGAGACCTGCCCGACTGCCTCACGGGTTCGTTCCTAAACCCTCACCCGCCGGCCTCCGCCCATCGATCTCTCCTTCCCGGAGAGGTGATGGAAAGTGGCCCCTCCTAGACCGTCTCGGTCACCTTGTTGAGGCCGCGCGGTTTGTCGGGGTTGTAGCCTCGGGCCACGGCCACCGTTTCGGCAAAGCGGTAGAAGGAGAGCGCGATCGAAACCGGATCTGTCAGGGCGTGGCCGGTGGGGGCGATCGGCAGGCGCGGGCCGGGGATCGTCGCGGCTGTGGCGGTGAACACCTTGGCGCCGCGCGCATGCAGCGCCGAAACGGTCGCGACCATGCTGGGCGATGCCGCATCGTCCGGGATGAAGGCGATGAGCGGGAAGTTTTCGTCGACCAGGGACACCGGGCCATGCTGCAATTCGGCGCCGGAATAGGCCTCGGCATGCAGGATCGAGGTTTCCTTGAGCTTCAGCGCCGCTTCCTGCGCCACCGCGAAGCCGGGGCCACGGCCCAGCGTATAAAGCGACGAGGCGTTGACGACCATGTCGCGCGCTTCGCTCCAGTCGCATTCGAGCGCGGCGTCGAGCTTGTCGGGCAGGGCGGCGATGGCGGCCTGCAGATCCTTGTCCTGGCGCCACTCGGCGAGGATGGCGAGGCCGGCGACCACCGAGGTGATGTAGGACTTGGTCGAGGCGACGCTCTTTTCCGGACCGGCGCGCAGCGGCACGAAGATGTCGGCGAGCGACGCCAGCGGCGCGTCCTCGACATTGACGAGGGCGATGCTGGCGGCGCCGCCCTTCTTGGCGGCCTCGACCATGGCGAGCAGGTCCGGGCTCTTGCCGGATTGCGAGGTGGCGATCACCGCGCCGCCGGGCAGATGCAGCGGTGTCTTGTAGATCGAGGCGATGGAGGGGCCGAGCGAGGCGACCGGCACGCCGGTGGTGATCTCGCAGGCATATTTGAAGAAGGCGCTGGCGTGGTCGGACGAGCCGCGCGCCACGGTCACGATGACCTTGGGATCCAGGCTGCGCAGGCGCGCGCCGGCTTCGCGAATCGCGTCGCCGGATTGCTCCAGCAGGCGGCGGACGGCGGCCGGGGCTTCGTCGATCTCGGCGCGCATCAGGGTCGTGGTCATCGTCGTGTTCCTCTTTCCAACTCTAGCGCGGCGGCGCTTCGGTCAGGTTCAATTCGGCTACGAAATCATAGGCATCGCCGCGATAATGCGAGCGCGTGAACTCGACGATGCGGCCATCCGGCAGATAGGAGATGCGCTCGATCGCCAGCGCGGCGGAGCCGGCGGCGATGCCGAGCAGGCTGGCATCGGCGCTGCCGACATTCTCGGCGTTGAGGCGCTGCACGGCGCGCACCGGGCGCATGCCGACCGACGTCAGCGCATCATACAGCGAATTGGTGACGATCATCGGGTCGGGCAGGATCCGAGCCGGGATCACGGCGCGCTCGATCGCCATCGGCTCGTTGTCGGCAAGGCGCAGACGGTGGAGGCGCGAGACGCGCTCGGTCGGGGCGAGGCCGAGGATCATCGCCTCGGCCGAGGTCGGCATGCCGACGGAGCGCTCGATCCAACTGGCGGTGGGCACGAGGCCGCGGCTCTTCATGTCCTCGGTGAAGGAGGAGAGGCGGGACAGCGGCTGCTCGACGCGGCCGCCGCTGCGTGACACGAAGGTGCCGGAGCCGTGGCGCTGGCGCAGCACGCCATCGGCGACGAGGCCCTGGATCGCCTTGCGCACCGTCACGCGCGAGACGCCGAGCGAACTCGCCATGTCCCGCTCCGGCGGCAGCGCAGCATTGGCCGGCAGACGGCCATCCGAGATCGCGGCGCGGATCAGCGTCTGCAGGCGGAAATAGAGCGGGCCGCCTTCTTCGTCGGCGAGATGGTCGGGCGCGAAGAGGAAATCACTCATGCCGACACCCCGGCGGGAAGCAGCGTCGCGGCCAGGATCAGCGCGCCGTCGAGCGCATCGCCGACGGGCGGCGCGACATGGACGGCGATCCCGGGCGAGAGCCGCTCCGCATAAAGCGGCGCGAGGCCGCCCAGCAGGCTGATGCGCGCCGCGCCGAGCTCGACGAGCCGGTTCAGCGCCACTTCGATGTCGCGGGTGGCTTCCGCCAGGAGCGCCGAGGCGATGGCGTCGCCGGCGGCGGCGCGCTCGAACACCAGCGGGGCGAAAGTGCCGTAGTCGCGCGGCAGCGCCGTCTTGCAGAAGGTGACCATCCGGTCCGGCTTGCCGTCGAACTGCGCCAGCAGCGTGTCGGTCAGGGCGGTCGAGGGAACCAGCGAGTCATGCGCCAGCACGGCCTGGCGCATGGCCATATGGCCGAGCCAGGCGCCGCTGCCCTGGTCGCCGAGCTGGAAGCCCCAGCCGCCGACCGTGACGAAGACGCCGCCGGTCTGGACCACATAAGCAGTGCCGGTGCCGAGGATGGCGATGGCGCCATTGCCGTCGGGATGGGCGCCGCGACAGGCGATCCAGGCATCCATTTCCAGCGCGGTGCGGGCGAAGGGGAGGTCGGAGGCCAAGAAGCGTTCGGAGAGATCCGGGATGTTGGCGCCGGCGAGGCCGAGGCCCACGAGGCAGCGGCCGAGATCCGCGCCGCTCAATCCCCCCGCCACCAGGGCGCCCTCGACGGCGGCGACGATGTTGTCCCGCGCCGTCTCGACGCCCGCCAGGATGTTGGCCGTGCCGGTGACGCATTCGCCGATCGGCGTGCCGTCGGGCCAGCGGGCGCGTGCCCTGCAGCGGGTTCCGCCACCGTCGACGCCTACCAGAATCAATTGGCCAGCCCTTGCTATCGATCCGGACATGTCACCCGCTTCGAGCCGAAATGCGAGGTTGCAGGCGGCCGGAGGGCCCGATCCGGATGCCGATATCGATAATACCAAATTGAATCCAGTTGGGAAGACCGAATACCACTTCAGACCATGGTATCCTGGTTCTTATGGGAGTAAAAATAAGGCATTTAGGATCATGTATTTGAATTAGCATGATAAAATCGATTTGCATCGCCGCTTTTGGAAAAGTGGGCGGAAGCGCGTCCTTGCCGTCTGGACGCAATGGTACTTTGTTGGTATCGTTTTCCTGAGGACGTCAATGGGGGATGCTGGTTTCATGGCAATGCCGCGTACGGAAGTGGTGGAAGACCGCTTCGAGGGCATCGATCTCTGGCCGACCGCCGACGCGCTTGCCGCCTTGGCCGAAGGGCAGATTCGCGGCGCCATGTCGGTCCGCGGCGCCATTCCCGCGCTCGCCGCCGCCGCCGAACGGGCGGCCGAATGCCTCGCCAAGGGCGGTCGCCTCGTCTATTTCGGCGCCGGATCCTCGGGCCTGCTCGCCCTCGTCGATGCGCTCGAAATCCCGCAGACCTTCAGCGTGCCGCAGAGCCAGATCCTGGTGCTGATGGCCGGCGGCATGGCGATGACCGAGACGCTGACCGGCGGGCCGGAAGATATCGCCGAACTCGGCGTTGCCGACATCGAGGCCGCACGGCTTGGACCCGACGATTGCGTCGTTGCAGCGTCCGCCAGCGGATCGACCCCTTACACGGTCGCCGGCCTCGAAGCGGCGCGGAAGACGGGCGCGGCCACCGTGGCGATCGCCTGCAACGCCTCGGCGCCGCTGTTCGCCCATGCCCATATCGCCGTGTTCCTCGATTCCGGCCCGGAAGTGCTGGCGGGATCGACGCGGATGGCGGCGGGGACGGCGCAGAAGGCCGCCTTCAACATGCTCTCGACCATGATCGCCATCCGCCTCGGCCATGTGGTCGATGGGCAGATGGTCAATGTCCGCGCCGACAATGCCAAGCTGCGCGGCCGCGCCGCCCGCATCATCGCGCGGATCGCTCGGGTTGACGAGAAAACCGGCATCGCGGCGCTGGATGCCGCCGATGGCGAGGTGAAGCCCGCCATCCTGATCGCGGCCGGAGCGGCGGATGCCGCCCGCGCCGAGCAACTGCTCGCGGCCCATAAGGGCAATCTCCGCGCGGCGCTCGCTGCGCTCGGAACACGCGAAACCGCATAACCCGATGCTGCCGCACCAACGCGGCGGCACGGACCAGAGAGGAGTCATTTCATGAACAATCTCAGGAAGACCCTGCTTGCGACGACGGTCGCAGCGATCGGCGCGAGCTTCGCTGCCCCGGCCTTCGCCGAGGACGTCACGCTGACGATCGAAAGCTGGCGCAATGACGATCTGCCGATCTGGCAGGAGAAGCTGATCCCGGCTTTCGAGGCCAAGCATCCCGGCATCAAGCTGAACTTCGCCCCGTCCGCTCCGACCGAATATGACGCGGCGCTCGGCGCCAAGCTCGACGCGGGCTCGGCCGGCGACATCATCACCTGCCGTCCGTTCGACAAGTCGCTGGCGCTGTTCCAGAAGGGCCAGCTCGCCTCGCTGAACGACGTCGCCGGCATGGACAAGTTCTCGTCCGTCGCCAAGTCCGCCTGGATCACCGATGACGGCAAGGACACGTTCTGCGTGCCGGTCGCCGCCGTCATCCATGGCTTCATCTACAACAAGGAAGCCTTCGACAAGCTCGGCATTTCCGTGCCGCAAACCGAAGACGAATTCTTCGCCGCGCTCGAGAAGATCAAGGCCGACGGCACCTATATCCCGCTCGCCATGGGCACCAAGGATCTCTGGGAAGCCGCGACCATGGGCTACCAGAACATCGGTCCGAACTACTGGAAGGGTGAAGAGGGCCGTCTCGCCCTGATCGCCGGCAAGCAGAAGCTGACTGATCCGCAGTGGGTCGAGCCCTTCGCGACGCTCGCCAAGTGGGCGCCCTATATGGGCGACGGCTTCGAGGCCCAGACCTATCCGGACAGCCAGAACCTGTTCACGCTCGGCCGCGCCGCCATCTACCCGGCCGGCTCGTGGGAAATCTCGGGCTTCAACCAGCAGGCCCAGTTCAAGATGGGTGCGTTCCCGCCGCCGGTGAAGAAGGCCGGCGACGAATGCTACATCTCCGACCACACCGATCTCGCGATCGGCATGAACGCCAAGACGGCGCATCCGGAACAGGCGAAGCAGTTCCTTGCCTGGGTCGCTTCGCCCGAATTCGCCGAGATCTACGCCAACGCGCTGCCGGGCTTCTTCAGCCTGTCCTCGACGCCGGTGAAGATGCAGGACCCGCTCGCCGAGGAGTTCGTCTCCTGGCGCGAGAAGTGCAAGCCGACGATCCGCTCGACCTACCAGATCCTGTCGCGCGGCACGCCGAACCTCGAGAACGAGACCTGGACGGAATCGGCCAATGTGATCAACGGCACGGATACGCCGCAGGTCGCCGCCGAGAAGCTGCAGAAGGGCCTGGACGCCTGGTACAAGCCGGCGGCCGCTAAGTAATTCAGGGAAGGCCCTCACCCCAGCCCTCTCCCGTGGACGGGAGAGGGGGCAATCGAGGCAAGCCGCAAGGTTTGTGACGATCGCCGTGGAAAAGCCCTCGCCCGCTTGCGGGAGAGGGTGGGGTGAGGGGCTTCCTTCGAGATCGACGTTCCGGACGCCGCATGCGCCCGGAACGATTTCCAAGCCGCGAAAGAGATGGCCCGGGATGACCACGATCGATGCTACCGACGCCGTCGCCAAGCGCCCCGTCCGCTGGCACATCACCGTATTCCTGGCGCCGGCCGTCCTGATCTACACCGCCGTGATGATCCTGCCGCTGATCGAGACGCTGCGGCTGTCGCTGTTCAACGTCCAGAACGGCCAGTCGATCTTCGTCGGCTTCGACAATTTCAAGGTGCTGTTCGGCGATGACCGCTGGTCGGTCTCGTTCTGGAACGCACTGAAGAACAATCTCGTCTTCTTCGTCATCCACATGCTGGTGCAGAACCCGATCGGCATCGCGCTGGCAGCGCTGCTGTCGCTGCCGGTCCTGCGGCTGCGCGGCTTCTACCGCACCGCGATCTTCCTGCCGACCATTCTTTCCTTCGTGATCGTCGGCTTCATCTGGAAGCTGATCCTGTCGCCGATCTGGGGCGTCGCGCCCTTCCTGATGGATCTGGTCTGGCTGAAGCCGTTCTTCGGACCCTGGCTCGGCAAGCCGGGCAGCGCGCTGATCACGGTGTCGCTGGTCTCAGTTTGGCAGAACATCGGCATCCCGATGATGCTGATCTACGCGGCACTGCTGTCGATCCCGGACGAGGTGATCGAGGCGGCGGAATGCGACGGCGTCACCGGCTGGGCCCAGTTCTTCAAGATCAAGCTGCCGCTGATCCTGCCGACCATCGGCATCGTCTCGATCCTGACCTTCGTCGGCAATTTCAACGCCTTCGACCTTGTCTACACCATGCAGGGCGCGCTGGCCGGGCCGGACGGATCGACCGACATCCTCGGCACCTTCCTCTACCGCACCTTCTTCGGCTTCCAGCTGCAGGTCGGTGACCGCTCGATGGGTGCGACCATCGCCACGGTGATGTTCCTGATCATCCTGGCCGGCGTCAGCCTCTATCTCTTCGTCATCCAGCGGCGCATCCGCCGCTACCAGTTCTGAGGCGGGTCATGTCGAAAGCACGTTCTTCGCTCGCCCGTTCCGGCTTCGTCCATCTGGCGCTGGGCGGCTACACCCTGCTGGCGCTGTTCCCGATCTTCCTGGTCATCGCCAACTCTTTCAAGACGCGCGCCGGCATCTTTTCCGCGCCGCTGCAGCTGCCGAACGCCACCACTTTCAGCTGGATCGGCTACCAGACCGTGCTGAAGCAGGGCGACTTTCTCGGCTATTTCCAGAACAGCCTGATCGTCACCATCGTGTCGATCTTCCTGGTGCTGCTGTTCGGCGCCATGGCCGCCTTCGCGCTGTCGGAATATCGCTTCCGCGGCAACACGATGATGGGCCTTTACCTGGCGCTCGGCATCATGATCCCGATCCGGCTCGGCACGGTGGCGATCCTGCAGGGCATGGTGGCGACCGGCCTCGTCAACACGCTGACGGCGCTGATCCTCGTCTATACCGCGCAGGGGCTGCCGCTCGCGGTATTCATCCTGTCGGAATTCATGCGCAACGTCTCGGACGATCTGAAGAACGCCGGCCGGGTCGATGGTCTCTCCGAATACACGATCTTCTACCGCCTGGTGCTGCCGCTGGTCCGGCCCGCCATGGCGACGGTCGCCGTCTTCACCATGATTCCGATCTGGAACGACCTCTGGTTCCCGCTGATCCTGGCGCCGAGCGAGGCGACCAAGACGGTGACGCTGGGCGCGCAGATGTTCATCGGCCAATACGTCACCAACTGGAACGCCGTGCTGTCGACGCTGTCGCTGGCGATCCTGCCGGTGCTGGTTCTCTACCTGATCTTCTCGCGCCAGCTGATCCGCGGCATCACCGCCGGCGCGGTGAAGTGACTTTTGCGCCGAAACTCGGCCCGTTCTCTCTGATGGCAGGTTGCTGACCCATGACTCGTCCCCTTCGCGTATTCGTCGCCGGCCTCGGTCAGATGGGGCGCAGCCATGCGCTGGCCTATCACGCCAATCCGGGCTTCGAGATCGTCGGCATGTACAACCGTTCCGAGGTCGACCTGCCGGCGGAGCTGATGGCCTATCCGCGCGTCGAGAGCTTTGAAGCGGGGCTGGCGCTGAAGCCGGATGTCGTTTCGGTCAACACCTATACGGACAGCCACGCGCCCTTCGCGATTGCGGCGATGGAGGCGGGCGCGCATGTCTTCGTCGAGAAGCCGCTGGCGGCCAACGCCGCCGATGCGCGTTCGGTCGTCGAGGCGGCCAAGCGGACGGGCAAGAAGCTCGTCATCGGCTACATCCTGCGCCATCACCCGTCTTGGATCGGCTTCATCGCCAAGGCGCGCGAGCTCGGCCCGCCCTTCGTCATGCGCATGAATCTGAACCAGCAGTCGTCGGGGCCGAGCTGGCACATCCACAAGCAGCTGATGCAGACGACCTCGCCGCTGGTCGATTGCGGCGTCCATTATGTCGACGTCATGTGCCAGATCACCGACGCCCGGCCGGTCGAGGTTCGCGGCATGGGCGTGCGTCTCTCCAACGAGATCGCCGAGACCCAGGTCAATTACGGCCATCTGCAGGTGATCTTCGAGGATGGCTCGGTCGGCTGGTATGAAGCCGGCTGGGGCCCGATGATCTCCGAGACCGCCTTCTTCGTGAAGGACGTGATGAGCCCGAAGGGCGCCGTCTCGATCGTCATGGATGAGGGCGCGAAGTCGGACGATGTCGACACCCACACCAAGACGGCGCGCATCCGCGTCCATCATTCCGAACTCAAGGCGGATGGTTCGTTCGAGCGCGCCGATGAATGGTTCTCGACCGAGGACGAGCCTGGCCACCAGGCGCTTTGCGACCGCGAGCAGGCCTATCTGCTGAAGGCGATCCGCGACGACATCGACCTGACCCGCCACATGCAGGACGCCATCACTTCACTGGAAATCGCGCTGGCCGCCGAGGTCAGCATGCGCGAGGGCAGGGTGGTGAAGCTGTGACCTGGCATATCGACAGAGTTTTCCTGGGCCGACGCTCAGCCAACGATCACGAAGGATAAGCCCGTGAGCGCACTGACCCTCCAGAACGTCACCAAGCGCTTCGGATCGACCGATGTCATCCGCGGCGTCGATCTCGAGGTCTCCGAGGGCGAGTTCGTCGTCTTCGTCGGCCCGTCAGGCTGCGGAAAGTCGACGCTGCTGCGCATCATCGCGGGCCTCGAGGACCAGACCTCCGGCCACGTGACGATCGCCGGGAAGAATGTCGACGTGACGCCGCCCGCCAAGCGCGGCATCGCCATGGTGTTCCAGAGCTACGCGCTCTATCCGCACCTGACGGTGAAGGGCAACATGGGCCTGGCGCTGAAGCAGGAGGGCGTCGAGAAGAGCGAGATCGAGCGCCGGATCGCTGCCGCTGCCAAGATGCTGCATCTCGACCCGCTGCTCGATCGCCGGCCTTCCGAGCTTTCCGGCGGCCAGCGCCAGCGCGTCGCCATCGGCCGGGCCATCGTGCGGCAGCCAAAACTGTTCCTGTTCGACGAGCCGCTGTCCAATCTCGATGCGGCGCTTCGCGTCAATACGCGCATCGAGATCGCCAATCTGCACCGCCTGCTGGGCGGCACGATGATCTATGTGACGCATGACCAGGTCGAGGCGATGACGCTGGCCGACAAGATCGTCGTCCTGAGCGCCGGCAAGATCGAGCAGGTCGGCCGCCCGATCGATCTCTACAACAAGCCGGCCAATCTCTTCGTCGCCGGCTTCATCGGTTCGCCGAAGATGAATTTCCTCACCGGCGCGCCGGCGGAAAAGCTGGGCGCCACGACGATCGGCATCCGGCCCGAGCACGTTCGCATCGTGCCGACCGGCGGCAATTGGGAAGGCAAGGTCAGCCATCTCGAGAAACTGGGCTCCGACACCTTCGTCTATGTCGCCGTCGAAGGCGCCGACATGGTGACGGTCCGCATCGTCGGCCAGGAAGATTTCGAGGTCGGCGCGACGGTCGGCCTCGCCGCCGACGAGACGCATATCCACCGCTTCGACAGGGGCGGCCGGGCGATTTGATTCCGGTGAAGGGCCGGAGATACAAGCTCGCCGTCATCCCTGACGCAGCGAAGCGGAGATCCGGGATCCATGCATCCGGGTTTTTGGGAGTCTTAAGCGGCCAAGGTCTACGCTCGCCGTCATCCCGGCTCGGGAGCCGGGATGACGGCGAGCGTGATTGTCCGTTGTGCCCTGTCCTGCCGGAGACGCGCTTCCTTCACCTCTCCCTGAGGGAGAGGTCGACGGCCGCAGGTCGGCGGGTGAGGGTTTACGGCCTTACCGCTTGATCTCTGCATTCTGAGCTTTATCCGGATGGTTCCCTAAACCCTCACCCGGCTCTTCGAGCCGACCTCTCCCTCAGGGAGAGGTGAGAGGCTGATGTCCCCTTTATGGGAGCCGTCGCGCGCGTTCTATCGCCCGCTTGCGGGAGAGGGACAGGGTGACAGGCTTTCTGCCCGTCTCCGGACCCTCCGCCCCTTGCACGGAACGGCCCCCCGGTGCCAGTGTCGCGCGGAATCGGACTGGCGGGTGACATGACCAAGAACATCGTAATCATCGGCGGCGGCCATGCCGGCGCGCAGGCCGCGGCGAGCCTCCGCTCGGACGGATTTGACGGCAGGGTCACGCTCGTCTCGGCCGAGCGCGAGATCCCCTATCACCGCCCGCCGCTCTCGAAAGGCTTCATCAAGGCCGAGGGCGACGAGCTGCAAGAGCTGCGCCCGGCCGCCTTCTACGAGAAGAATGCCGTCGATCTGGTGCTGGGTTCGGAAGTGACCGCCATCGACCGCGACGCAGGGTTGGTGCGGCTCGGAGCCGACAGCCTGCCCTTCGACGGGCTGGTGCTCGCGACCGGCGCGCGCGTCCGCGTGCCGCCGGTACCCGGCATCGATCTCGAAAACATCTTCCTGCTGCGCACCGCCGAGGACGCGCGCCGGCTGAAGCGGCGCTTCGCGATGGCGCGGGATGTCGTCGTGGTTGGCGGCGGCTTCATCGGCCTGGAGCTGGCCGCGACCGCGCGCCTGCTCGGCAAGACCGTGACCGTGCTGGAAGCCGCGCCGCGCCTCATGGGCCGCGTCGTGGCGCCGGCGATCTCGGCCTATTTCCTCGACCTGCACCGCGCCATGGGCACGACGATCCGGTTGGAGACTCCGGTCCACGGCATCATTGGCGAGAACGGCCAGGCCGTCGCGGTCGAGACGCTGTCCGGCGAGCGCATTCCCGCCGACACGGTGATCGTCGGCGTCGGCGTGGTGCCGAATGTCGAACTGGCGGAGGCCGCCGGCCTGCATGTCGCCAATGGCATCGTCGTCGACGAGGCGATGCGCACGTCCGATCCGCGCATCGTCGCGGCCGGCGACGCGGTGTCGTTCCATCATTGGGCGCTGGGCCGTTCGGTGCGGCTCGAAAGCGTGCAGAACGCCGTCGACCAGGCAAAGACCGGCGTCGCGGCGCTGCTCGGCAAGGGCGAGGCCTATCGCGCCGTGCCATGGTTCTGGTCGGATCAGGGCGACGCCAAGCTGCAGATGGTCGGCCTTTCCAACGACGCCAATTCCAGCGTCCTGCGCGGCAGGCCGGAGGACGGCTCGTTCTCCGTGTTCCATTACCGCGACGACGAACTGGTCGCGATCGACTCGGTCAACCGCGCCGGCGATCACATGCTGGGCCGCCGCATGCTGGGATCCGGCTTCCAGCTCGACAAGGCGGTGGCGGCGGACGAGGGCGTGGATCTGAAGAAGCTGGTTCTGGCCGGCTGAACCGAGCCGGCCGGTCTGGTGCCGCGCCGGTTCCATGCTAGGCTTTGCAACGGCCGGTAGCTGTCGCAGAGCTTTGATCATGGGGTCGCGCATGTCCGATACGCCGCTTTCCATCTTTGGCCGCCCGTCCTTGCCCAAGGGACCGACCGAGGGGCCGCTGACGGTCGAGGAGTTGCAGCTCGCGGCGCGCAACCACGCCATGCCGCTTGAGGCGCTGCGGTACGACATCACCCCGGCGGGCCTGCATTACCTGCTGATCCATTTCGACATTCCGATGATCGATCCCGCCGACTGGCGGCTTTCGATCGAAGGCTCCGTCGCGCGCCGCCTCGAGCTGACCCTGGACGACATCCGCGCGCGGCCCCGCGTCAGCCTGCCGGTCACGCTCGAATGCGCCGGCAATGGCCGTTCGCGCCTGCATCCGCGGCCGGTCAGCCAGCCCTGGGTGACGGAGGCGGTCGGTACGGCGCTGTGGACCGGCACGCCGCTCTCCGGCCTGCTGGCCGAGGCCGGCGTGCAAGCCGATGCCGTCGAGATCGTCTTCACCGGCGCCGACCATGGCTTCGAGAAGGGCGAGGAGCTGGATTACGCCCGCAGCCTGCCGGTCGACTATGCCAACCGGCCGGAAATCCTGCTTGCCTATGAGATGAACGGCCAGCCCCTGCTGCCGCAGCACGGCTTTCCGCTGCGCCTGCTGGTACCGGGCTGGTACGGCATGGCCAGCGTCAAATGGCTGAACCGGATCGAGGCGGTGAACCGTCCGTTCCAGGGCTACTATCAGGCGACCAACTACCATTATCGAAGCGGCCCGGACGATCCCGGCGTGCCGGTGCAGCGCATCCGGCCGCGCGCGCTGCTGGTGCCGCCGGGCGATCCCGATTTTTTGACGCGCCAGCGCACGCTGGGCGCCGGGCCGTGCCGGATCGAGGGCCGGGCCTGGTCGGGCGAGGCGCCGATCGAGCGGGTGGAGTTCGGGGTCGATGGCGGCTGGACCGCGGCGGAGCTGGATCCGCCGCAGGGGGAGTTCGCCTGGCGGCGCTGGACCTGCCTCTGGGAAGCGGAGCCCGGCGAGCACGTGCTGTCCTGCCGGGCGATCGATGCGGCCGGCAATATCCAGCCGATCGAACCGAACTGGAACTGGATCGGCGTCGGCAACAACATGGCCCAGGCCATTCCCGTCACCGTGCGCTGAGGCGAGCGCGGCAAAAGGGCTCGCGCCCGTCCAGCGCACGCCTCGTTACCTCTCCCTGAGGGAGAGGTCGGAGCGAAGCTTCGGGTGAGGTTTTAGGAAACTATCCGGTTAGGCCGTAAACCCTCACCCGCCGGCCTACGGCCGTCGACCTCTCCCTCAGGGAGAGCTGAAACCGGGCGCCCTTGCCGGGCGCCCGTTGGTGGTCACTGCGCCGAAGCCAGGGCCGGCAGCGGCTTGTCGGCGGTGTCGATCTTGACGATCACCGACATGCCGGGGCGCAGATCCGCAGCCGCGGGCTGGCCGCCATCGATCTCGATGCGCAGCGGAATGCGCTGGGCGACCTTGGTGAAGTTGCCCGTGGCGTTGTCCGGCTTGAGCACACTGAACTCCGAACCGGCAGCGGGCGCGATCTGCGACACGCGGCCGTTCAGCTCGACGTCGCCGAGACCGTCGACCGTGAAGGTGGCGGGCTGGCCGACTTCGACATGGGCGAGCTGGGTTTCCTTGAAATTGGCGATGACCCAGGTTTTCGACGGCGTGATCGAGGTCAGCTGCGTGCCGGCGGCCGCATATTGTCCAAGCCGCGCCGCGACCTCGCCAAGCCGGCCATCGACCGGCGCGACGATGCGGGTGTTGCCGAGGTTGATCTGGGCGAGTTCGACCGCCGCCTCGGCGCTGGCGACGGCGGCTTCGAGGGAGCTCTTGCCGGCGTCGATCAGAGCGAGGTTCTGCTCGGCGATCTGCACCGAGGCTTCCGCCTGGGCGACCATCGACTGCGCCTGCAGCCGCGCAACGCGGGTCTGGTCGCCGGAGGATTGGGTCGAGAAACCGCGATCGACCAGCGTGCCAGTGCGCTTGTCGTCGAGCTCGGCCTTCTCCAGCCCGGCCTGCGCGCTTTGCCGCTGCGCCTTGGCGAGGTCGAGGCTTGCCTGCTTGGCGAGGCGGTTCTCGGCGAAATTGGCGAGCGCCGCCTGCTGCTGGACCAGGGTCGCCTGGGCCTGAGCCAATTGCTGGCGATAGATGCGGTCGTCGATCTGCACGAGCAGGTCGCCCTTCTTGACGCTCATATAGTCCTGGACCGGAACGGCGACGACATAGCCGGCGATCTGCGGGCTGAGCAGCGTGACCTGGCCTTTGACATAGGCGTTGTTGGTGGTCTGCACCGACGAGGCGAAGGGCGGCAGCTGCCAGGAATAGAGCACGAGCAGCACGCCGAGAATGCCGACGGCAAGCGCGGCGAGGGTGGTTCTGGATTTGAAGATCGACTGGATCTGCATGATGAACACTCGATTCTGATAACCGTCAGGCCGGGGTGAGCGCGGCGAGGCGGGTGGTGCGATAGCGGACATAGGCGGTGTGGGCGGCCAGCAGGGCGATGCCGGCCAGCGCGACGTAGAAGATCAGCAGGAACATGTCCTGGTAGGCGAGGATGCTCGCCTCCTGGCTGGCCAGCTTGCCGAGTGCAACGACGCCTTCGGCATTCTGGAGCGCTGGATCCGGCAACACCTTGGAATAGGCGGCGCCGTAGGCGCGGATGCGCTGGGCGACGAGCGGATCCTGCAGCGTCAGGTGCTCGACGATGACGCTCGAATGGAACTTCTCGCGCACCGTCTGGAAGGTCCCGAGAATGGCGGAGGCCAGGATGCCGCCCATGCTCTGGGTGCCGAGGAAGACGACGAGGAAGCTCAATATGCCCATCGGCCCCCTGGCTATCGCCTTGCCGAAGCCCACGAGCAGAGCGGGCGGCAGGAACATCGCGCCGGCAAAGGCGATCATGGCCTGGCTGACATAGAACTGCTCCGGCCGGGTCAAGTTGGTGACGCGCGAATCCATCCAGGCGCCGGCGGCGATCAGGATCAGCGCCGCCAGATGCAGGCGCGGGCCATTTGCCGGGCTGATGACGCAGGCCGTGAACAGATAGCCCGCCAGCGTCGCCGCTAGGATGATCGTGAACAGCGGGATCAGCTGGTCGTTCTGCAGGCCGATCGAGTTGAACAGGCCGATGGCGCCGACCGACTGTTCGGACAGCAAGAAGCGGAACAGCAGGAACGAGCCCGTCAGCGTCAGCATGTCGTAGGACGACAGCCAGCGCAGGTCGATGATCGGATGGGCGCGGTGCCATTCGATGATGACGACGAGGGTGAGCGACGCGATCGAAACGGCGAGCAGCACGCCGATCCAGGGCGCATCGAACCACCAGTAGAGCCGGCCGACGGAAAGGACGATGGCGGTCGAGCCGAAGCCGGCGGCAATCAGCGGAAAGCTGATCCAGTCCTCCCGGTCGAACACTTTCACCCGCGGCGGGTGGGTAATCGGCAGGATGTAGATGACGGCAAGGCTCAGCATCGCCAGGCCCGCTTCGATCAGATAGAGCCCGTGCCAGTCGCCGAGTTCCAGCAGGTCCGGCGAGATCACGCGGGCAATGGGCACGGCCAGCTGGCCGCCCAGAACGCCGAAAGTGACGCCCAGCGTCAGCTTGCGGGCCGGCGGCAGCCATTCGAGCATGTAATAGAAGGCAAGCGTCGAAAGCGGCGCGGCGGCGATGCCCATCACGGCGCGCACGGCCAGCGCCGAGCGCAGATCGTTGCTGAACAGATGGGCGATGGTGACCAGCGCGTAGATGACGAGGCCGATCTCGGCGAAGCGGCGCAGGCCGAACTGGGTCCGCACCTTGTAGAGCAGCATGGTGCCGGTGATGTTGGTGGCCATGTAGGCGGCGGTCAGCCAGGCGATCTCGATCTGCGTCGCATGCAGCGGACCCTGCAGGCCCGTCAGGTTGGCGCTGACCAGATTGAGGCCGAGGCCCTGCGTCAGGCCCAGCAGGATCGAGGCGCCGGCATAGATGGCGGCGCGCAAGGGCGGCATCGGCACGAAGACGGGCGCGGCCGGAGGGGCCGGCGGCGCGACGATGGCGGCGGGGGCAGGCTGGACAGGAACGGGTTTCGGCGCCGCCGGGCCAGTTGCCTCGGGCCGCGGCGCCAGGGCGATCGCGTTGCTCATGATGCCGGCTCGACTTCCGTTTCCTTGGCGAGCGCCCGGCCTAGATTGTCGGAGAGAGCCACCAGGACCCGTTCCGCCACGTCGATATCCTGCGGCGAAATTCCTTCCAGCAGGCGCTCGCTCAGCGTGTCGGTCATGCGCAGGACGCGTTCGCCGATGGCCTGGCCTTCCGCCGTCAGGACCACGGCCTTGGCGCGGCGGTCGCCGGGCAGCGGCTGGCGCTGGACGTGGCCCGACTGCTCGAGCCCATCGAGCAGCCGCACGATGGTGGGATGCTCGACTTCCAGCGCGTCGGTGAGCTCCGACTGGGTGACGACATGCGACGCCGAGACCAGATGCAGCATCAGCCGCCCGCGCGACAGCGTCAGGTCGAGCGTCTTCAATTCGGAATCAAAACAGGTGCGCATGGCGCGGCTCGCCTGCGATAGCCGTCCCAGGAACGTCTTGGGCCGATTTTCATAGCTTACCATAACAGTCGCCTCGTACATTGTATGAAGCTACATATATGGAAGGCCTTACGATTTGTCGAGGGGTCTTTGTCGATCCTGAAGCCGTGGACGAGGGCGCGACTGTCCTGCGCTCCGTTGACAAGTGGGGGGGCCATGCGGGCATTTCGCCCTGATCAAACTATCGACTGAATTGTCCGCGAGGATGATTCTCGTCACCCTGTACCGTCTGCCGCTGGGATGCGCCCCTTATGTCCAAGTTCTATTTCGACGCGACCCAGCCCCTGCGGTGGGGGCCGCATCCCCCTGTAGGCATTCCCCGCGTCGAGAGCGCGCTGATCCGCCAGGTGCTGCGCCGCAAGGACCCGAACATCGCGTTCTACCTCGTCGAGGGCAGCGGCAAGGCGCGCATGCTGACTTCCGTGGAACTGCGCTATCTCGAGGCGCTGGTCGAGCGCCGCATCCCGTTCATCGAGGGCGTCGGAGACGCGCCGTTCCCGCAGCGGGTGATGACCGTCTACCAGGTGATCCGCGCCAGTGGCGGCTCCGCCGGGCGCGAACTGGACCGCGTGGCCGCCGGATACCTGGCCAATCGCGCCGGCCGTTCCGGCCTGCCGTTCGAGCTGGCGAAACTCGGCATCCGCATCGGCAAGCTCGTCTTCGCGGCCGGCGCCAAGAAGGGCGGGGCCAGCGAGGATCCGCTGTCCGACCCCCAGGCGCAGTGCTTCCTTTCGAATATCGGGCTGCATTCGATCGCCGGCCACCGGTCGGCCGAGGTCCGGGCGAAGGTCACGGCGATCCTGCATGACACGATCCCGCTCGACATGCCCGACCTCGTCCACAAGGGCCATGCCAAGTCCTTCGCCCGCGACTTCAAGTGGATGCAGGCGTGGTGCAGCCAGCTGGTCTGCGTCTCGGAATATTCGGCCCGAACGACCCGGGCGGGCCTGGAGGGCGAACGCCGGCCGACGGTCACCGTCAATCCGCTGGGATCGTTTCTGCGCGAGGGACTGGCGGGACGTAAGCCCGAGCCGGTGGAATCGCTGATCGGCACGAATTTCGTCGTCTATTGCTCGACGATCGAGATCCGGAAAAATCACATCACGCTGCTGCGGGCCTGGGAACGCCTGATGCCGCAGCTGGGCGACCGCATGCCGAAACTCGTCCTCTGCGGCCGATGGGGCTGGATGGTGGAGGAAGTCGAGCAGTATCTGGCCGATCATCCGGAACTGGCCGACAAGGTAACTTTCCTCTCGGGCATCAGCGATCCGCAACTGGCCTGGCTGTATCAGAACGCCCGGTTCGGCGTGTTTCCCTCGCTCGCGGAAGGCTGGGGCCTCGGCGCCGCCGAGTGCCTGGATTTCGGCCTGCCGGTTCTGATTTCCGACGCGCCGGCCCTCGCGGAGGCGACGCAGGGGCTGATGCCGGTTATCCCGGCGCGCGATCTGGAAGGCTGGATTGCGGCGATCGAGCGGGCGGCGACCGACGACGAATGGCTGGCGACCCTGCGATCCGCGATCGCGGCGCGCTATCATCCGACGTCCGAGGCCGACTTCGCGGCAGGCCTGCTGGCGCTGATGGAGCAACTCCCTGCCTCGGACGGCGCGGGCGCCGCCTTCGTGCCGGCGCCGGTCGTCCCCCTCGGCGGCGAAGTCGCCGCCGACCCGGCGGCGATCTAGTTTTTCAACCCCCCGCCTTCCGGTGTCTCGGGATGGCGCCAATCCGGCGTCCACGATCCGGGCGCGGCGTCACGCGCGTTGCCCCTTGGCAGCGCATCGACTAGAAGAGCGGCAACCTAATCCCTACATCCTGCCTCTTTGGCGAAGAGGGCCTTCGGAGCGAATTTATGGCGCGGCAGTTTATCTATTTCATGCAAGGTCTGACCAAGACCTATGTGGGCGGCAAGAAGGTCCTGGAGAACGTCCATCTCTCCTTCTATCCCGACGCCAAGATCGGCGTGCTCGGCCCGAACGGCTCGGGTAAGTCGACCCTCCTGAAGATCATGGCCGGGATGGACAAGGATTTCTCGGGCGAGGCCTGGGTGGCGCAGGGCGCTTCCGTCGGCTACCTCGCGCAGGAACCGAAGATCGATCCGACCAAGAACGTGTTCGAGAACGTCATGGAAGGCGTCGCCAAGAAGAAGGCGATCGTCGACCGCTACAATGACCTGATGATGAACTACTCCGACGAGACCGCGGAGGAGGGCGCCAAGCTCCAGGACATCATCGACAGCCAGAACCTGTGGGATCTCGAGAGCCAGGTCGAGATGGCGATGGACGCGCTGCGCTGCCCGCCCAGCGACGCCTCGGTGGAAAACCTCTCCGGTGGTGAGAAGCGCCGCATCGCGCTCTGCCGCCTGCTGCTCGAGCAGCCCGATCTGCTGCTCCTCGACGAGCCGACCAACCATCTCGACGCCGAGTCGATCAACTGGCTCGAAGGGCATCTGCGCGATTACCCCGGCGCCATCCTGATAGTCACCCACGATCGCTACTTCCTCGACAATGTAACGGGCTGGATCCTCGAGCTCGATCGCGGCCGTTCGATTCCGTACGAAGGCAACTACTCCGCCTATCTGGAGAAGAAGGCCAAGCGCATGGAGCAGGAGGGTCGCGAGGACATGACCCACATGAAGGCGATCGAGCGCGAGCGCCAGTGGATCCAGCAGTCGCCCAAGGCCCGCCAGTCCAAGTCCAAGGCCCGTATCAAGGCCTATGACGAGCTGGTCGAGCGGGCAGAGGGCAAGTCGCTGCAGACGGCGCAGATCGTCATTCCGGTCGGCGAGCGCCTGGGCGACAAGGTCATCGAGGTCGAGAACCTGTCGAAGAGCTATGGCGACCGCCTGCTGATCGACAACCTCTCGTTCAAGCTGCCGCCCGGCGGTATCGTCGGCGTGATCGGCCCGAACGGCGCCGGCAAGTCGACCCTGTTCAAGATGATCACCGGCGAGGAAAAGCCCGATTCCGGCTCGATCTCGCTCGGCGATACGGTCCAGCTCGGCTACGTCAACCAGGGCCGCGACGACCTCGGCTCGAACAAGACCGTCTGGGAGGAAATCTCCGGCGGCGCCGAAGTGTTCTATCTCGGCAAGAAGGAAGTGAACACGCGCGCTTATGCGGGCGCGTTCAACTTCAAGGGTGGCGACCAGCAGCAGAAGGTCGGCACGCTTTCGGGCGGCCAGCGCAATCGCGTTCACCTCGCCAAGCTGCTGAAGGACGCCAACAACGTCATCCTGCTCGACGAGCCGACCAACGACCTCGACACCGAAACCCTGGCAGCGCTGGAAGAGGCGCTCGAGGATTTCGCCGGTTGCGCCGTGATCATCTCGCATGATCGCATGTTCCTCGACCGTCTCGCGACCCACATCCTCGCTTTCGAGGGCGACAGCCATGTCGAGTGGTTCGAGGGCAACTTCGCGGAATATGAGGAAGACAAGAAGCGTCGCCTCGGCAACGATGCGGTCATGCCGCACCGGATCAAGTACAAGAAGCTGACGCGCTAGTCGCTTCGGCGTTGGGTTGATGCGGGCGGGTCGGTCCTATCCTTTCGGATAGGCGGACCCGCCCGTTCTTGTTTGGGCTGCCCGGAAACG
Source organism: Kaistia defluvii (assembly GCF_040548815.1). Lineage (NCBI taxonomy): Bacteria > Pseudomonadati > Pseudomonadota > Alphaproteobacteria > Hyphomicrobiales > Kaistiaceae > Kaistia > Kaistia defluvii. Next base: position 1,958,964 of record NZ_JBEPSM010000001.1, on the reverse strand, counting down.
GGCATCGTGGGGATGCGGCATGGTGCAGAAGGTGATCGGACTGATCGGCGGCCTGAGCTGGGAAAGCTCGGCCGAATATTACCGCATCCTCAACGAGGCGGTGCGCGGCCGGCTCGGCGGCCTGCATTCGGCCCGCATCGTGATGTGGTCGTTCGATTTCGCCGAGATCGAGGCGCTGCAGCATGTCGGGCGCTGGGACGAGGCGACAAAGTTGATGATCGACGCCGCCCGCCGGCTGGAGCGCGGCGGGGCCGATTTCGTGCTGATCGCCTCCAACACCATGCACCGCATGGCGGGTGACGTGCAGGCGGCGATCGATATTCCGCTGCTGCACATCGCCGACCCGACCGCGGAACGGATCCGGGCGGCGGGCGTCACGCGCGTCGGCCTGCTCGGCACCGCCTTCACCATGGAGCAGGATTTCTACAAGGGCCGGCTCGCCAGCGAGCATGGCCTCGAGGTTCTCGTTCCGGACGAGGCCGACCGCGCCGCGGTGCATCGCATCATCTATGAGGAGCTGGTGCAGGGGCGCGTCGAGCCATCGTCGCGCGAAACCTATCGCGCCGTAATGGCCCGGCTGGTCGAGCGCGGCGCTGAGGCGATCATCCTCGGCTGCACCGAGATCATGCTGCTGGTCGGGGCCGAGGACAGCACCGTGCCGCTCTACGACACGACCACGATCCACGCAGAGGCGGCGGGGGAGCGGGCGCTCGCCGAAGGCTGAGACCTCAGGCCGGCAGCACGATCGAGCGGTCCACCTCGTCTCGCTCGGCGGACTCCAGCGCGGCGAAGATGGCGTGGCGGTCGTCGAAGCGGTGGATGGCGAGCCGGTGCTGGCGGCCGATGCCCTGCGGCCAGTGCGGCGGGATCGGATCGCCCTTGGCGGTCGCCCAGCCGAAATCGACCAGGGTCAGTCGGCCGTCGCGCACCATCAGGTTGTCGCACTTGATGTCGTTGTGGCAGCAGCCGACGGAGGCCAGCGCGGCGAGGATTGCCTCGGCCTGCTCGCGCCAGTCGGCAGGCAGGTTGTAACGCCGGGTGGGTTCGCCGACATATTCCATGCGCAACAGGCGCGGAATATGCCCCAGCAGCTTCGGCACGACGCCCGTCGGCGCCATGGCGGTCAGCCAGCGGATTTCGCGGCCCTCGATGCCGTGCTCGATGAAGCGGGCGAGCTTCTTGTGCACTTCCAGCCGGTTCAGGTCGATGCGCACCGTCGAGCTGGAATGCTGGTCGAAGTGGATCTCGTAGAGGTTCGACGTCTGGGGATCGTGGAAATAGGCGATCTTCGCGGCGGCCGGACTGGCCGAGCAGCTCACCGATTGCGCGTCGTCCTGCCCGTCATGCCGATGCAACACGGTTCGACCCGGCTCCACGGCGGCGAGATAGTCCAGCAGAGCCGGCGGCAGGGGAGGGCATCGATCGTTCATTGCAACGGTCGTAGCCATTTTCGCGGCAATGTCGACCGAATGTGTTGCTGCGCCGCCGAAGGCGGGGCGTGACGCACTGCAAATCGCAGCGTGCCCGACATTTGCGGAATAACAGCGGACGGCCCCGACCCGCGCTCTGCGGCGCAGCGGGCCAGGAACCGTCCGCCGCCCCACCGGCCCTGCCGGTATGGCGGTTGGCCCGTCGAGCGGGCGATGCTTTCAGCGAACGGCCCTGCCTGGGTCTAGGGGGGCAGGGGCAGGGCCGTTCGCCCTTCCTTGGCCCGGTTGAGGGGCTAAGGGTCCGGGTGTCCTTGCGTCGGGCCACGGGGGCTGCCGGGTGCGAGCAACGGGCAGCGGTTGGCTGCCATCGTCGCCTTGCGGGCGGCTGTTCCCTTGGCTTTGACTTGATTGGAGATTGTCATTCGGTCCCGTCCCTGTCTGTGATGCGCATCACAACATGGGTCGTCGCCAGGGCTGGTGGTTCAAACCAACGCGCGGGACAGGGAAGACTGTCATCCTATTGTCCGCCTGCGAGGCTATGCGGCACGGTACGAGAGCCTATTTCCTATCCGCGGAACGCAGGCGGACTTAAGGAGTTGGGCTGCGGCGCAGGAAATGAAAGAAGGGGGCCATCATGGATCAGCTGGCGTGGTCGGCGAGCCAATATGTGAAGTTCGAGGACGAGCGCACGCGCCCGGCACGGGACCTGCTGGCGCAGGTTCCCCTCGAAACCGCCCAGTCGGTGGTCGATCTCGGCTGCGGCCCCGGCAATTCAACGGAGCTTCTGGCCGAGCGCTTTCCGGGCGCCACGATCACCGGCATCGATTCGGCCCCGGACATGCTGGTTGCGGCGCGCAAGCGCCTGCCGGGCGTCACCTTCCTTGAAGCCGACATCGCCGACTGGGCGCCGGCCGAGCCCGTCGACCTGCTGTTCGCCAATGCGGTGTTCCAGTGGGTGCCCGAGCACCTCGCCGTGCTGGTCCGCCTGATGGAAAGCCTCAAGCCGGGCGGCGTGCTCGCCGTTCAGATGCCGGACAATCTCGGCGAACCCACGCATATGCTGATGGAAGAGGTGGCGCATTCCGGGGCATGGGCCAGCGCGTTCGCCAATCGCGGCATCCGCCGGCCGATGCTGCCGTCGCCGGCGGGGTATTTCGAAGCTCTCGGACCGAAATCCGCCCGCCTCGATGTCTGGCACACGATCTACAACCACCCGCTCGCCGATGCGGCGGCGATCGTCGAATGGGTCAAGGGGACGGGGCTGCGCCCCTATCTCGAGCCGATCCAGCCGGACCTGCGCGAGGCGTTCCTCGAAGCCTATCTGGAGCGGATCGCCGCCTGCTATCCGCCGATGTCGGACGGACGAGTCCTGCTGCGCTTCCCGCGCCTGTTCCTGATCGCGGTCAAGGCATAGCCGGCCGTCAAAGAGGCAGCCGGCGGGCCAAAGGGGCTTGAGGCAGGGCGCTACTTGACGATGCAGACGCCGTTGGCGCCGTGCTTGCCGGTGTAGGACACGTTCGCCGTGCCATCGGGGTTGATGGCCAGCGAGATGGTCACGCCGCTGCCCTTGGCCTCGAAGTAGTTGTCGTTGAACTTCTTCAGCTTGCCTTCCTTGCCATTGATGTAGATCGGGCCGCCCTCGTCGGCGTGGACTTCTATGTTCATCGGGCAGGTGGCGTTGACCAGGGGGATCTTGGCTTGAGCCGGACCTCCGACGGTCAGTGCGGCGAGGCTGGCAGCGGCGAGCAGCGTGTATCGCATCGTGTTTCCCTTTCCGGTTTGGACCCGAATTCAACTAGGTCGCCGGGATCGGGTTGCCACCACCCCTTTGTCAGGAGATGGCCAAGGCTGGCACGGCCCTCGCCGCCGTGTCGACGGTCGGCGCCGTGTCGGAGGCAGCTTTCACCAGCAGGCGGCCGATCGCCTCGAAATCGGCCCGGCGCGGCGACGAGCGTCGCCAGACCAGCCCGATCTCGCGCTGCGGCTCGGGCGCGCTGAAGCGCGAGAGCGCGATGCGCTCGTCGCGCGCTTCGATCGGTACGCACATTTCCGGCAGCAGGGTCACCCCATAGCCATTGGCCACCATCTGCATGATGGTGGAAAGGCTGGCGGCGCCAAAGCCGTTCATCTTCTCCGAGCGCGGAATCCGGCAATAGGTGAGCGCCTGGTCGCGCAGGCAGTGGCCTTCTTCCAGCAGCAGGAGCCGGTCGGGCGGGATCATGTCCGGGCTGCTGAAGGCGGCGGCGGAGGCCGGCATGCCGGCCTGGGTCGCGAGCAGGAAGCGATCGACGAAAAGCGGCAGGCTCTCGAAGCCCGAATCGCCTGCCGGTAGGGCCATCAGCACCACGTCGAGTTTGCCCTGCGCCAGTTCGTCGACCAGCACGCTGGTATGCGTCTCGCGCAGTTGCAGTTCGAGCGCGGGATAGGTGTGCTGGACCAGCGGCAGCGCCTTGGGCAGGAGATAGGGGGCGATCGAGGGAATCACGCCGATGCGCAGTGGCCCGGACAGCACGCCGCCACCATGGCGGGCGTAATCGGTCAGGTCGCGCACTTCGCCCAGGATGCGGAGCGCCCGCCGCGCCACTTCCTCACCCTTCGGTGTCACGGCGATGCGGCGCGAGCCGCGCTCCAGCAGCGGTACACCGAGCGTCGCCTCGAGTTCACCGATCTGCTGCGACAAAGCCGGCTGCGTCACGGCGCATTCGGCCGCAGCCTTGCCGAAATGCAGGTGGCGCGCCACAGCCTCGAAATAGCGCAACTGCCGGAGCGTGATCACGATTTTTGCCGTTTGGAATTGATCCAGATCATGGCCGATAAGTTATTCTTATCGATAGTCGCATTCAATATGATTTGGAACCGGTCTAATCGCATGGCATCTTGCGGCCATGTCGAAGGCGGCTCGAATGTCGCCAAATACCCTTGGAGGGCGCCATGACAGACAAACTAACGACAACGGCCGGCGCGCCGGTTGCAGACAACCAGAACTCCCTGACGGCGGGGGAGCGCGGACCGGTCCTCCTGCAGGATTGGCAACTGGTCGAGAAGCTTGCGCACCAGAATCGCGAGCGGATCCCGGAGCGCGTGGTCCATGCCAAGGGCTGGGGCGCCTATGGCACGCTGACCGTCACCGGCGACATCTCGAAATATACCAAGGCCAAGGCGCTGCAGCCCGGCGCGCAGACGCCGATGATCGCACGCTTCTCCACGGTGGCCGGCGAACTCGGCGCCGCCGACGCAGAGCGCGACGTGCGCGGCTTCGCCCTCAAGTTCTACACCGAGGACGGAAATTGGGACCTCGTCGGCAACAACACGCCGGTGTTCTTCGTCCGCGATCCGCTGAAGTTCCCCGACTTCATCCACACGCAGAAGCGCCATCCCAAGACCAATCTTCGCTCGCCGACGGCGATGTGGGATTTCTGGTCGCTGTCGCCCGAGAGCCTGCACCAGGTGACGATCCTGTTCTCGGATCGCGGCCTGCCGACCTCCGTGCGCAAGATGAACGGCTACGGTTCGCACACCTATTCGTTCATCAACGCCGAGAATGAGCGCTTCTGGGTCAAGTTCCACTTCAAGACGCAGCAGGGCCACGAACACTGGACCAATGCGGAAGCCGCCGATGTCGTCGGCAAGACCCGCGAATCGACGCAGGAAGACCTGTTCGGCGCGATCGAGAAGCATGAGTTCCCGCGCTGGACCGTTCAGGTCCAGGTGATGCCGGAAACGGACGCCGACAAGACTTCCTACAACCCCTTCGACCTCACCAAGGTGTGGCCGCATGCCGAGTATCCGCCGATCGACGTCGGCATCCTCGAGCTGAACCGCAATCCGGAAAACTATTTCGCGGAGATCGAGCAGGTCGCCTTCTCGCCGTCCAACATCGTTCCGGGCATCGGCTTCTCGCCGGACAAGATGCTGCAGGCGCGCATCTTCTCCTATGCGGACGCCCACCGTTACCGGCTCGGCACGCATTACGAGGCGCTGCCCGTCAATGCGCCGAAGGTTCCGGTGCATAACTACCACAAGGACGGGGCGATGCGCTTCTTCCCGCCGGCGACCAACAACGACGCCTATTACGAGCCGAATTCGTTCAACGGCCCGAAGCAGGACCCGGCCGTCGCCGAGCCGCCGCTGAAGATCCAGGGTGATGCGGACCGCTATAACCACCGCATCGGCAATGACGACTACAAGCAGCCGGGCGACCTGTTCCGCCTGTTCAATGCCGAGCAGAAGGACCGCCTGTTCAGCAATCTCGCCGCCGCCATGCAGGGCGTCCCGGTCGAGATCATCAATCGTCAGCTGGTGCACTTCTACCGCGCCGACCGCGAATACGGCATCGGCGTCGCGACCAAGCTCGGCCTGTCTGCCGAAGGGCTCGCAGCCGCAGCCGAGTAAGCCTGTCGACCCTGGATCGAAAGGGCGGCGCCTCTGCGCCGCCCTTCTTGCGTTCCGTGGCAACCGCGATCGCCGACAAGGCCCTTTACAGATATAAAGATATGTTTATATCTTCTGCCGTCCGGTGGCGGCCTTCCGCCGTGAGTTCGGACGAGCGGAGCGAAGCACATGGCGGGCCAGGCGGCTCTCTCGACAGACGCGATCATCACGGCGCTGAAGGCGGCGGGTGAGGCGACGCGCTATCGCATCCTGGCGCTGCTGTCGGCCGGTGAGCTTTCCGTCAAGGATCTGACCGCCATTCTCGGCCAGTCGCAGCCGCGCATCTCGCGCCATCTGAAGCTCCTGACCGAGGCCGGTCTGATCGAGCGCAATCCAGAAGGCGCCTGGGTCTATTACCGCATTTCCGAATCAAGCGCCGAACGGCGGCTGGTCCAGGATCTGGTCGGGCTCGCCGATCCCGCCGACACCGCGCTGGCGCGCGACCGCGAATGGCTCGCCGGCGTCAAGCGCGAGCACGCGCAGAATGCCGCCCGCTATTTCACCGAGAATGCCGCCGACTGGGACACCATCCGTTCGCTGCATGTGCCGGATACCGCCGTCGAGGCGGCGATGCGCTCGATCCTCGGCACCCGGCCGATCGACAGCTTCCTCGATATCGGCACCGGTACGGGACGGATGCTGGAACTCTTGGCGCCGCTCTATCACAAGGGCGTCGGCATCGATTCCTCGACGGCGATGCTCTCGGTCGCCCGCGCCAATCTCGACAAGGCCGGCGTCAGTCACGCGCAGATCCGCCACGGCGACATCATGAAGCTGCCGATGCCACGCGACAGTTTCGATCTCGTGGCGATCCACCAGGTGCTGCATTATCTCGATGATCCAGCCGTGGCGCTGGCGGAAGCTGCGCGCGTGCTGCGCCCGAACGGCCGGCTGCTGGTCGTCGACTTTGCCCCGCACGGGCTGGAATTCCTGCGCGAGCGCCATGCGCATCGCCGGCTCGGCTTCTCGCATGAGGTGATGCGCGGCTGGATCGAGCAGGCGGGCCTCGTGCTCGAAGAGGCGACCGATCTCGCGGCCAAGTCCGCGGCGGAACAGTTGACAGTAACGCTCTGGCTGGCGCGCGATCCGCGCTTTGTCGTTGCCGGAGCTTCGAAGGGGTTGGAGACGGCGTGATGCGTGAGACGATCGATCGGGCGAGCCGCAATGGTGTCGGCGCATCGGGGCTGAAGGTCTCCTTCGAGTTCTTCCCACCCAAGACGGAAGCGATGGAAGAGACGCTGTGGAGCTCGATCGAGCGGCTGGCGCCACTTTCGCCATCCTTCGTCTCGGTGACCTATGGCGCCGGCGGTTCGACGCGCGAGCGGACGCATGCCACCGTGTCGCGCATCCTCAAGGAAACGGCGCTGAAGCCGGCGGCGCATCTGACCTGCGTCGGTGCCAGCAAGGCCGAGATCGACGCCGTCGTCGACGGTTATGCAGAGACGGGCGTGCGCCACATCGTGGCGCTGCGCGGCGATCCGGTTGCCGGCATCGGCACCGTCTACCAGCCGCATACCGAGGGCTACGCCCAGGCGTCCGACCTTGTGACGGCCATCCGCCGCCGCCATCCGGAGATCGAGATCTCGGTTTCCGCCTATGCCGAACGCCATCCCGAAAGCCGCGACTGGCAGACGGAACTGGACAATCTGAAGCGCAAGGTCGACGCCGGCGCGACGCGCGCCATCACGCAGTTCTTTTTCGACAACGATCTCTACGCCGCTTTCCTCGACCGCGCGGCGGCGGCGGGCATCACCATTCCGATCGTGCCGGGCATCGTGCCGGTGATCAATTTCACCCAGACGGCGAAGTTCGCGGAGAAGGCCGGCGCCAGCATTCCGTCCTGGTTCGCGGCCCGCTTCGAAGGCCTGGAGGACGACGCCTCGACGCGCCAACTTGTGGCGGCGGCAGTCTGCGCCGAGCAGGTGTTCGACCTGGTCGACCGCGGCGTCAACGAGTTCCATTTCTACACAATGAACCGCGCCGACCTCGTCTACGCGATCTGCCACCTGCTCGGCATGCGGCCGGTGGCGGCGGATCGAGTAGGGGCGCTCGAAGCCCTCTCCCCCCGGGAGAGGGTTGGGTGAGGGCCTTGCGGCTCAAGACCAGTACAGCGAAGAAACTACGACGAGATCAAAGCGATGCAGAGAAGAAGCTCTGGCTCCATGTTCGAGATCGTCGCCTGGAAGGACTGAAGTTTCGCCGACAGGCTCCTATCGGCACATTCGTAGCGGATTTTGCGTGTGTCGAAGCCATGCTCATCGTCGAACTCGATGGAGGGCAGCATGCGGAAGAGCAAGCAGGTTATGATACGCGCCGAACTGCGTATCTACAGGGTTTAGGATATCGCGTTTTGCGTTTCTGGAACGCGGACGTTCTGATGAATACCGAAGGCGTGCTGACGGAAATCGTTCGCGCGGCAAGGGAGGCCGAGCAAGGCCCTCACCCCAACCCTCTCCCAGAGGGAGAGGGGGCAACGCAGCGAACGCGGAGAGAAGATCATGAGTAGTTCGACGTCCACTGCCGACCTGAAGCGCGCCGCTTCCGAGCGCATTCTCGTGCTCGATGGCGCCATGGGCACGATGATCCAGCAGCTGAAGTTCTCGGAAGCGGATTTCCGCGGCGAGCGCTTCAAGGACTGGCATCGCGACCTGAAGGGCAATAACGACCTGCTCATCCTGACGCAGCCGGACGCCATCGAAGGCATTCACCGCCAGTATTTCGAGGCCGGCGCAGACATCGTCGAGACCAACACCTTCTCGTCGACCACGATCGCCCAGGCCGATTACGGCATGGAGGAACTGGCCTACGAACTGAACCTCGAAGGCGCCCGCGTTGCCAAGCGGGCGGCCGATGCGGTCGCGGCCGCGACGGGGCGGCCGCGCTTCGTCGCCGGCGCCATCGGGCCGACCAATCGCACCGCCTCGATCTCGCCCGACGTCAACAATCCCGGCTTTCGCGCGGTCACCTTCGACGATCTGCGCAATGCCTATGCCGACGCGACGCGCGGGCTGGTCGATGGCGGGGCGGACATCATCCTGATCGAGACCATTTTCGACACGCTGAACGCCAAGGCGGCAGTCGCCGCCGTCGAGGATGTGTTCGACGAGAAGGGGATCGAGCTGCCGGTGATGATTTCCGGCACAATCACCGATCTTTCCGGCCGCACGCTTTCGGGCCAGACGCCGACCGCCTTCTGGTATTCGCTGCGCCATGCGCGGCCGTTTTCGATCGGCCTCAATTGCGCGCTCGGCGCCCGCGAGATGCGCGCCCATATCGACGAGATTTCGCGCGTCGCCGATACGCTGGTCTGCGCCTATCCGAATGCCGGCCTGCCGAACGAATTCGGCGAATATGACGAGAGCCCGGCCGCCATGGCCGTGCTGGTCGGCGAATTCGCGCAATCCGGCCTGGTCAACGTCGTCGGCGGCTGCTGCGGCACGACGCCGGACCACATCCACGCGATCGCCGAAGCGGTCAAGGGACTCGCACCGCGCGTCCTGCCCACCGTCTCTCCCAAATTGCGCCTTTCCGGCCTCGAACCGTTTGAACTCGCCTCATGACCTCTTCGACCGCCGTCTTCGTCAATATCGGTGAACGCACCAACGTCACCGGCTCGGCCAAGTTTCGCAAGCTGATCACCGCCGGCGACTATTCGGCGGCGCTCGACGTCGCGCGCGAACAGGTCGCCAACGGCGCGCAGATCCTCGACGTCAACATGGACGAGGGCCTGCTCGATTCCGAAGCGGCGATGGTCACCTTCCTCAACCTGCTGGCGGCCGAGCCGGATATCGCCCGGGTGCCGGTGATGATCGACTCGTCAAAATGGTCGGTGATCGAGGCCGGCCTGAAATGCGTTCAGGGCAAGCCGATCGTCAATTCCATCTCGATGAAGGAAGGCGAGGACCAGTTCCGCGAGCAGGCGCGCAAGCTCCGCCGCTATGGCGCGGCCGTCGTCGTCATGGCCTTCGACGAGAAGGGTCAGGCCGACACGTTCGAGCGCAAGACCGAGATCTGCGCCCGCGCCTACAAAATCCTCGTCGACGAGATCGGCTATCCGCCGGAAGACATCATCTTCGATCCGAACGTCTTCGCCATCGCGACGGGCATCGAGGAGCACAATAATTACGGCGTCGACTTCATCGAGGCGACGCGCTGGATCCGCCAGAACCTGCCGCATGCGCATATTTCGGGCGGCATCTCGAACCTGTCGTTCTCCTTCCGCGGCAATGAGAGTGTTCGCGCGGCGATGCACTCGGTGTTCCTCTACTATGCCATCGCCGCCGGCATGGACATGGGCATCGTCAATGCCGGCGCGCTGCCGGTCTATGACGATATCGATCCGGAACTCCGCGGCCTCTGCGAGGACGTGATCCTCAACCGCCGCGCCGACGGCACGGAGCGGCTGCTGGAGATTGCCGAGCGCTTCAAGGGTGGCGCGAGCTCCAAGAAGGAGGCCGATCTCTCCTGGCGCGAATGGCCGGTCGAGAAGCGGCTGGAGCATGCGCTGGTTTCCGGCCTGACCGATTTCATCGAGATTGACACCGAGGAGGCGCGCGCCAAGGCGAGCCGGCCGCTCGACGTCATCGAAGGCCCGCTGATGGCCGGCATGAACGTCGTCGGCGACCTGTTCGGCGCCGGCAAGATGTTCCTGCCGCAGGTGGTGAAATCCGCCCGCGTGATGAAGCAGGCCGTCGCCTATCTGATGCCGTTCATGGAGGAGGAGAAGCGCCGCCTCGGCACGACCGGCTCGTCCTCGGCGGGCAAGATCCTGCTCGCGACCGTCAAGGGCGACGTGCACGACATCGGCAAGAACATCGTCGGCGTCGTGCTCCAGTGCAACAATTTCGAGGTGATCGACCTCGGCGTCATGGTGCCTGCGGCGAAGATCCTCGCCACCGCCAAGGCCGAGAATGTCGACATCATCGGCCTCTCGGGCCTCATCACGCCGTCGCTGGACGAGATGTGCCATGTCGCGGCCGAGATGGAGCGCGAGGACTTCCATGTCCCGCTGCTGATCGGCGGCGCCACGACCTCGAAAGTGCATACTGCCGTCAAGATCCATCCGAACTACGCCAAGGGCCAGGCCGTCTATGTGCTCGACGCCAGCCGGGCCGTCGGCGTCGCGTCGAGCCTGCTCGGCCGCGACAAGGCCAGCTATGTCGCTGACGTGCAGGCTGACTACGTCAAGATTGCCGACGCGCATGCCCGCGCGCAGGAAAACAAGCGCCGCATCACGCTGGCCGCCGCCCGCGACGACGGGCTGAAGCTCGACTGGACGAACTACAAGCCGGTCAGGCCGAGCTTCCTCGGCACCAAAGTGTTCAAGGACTACCCGATCGCCGAACTCGTCCCCTATATCGACTGGACGCCGTTCTTCTCGACCTGGGAGATCAAGGGCACCTATCCGCTGCTGTTCGAGGACGAGAAGGTCGGCGAGGTTGCCCGCTCGTTGTTCAACGATGCGCAGGCGATGCTGAAGCAGATGGTCGAGGAGAAGTGGGTTTCGGCCAATGCCGTGATCGGCTTCTGGCCGGCCAACTCGGTCGGCGACGATATCGCGCTCTATGCCGACGATGCGCGCGACAAGGACCTCGCGACCTTCTTCACGCTGCGCCAGCAGATCGCCCGCTCGACCGACAAGCGCCGCCATGTGGCGCTGTCGGATTTCGTCGCGCCGAAGGAGACGGGGATCGGCGACTATGTCGGCGGCTTCGCCGTCACGACCGGCATCGGCGAGGAAGTCATGGCGGAGCGTTTCAACCGCTCCAACGATGATTACTCGAAGATCCTGAGCCAGGCGCTGACCGACCGTCTGGCGGAAGCCTTTGCCGAGCGGATGCACCAGCGCGTGCGGCGCGAATTCTGGGGCTATGCCGCCGACGAGACGCTGACCAACGAGGAACTGATCCGCGAGAGCTATGCCGGCATTCGCCCGGCGCCCGGCTATCCGGCCCAGCCCGACCATACCGAGAAGCGGACGCTGTTCGACCTGCTCGACGCGGAGAAGCAGGCCGGCATCCTGCTGACCGAGAGCTTCGCCATGTGGCCGGGCTCGTCCGTCTCGGGCCTCTATATCGGCCATCCCGAAAGCTATTATTTCGGCGTTGGCCGGATCGAGGCCGATCAGGTCGCCGATTATGCCGCCCGCAAGGGCTGGGAACTGCGCGAGGCCGAGCGCTGGCTGGCGCCGGTGTTGAACTACGATCCGATCCGGGTCGAAGCGGCCGAATAGGTCTTAGCCTGCATGCCGTCGACGAAGGACGGCATGCAGGCCTCTTGCCCGCGAACGGGTCTGGCACCGGGCCCCTGAATCCGCTAGGGACAGCCTTTGTCCTCCCCGGCTTTCCGTCTCAGAAGCAATCCCATGTCGGCCACATTTACCGCCACCGGCTTTCGCCGCGGCTTCCTCGAAGGCCTTGCGCTGTTCCCCGGCATGGTCGCCTTCGGCGTCGTGTTCGGCGTGCTGGCCGGCCAGGTCGGCATCTCGATCCTGGGCGCGGCCTCGATGAGCGTCTTCGTCTATGCCGGCACCGCGCAGCTTCTGGCGCTGCATGCCTGGGGCGCGCCTGACCTGCTGGTCGCCGTGGTCGTGGCGGTTATTGCCATGAATTCCCGCTATGTCCTGTTCGGGGCGGCGATGCAGCCCTGGATGCGCGGACTTTCGCCCTGGATCGCCTATCCGTCGATGTTCCTGATGGTGGATGCCAATTGGGCGACCGCGATGCAGGAGCGCGATGCGGGGCGTCGCGACGTCGCCGTATTCGCCGGCCTTGGGCTTGGCTGCATGGTCGGCTGGGTCGCGGGCACCATAGCCGGCACCGGCTTCGGCCAGCTTCTGGGCGATACGCGTCGTCTCGGGCTCGATTTCTTCCTGCCGGCCTTTTTCCTGTCGCTTGCCTGCGGCTTCTGGAAGGGCAGGGGCGACGTGTTGCCATTTGTCGTGGGCGGGCTGGTAGCGATCGTCTGCGACCGCTTCGTCGGCGGTTCCTGGCACGTGCTGGCCGGCGGCCTCGCGGGCAGCCTGGCAGCGGCCTTCGCGCCCCGTTCGGCAGCGAACGCCGCGGTCGGGCCAAAGCTGGAGGGCGAATAGCTTGTCGCTCGATCCGAACACCACAGCCGGCTTTGCGCTCATCGTCACGGCGATGGCGGTCTCCGCCTATCTGACGCGCATCGCCGGCTTCTTCCTAATGCGTTTCGTGGTTGTGACGCCGCGGGTGGAGGCCTGGCTGCGCGCCTTGCCGCTGGCCATCATGGGCTCCATCCTCGGCCCGATCGCCATGCATGGCGGCCCGGCCGAATATGCGGCTTTCGCGGCAACGGCCGCCGTCTACTTCTGGCGGCGCAGCGACATTCTGGCGGCGTTTGCGGGCATGGCGGTGGTGGCGGGAAGCCGCTGGGCGTTCGGGCTGTAGGATGGGGTGAGCCTGATCGCAGGCAGACCCTCACCCCAACCCTTTCCCGCAAGCGATAGAGGGGCGGTTCGAGCCCGGTCTCAGCGTTGACGTCCCAAAATTCGAAAAGCCTTCGCCCGCTTGCGGGAGAGGGTTGGGTGAGAAACTTGCTGGCCATTTGACAGTACAACTCAACCCGCCAAGCAATGGCTCGGCAACTTTCGGTCAAGTACGCTGTCAAGAATACAATGTCGCGGGAGGACTCAGATCGCTCCCAAGACGATGGCCGCGACGAACAGAAAAGCGGCGCTCACGGCGAGCAGATGGAACGGTTTTGCGAGGCTCATGGACATCTCCCGGGTCTCTCTTACACGCCCAACTTCGAGCTTAAGTATTAACTCGATCGTCCCTTCGAGCAAGGCCCCAACTTGCCGGTTTCGCCGCTAAGTCGGCGCAATCCTGCCATGAATGGGCTAAGCCGTGGAATAATCTCCCAAATCCCTCGGTGGAAAAACGTGCAGGCAGTGGCTTTGTTCCGCTGCAATCTTGCCTCAATCGTCAACGGGATTCCGCTCTCGGCGGCGGGGAGGGAGAGGCGACGCAGGGATGCCGGCCTCCCCGGTAACGTTCCGGAAACCGCGCCTCTCAATCGTTTCTTATGGTTTCGCTGCGACCGTCCCGGCATGAAAACAGGGCCGGAAAACCAGCATGGATGATCGCCGGACGGAGGCAGCCCACCAGACCGCGCCGGCGCGGCGGGCCGAGCTGCTTGCCTCCATCACCGATCTGTTCGGCAGCGCCGGCGCGGCCGTGTCGTCGCCGACGGCCGCGCTGTTCTCCGAAATCATTCTCGGCGTGTTCGACGACATGCGGCCCGACGAGAGGGCCGTCCTGGTCGAGCGGATTGCTGCTTTGCCCAATGCGCCGGCCGAGGTGCTGCGGTTCCTCGCCTTGCGCGAGATCGAGGCGGCCGAACCGGTGCTGCGACGCTCCTTCGCCTTCGAGGAGGCCGATCTCGCCGCCCTCGCTGCCACCCTGCCGCATGACCGCCTCTGCGCCATCGCCACGCGCGCCCAGGTGCCGGAAGCGGTTTCGGACGCCTTGCTCGATCGGGGCGACCGCGCCGTCCTGCGCCTGCTGGCGCAGAATCCGGGCGCGCGGTTCTCGCAGCATGGCTTGTCCATCCTGGTCCATGAGGCGACGCAGAAGCTGGCACAGCGTCAGGCGGCCGCCCGCGAGAGCGACGAAGAGCGCGGCCAGATGCTGGATATCCGCTCCGCGCCGCCGGTGCCGCGGTCTCGCCGTTCGTTCGCCGCGCCCTCGGAGAGCGGCGTCGTCATCGCCTTCCCGACGCGCACGCGCTCCCGGCCTGGGGACGACCACTCGGACGAGACGGCCGCCGCTCCCAATGCGGTGGCCGAGGTGATTGCGACCGTCGCTTCGGGCGACCGGATGATGGAAGTCGCGGGCCTGCTCGCCGGGTCCGCCGGGCTGCCGGTCGAGCTGGTGCGTCGGATGATCGCCAAGCCCGACACCATGCCGCTCGCCGTGCTCTGCAAGGCCGCCGGCGTCAACGACGAGACGTTCGCGGCGATCGCCGCGATTCGCGGCCGCCGCCATGGCCATTCGGCCGAGGCGATCGAAACGCTGGTCCGCGCCTATCAGTCGCTGGGCCAGGACGACGCCGCCCATACGCTGCGCTTCCTGCGGGCGCGCCAGGCTTCCGACGAAGCGGCCGCCATGCCCGCCCAGCAGAATCCCGCCCTCTGACGCCATCGGGGTTCCCGTACCGGCTGGGCGCTGATAGCGTCTGCCGGCCAACGGCCATACGGGATCGCGAAACGATGGATCGCTTCGAAACCGCCCGCGACGCAGCCTACAAGCTTCGTCCGGATCAGCCGCTCTACTGCTTCCGCCCGAGCGTGCTTCGGGCCGATGCGCTGGCGTTCAAATCTGCCTTTCCCGGCCGAATGGCCTATGCCGTCAAGACGAATGGCGAGCCGCTGGTGCTGCAGACGCTTGCGGATGCCGGGGTCGATTGCTTCGACGTCGCATCGCCGGCCGAATTCGCTGCCGCGCGCGCCGTGGCGCCCGACGCCGAGCTTCTCTACATGCACCCGGTCAAGGCGCAGTCGGACATCCGGCTGGCGCTGGAGACCTATGGCATCCGCGTCATCGCCCTCGACCACGAGGACGAGATCGCCAAGATCGTCCGCATCGTGCGGGCGCTCGATCTCGACCCGGAAGAGATCACGCTATTCGTGCGCCTGGTGACGCGCGGGCACGCCGCCTATGAGCTTTCCAAGAAATTCGGCGCGGCCCCCGGCCACGCGGTCGAACTGGTCGAGCGGATTGGCAAGCTCGGCTTCAAGGTCGGGCTCTGCTTCCATGTCGGCAGCCAGGTCGAGGATACCGACACTTATGAGCGGGCGCTGGCCTCGGCCGCCTGGGTGCGGTCGCGCGCCAGCGTCGACATCGCCGCGCTCGACATTGGCGGCGGCTTTCCGGCCGCCTATGGCAGCGATCCCCGGCGCAAGCAGGTGGTGCGGCCCGAAACCGGCGCGCTGATCGCCGACGTGGTGCGCGAGGCGCAGGAATGGGGCTTTGGCGACGTGCCGCTGGTGGCCGAGCCCGGCCGGGTCATCGTCGCGCGCTGCCTCTCGGTCGTGGTGCGCGTGCTGCTGAAGAAGGGCAGGCGGCTCTACATCAATGACGGCATCTGGTCGTCGCTGTCGGATTCCTGGACCGGCAAGATCACGCTGCCGGCGCGCCATCTGCCCGATCCCGCCCGCCGCCAACGCAGCGGCGACGGCGACAAGATCGTGCCGTTCCGGGTCTGCGGCGCGACCTGCGATTCCGTCGACATCCTCTCGCGTCCGTTCTACCTGCCGGAGACGATCGGCATGGGCGACTGGATCGAGATCGGCCATATCGGCGCCTATTCGCTGTCGCTGCGCACCCATTTCAACGGTTTCTATCCCGACAGCTTCGTCGAGGTGACGACTCCGTTCGAGGCGGCGGGTCCGGTCGAAGGCTTTGCCTCGATCGAGACGATGGGCGAGTAGCGCCGCGCGCCGGAAGACCATCCCTGGTTGCGGGTATGGTTGACCATTCTTTAAGAGCTTCGGCCGCATTCTACGCGCATGTTCAGTTGCGTAGCGTTGCGTACCGCGTCGGTGCTCGCTCTTGTCTCGCTCTCCGGCTGTGCCCTCAACTTCCTCGGGGAAGAAAGGGAAAGCTGGCGGGATGCGACGGAGCGAGCCTGTTACGCGCAGAAACTGGTCGTCCCTTCCTACTTCCAGCGCCCGGCGAAGGAAGTGGATGGGAAAGGCACGTGCGGCATAGAACGGCCGCTGAAGGTCAACGCCTTCGAGCGGGGCGTCGTCGCGGTCACCGGTGGCGATGTGGTGCTGGGCTGCATGATGACCAACGCCATGGAGCGCTGGATCCGCGAGTCGGTGCAGCCGGCGGCGCAGGCCCGCTTCGCCATGCCGGTCACCGAAGTGCTCACCATGGGCACTTATGCCTGCCGGTCGCGCAACAACCGCCACGGCGCCAAGCTTTCCGAACACGCCTTCGCCAACGCCTTCGACGTCGCCGGCTTCCGACTGGCCGATGGCCGCACGATCCGGGTCAAGAGCGACTGGCGGCGCGGCGATCCGGCCAGCCAGGCCTTCCTGCGCGAGGCGCTGATTTCGGCCTGCGGCTATTTCACGACCGTGCTCGGCCCGGGCTCGAACCGGCTGCACGAAGACCACATCCACATCGATCTCGCCCGCCACAACGCCAGCGGCACGTCGCGCTATTGCCGGCCGAAGCTGGACATGCCGGGACCGACGCCGCTCGATCCGAATGCCGGCATCCCGATGGCGACCTTGCTGCAGACGCCGCCGCCCGCCGCTCCCGCCAATATGGAGCAGCGCGCCTTCACCTATCGCTTCGACGACAATCTCGGCGCGCCCGACGCGGAGGCGCCTTATCCGGGCGACCAGATCCGTGCCGGCGAGGTGCCGTCCGTCCCGGCATCCGGCCCCTATACGCCGCCGGCCAGCATTCCGATGTCCTATGCGCAGTAGCGCAAGTGATTTGCGTCACAGCATGACCTAACGTCACATTGTACTCCGCCCTCCCTCTAGGGATTTGAGGAGTTTGATGATGACCGCCACCACAACCGTCTACGTCGACGAGACGCGCTACAATCTCTACGCCAGCATCCACAAGGGCCTGCGCCGCGCCCAGGGACAGCTGATGACCCGCCTCGGCGCGATCGATCCGCTCAACGACGCCGACGTCGCGGGCCTGCTGCAGGATATGCGCCTGATGGTGACGATGGGGCGCAAGCATCTCCATCACGAGAACATCTTCATCCACACCGAGATCGAAACGCGCCGCGCCGGCGCGACGACGCGGCTGGTCGACGATCACGACCATCACGAGCGCGATTTCGACGAGCTGGAGACGCGGTTCCGCCAGATCGAGGCCGCGCCGCCCGAGCGCCGCTCGCCGATGCTGCGCGCGCTCTATCTGCGCTACACCGAATTCCTGGCGCATGATTTCGAGCACATGATCGAGGAGGAGACGGAAACGCTCTCGCTCCTGCACCGCCTGTTCAACGACGGCGAACTGGCCGCGATCGAGGGCCGCATCGTCGGCTCGGTCGAGCCTGCGATGATGATGGAATTCATCCGCATCATGATCCCGGCGATGAACCCGGCCGAACGGCTCGGCATGCTGGGGGGCATGAAGGCCGCCATGCCGGTGCCGGTCTTCGCGGCAGTGGTCGACATGGGCGTCAAGCCGGTGCTCGCCCCGTCCGACTGGCACGCGCTGGAACAGGCGCTCGCCAAGGCGGCGTGAGGCGAGGAGCGGGCTTTTCTTTCCGCCCAAACACCCCTCCCTTCATCACCAAGATTCCGTCATCCCTGCGAAGGCGGGGATCCATTCAGCCTGGTTCCCGGGAGATAGCCTCCACACGTCTCGGCTGAATGGATCCCGGGTCTCCGCCCGGATGACGTCAGAGGGTGGGGTGGCAGTGGAGACAGGTGAAGTGAGACCGCTGTTCGGCTATCTCGCCCGCCCAAACCCGCCGCCCGTCGGGGTCGTGACGATCACCGCCTCGCCAGGCTGGAGCACCGTCTGGTCGCAGCCTTCCAGTGCTTCGATCCGGCCGTCGTTCCGGCGCACTTCGGTCTTGCCGAGGGCGCCGGGCGCTCCGCCCATCAGTCCGTGCGGCGCGACAAGCCGATGCGAGGCGAGGATGGCGCATTCCATTTCTTCCAGGAAGCGGATCGTCCGCTTGGTGCCGCCGCCCGCTGACCAGTTTCCACGCCCACCCGAGCCCGCGCGAATGTGGAAATCCTCGAGCAGGACGGGGAAGCGGAACTCCAGCACTTCCGGGTCGGTCAGGCGCGAATTGGTCATGTGGACGTGCACGGCATCGACGCCGTCGAAGCCGGTGCCGTCATTGAACACGCCGGCCGGCGCGCCGGAGCAGAGCGTCTCGTAATATTGATAGGTCTGGTTGCCGAAGGTGAGGTTGTTCATCGAGCCCTGCGACGACGACAGCGCCCCCAGCGCGCCGAACAGGGCATTGGTCACCTGCTGGCTGGTCTCGACATTGCCGGCGACGACGGCGGCCGGATAGCGCGGCGCCAGCATCGAGCCCTCGGGGATGATGATGTGGATCGGCCGGAGGCAGCCGGCATTCATCGGAATGTCCCCCTCCACCATGACGCGGAAGGCATAGAGGACCGCGGCGCGGGTCACCGGTTCCGGCGCGTTGAAATTCGTCGGCTGCTGCGGGCTCGTGCCGCTGAAATCGACCGTCGCCTCGCGCTTTTCCCGGTCGACGCGGATCTTGACCCGGATGACCGCGCCCTGGTCGGTCTCGACCGCGAATTCGGAATCCTTGAGGCTGCCCAGCACCCGCCGCACGCTTTCGGCGGCGTTGTCCTGCACGTGCCCCATATAGGCGGTGACGACGTCGAGCCCGAAATGCTCGACGATGCGACGCAGTTCCTGCACGCCCTTCTCGTTGGCGGCGATCTGCGCCTTCAGGTCGGCGACGTTCTGCGTGACGTTGCGGACAGGGTAGGGGTGGTTGGTCAGAAGCTCCACCAACTCGGCCTCGCGGAAACGGCCGCGATCTACAAGGACAAAATTGTCGATGAGGACGCCTTCCTCGTCGACGGTGGTGGCGCGCGGCGTCATCGAGCCGGGCGCCGTGCCGCCGATATCGGCATGGTGGCCGCGGCTGGCGACGAAGAACAGGATTTCCTCGCCGGCATCGTCGAACACTGGCGAGACGACGGTGATGTCCGGCAGGTGCGTGCCGCCATTATAGGGCGCGTTCAGGGCATAGACGTCGCCCGGCCGCATCGCTCCCCGGTTCAGTTCGATAATCGTTTCGACCGAGCGGTCCATCGAGCCCAGATGCACCGGCATATGCGGCGCGTTGGCGACGAGAGCACCCGTCGCGTCGAACACGGCGCAGGAGAAATCCAGCCGCTCCTTGATATTCACCGAATAGGCGGTGTTCTGCAGCGTCACGCCCATCTGCTCGGCGATCGACATGAAGAGGTTGTTGAACACCTCCAGCATGACGGGGTCGGCATCCGTGCCGATGGCATGGCTGCGGTCGAGCGCCTCCACCCGCGTCAGCACGACATGGTCGCGGGGCGAGATCGCCGCCTGCCAGCCGGGCTCGACAACGATGGTCTGGTGCGGCTCGATGATGAGGGCAGGGCCTGGGACGATCGCGCCACGCGAGAGGCTTTCGCGCACGAAGATTCCGGCCGGGTGGGTCGCGCCGCCGGAAAAGATCGAGACGGTCTCGGAGGGCTTTGGCCGGCTCTCCGGCGCGTCGAGCGCGGGCTCCTCAATCGAAGCTCCGCCGCCGACCGCCTCGACCTCCAGGCTCTCGACGACGATTGCCTTGCCCTCGAACACGAAGCCGAACTGCTTCCTGTGGGCGTCCTCGAAGGCGGCGAGGATTGTTTCCATGGGCAGCCAACGGGAAGCAAGACCCTCACCCCAGCCCTCTCCCGCAAGCGGGCGAGGGGGCTGGCTGGGGGCTGCATCGACGGGCGAGCCCGGCTGGTTAGCAAGGTGGGGGCTGGGCTCGACGTCTGTCGTCGAAACGCCTCCCTCTCCCGCCTGCGGGAGAGGGGTGGGGTGGGGGTCTTGCTGCAAGACCTCGACCGGGATCGGCGTGTCGGTGCCGTCATAGCGGAGATGCGCGCGGATGAAGGTCTCGGCCGCCTCGACGCCCTGCTGCGTGAGTTCGGCCTGAACCTCGTCGGTGAGCGACGCGGCGAGCGCCTGTAACTCTGGCAGCGGTTCGGGCGCCAGCTTCTTGACCACCGCCTGGCTGCGGCTGGCGCGGATGTCGGCGAGGCCCATGCCATAGGCCGAGAGAATGCCGGAGAAGGGATGCACCAGCACCGTCGTCATGCCAAGCGCATCGGCGACCCGGCAGGCGCTCTGGCCGCCGGCGCCGCCAAAGCAGTTCAGCGCGTAGTCGGTCACGTCATAGCCGCGCTGGACCGAGATCTTCTTGATGGCGTTGGCCATGTTCTCGACCGCGATGCGCAGGAAGCCGTCGGCGATCTCCTCAGGCCTGCGGCCGTCGCCGATCTCGGCGGCCAGAGCCTCGAAGCGCTCGCGGACGATCGCCGCATCAAGCGGCTGGTCGCGGGCGGGTCCGAAGATTTTCGGAAAATGCTCCGGCCGCAATTTGCCGGTCATGACATTGGCGTCGGTGACGGCTAGCGGGCCGCCGCGCCGATAGCTGGCGGGGCCGGGATCGGCGCCGGCGGAATCCGGGCCGACGCGGAACCGGCCGGCTTCATAATGCAGGATCGACCCGCCGCCGGCGGCGACGGTGTGGATGCGCATCATCGGCGCGCGCATGCGCACGCCTGCGACTTCCGTCTCGAACGACCGCTCGTAGACGCCGTCATAATGCGAGACGTCGGTGGACGTGCCGCCCATGTCGAAGCCGATCACCTGACTAAAGCCCGCCTGCCGCGCCGTCTCGACCGCCGCGACGACGCCGCCGGCCGGGCCCGAAAGAATGGCGTCCTTGCCGCGAAACAACTCCGCCGCCGTCAGGCCGCCCGACGACATCATGAACATCAGCCGGGGGGAGGGCTCGTCGGCGACGCCGAGCTCCCCCGCCACCTGTTCGACATAGCGGCGCAGGATGGGCGAGAGGTAGGCGTCGACCACCGTCGTGTCGCCGCGCCCGACCAGCTTCATTAGAGGCGAGATCTCGTGGCTGACCGAGATCTGCGGGAAGCCGACGCGGCGGGCGATTTCCGCGACGCGGGCCTCATGCTCGGGATATTTCCACGCATGCATGAACACGATGGCGACCGAGCGGATGCCGCTGGCATAGGCGTCGCGCAACGCCGTCTCCACCGCGGCCGGATCGGGCTCCGCCTCGACCGTGCCGTCAACGCGGACACGCTCGGCGACCTCGACGACGCGTTCGTAGAGCAGTTCCGGCTTGATGATCTTCTTGGCGAAGATGTCCGGCCGCGCCTGGTAGCCGATCGCCAGCGCGTCGCGAAATCCCCGGGTGATCAGGAGGAGTGTTCGATCGCCCTTGCGCTCCAGCAGGGCGTTGGTGGCGACCGTCGTGCCCATCTTGACCGTGGCGATCGCGCCTTGCGGGATCGGCTCGCCCGGGGCGAGGCCAATCAGTTCGCGAATGCCCTGCACGGCGGCGTCGCGATAGGCCTCGCGGTTTTCCGAGAGCAGCTTGTGGGCGCGGATACGGCCTTCGGGATCGCGGGCGACGATGTCGGTGAAGGTGCCGCCGCGATCGATCCAGAAGTCCCACTGCGTCATCATCCTGCCCTTCGCGCGATTGAAGCCCGGGCGCATGAGTAAGGCTCGGGCGGCGTCCGTCAATCCGTTACGGCATGGGGCGCCGCGGTCCCCGTGAGATCCGGGGGCGACCGATGTGCGCGACACCCTGGACTCTCGCGCTCGGCGAGCGAGATGCTTATGGTTCGCCCATGACAATCTGGCAACGACTCGGCGATCTCATTCGCCAGCTTCCTGGGTCCTGCACCATCGGCCGGGCCCTGGACGATCTCATCGAGACCGTGCGCACGGCGCTCAGCGGTTCACCCGTCGAGCGGCGGCAGGTGGCGTTTTCCGTGTCGATGATCGCGCTTTCGGCCAAGATGGCCAAGGCCGACGGCGTCGTGACGCGCGATGAAGTCGCGGCGTTCGAGCAGCTATTCGATATCCCGCCCACCGAGCACCAGAACGTGGCGCGGCTGTTCAACCTGGCCAAGCAGGACGTCGCCGGCTTCGATGCCTATGCGCGCAAGCTTGCCAGCCTGTTCGACCCCGGCTCCAGCGTGTTCGAGGATATCGTCGACGGCCTGTTCCATATCGCCAAGGCCGACGGCATGGTGCACCAGGACGAGCTGGCCTTCCTTGACCATGTCGCGTCGATCTTCGGCATCAGCGAGGCCGCCTTCGCCCGCATCCGCAGCCGCCATATCGTGCCGGAGGAGGGCGATCCCTATCTCATCCTCGGCATCGATCGCGGCGCCTCCAACGACGACGTGAAGCGCCATTATCGCCGCATCGTTTCCGAGACGCATCCCGACAAGCTGATTGCGCGCGGCGTGCCGGCCGAATTCCTGGCGATTGCCACCGCCAAGCTTGCCGCACTGAACGGCGCCTATGACCGCATCCGGCGCGAGCGGGCCTTTGCATGATGGAGAAAGACGTGGCTGACGCGGCGATTCCCGGCGTGACCCTGCCGGATATGGTGTGGCGGCCGTCGCCCAATTTCGGCCCGCGCGCCGAGGGCGCCGCGATCGATATCCTGCTGCTGCATTATACCGACATGAAGACGGCCGAGGCGGCGATCCAACTGCTGTCGGACCCGGCCTCGCAGGTCTCCTGCCACTATGTCGTCGCCGAGGACGGGACCATCACCCAGTTGGTGCGCGAGGCCGATCGGGCGTGGCATGCCGGCGTTTCTTCCTGGCATGGCGAGGGCGATATCAACTCCAGGTCGGTCGGCATCGAGATCGCCAATCTGGGCCATGACCACGGATATCCCGATTTCCCCGACGTCCAGATCGAGTCCGTGATCGCGCTGGCCTGCGACATTTGCGCTCGACACAAAATTCGTCCGGAACGAATCCTGGCGCACTCCGACGTGGCTCCGGCGCGCAAGCGCGACCCCGGGGAGAAGTTCCCATGGGGCCGCCTGGCTTCTGCGGGGGTCGGCCATTACGTCGAGCCGGAACCGATTCGAGGCGGTCGTTTTTTTAGCGCTGGTGAAAGCGGTGCGCCGATCGAAGCGCTGCAGGCGATGCTGGCGCTCTACGGCTATCCCCTTCAGATCTCTGGAAATTACGATCTCGCGACCGAACAGGTCGTGACGGCCTTCCAGCGGCATTTTCGTCCGGAGCGGGTCGACGGAATCGCCGATTCCTCGACGATTGCGACGCTGCACCGGCTCGCCCGGGCCCTCGCCGAGACGCGTTGATTGTCGCTACGGAAGGATAATATCGGTTAGTCGGCTAACCGATTACGGGGCGGTGCTGGTCGATCACGAAATGTTAAAGCCTGTAATCTGATTTCAGTTCCGGTGCCCCAATTCGGGACTCTTGGGCAACGACAAGCGGCGCATCGTCAATGATGTGAGTTACCCCCAGGTATGAAGAAGTTTTGCGTACTTGCCTTGGCCGCCCTCGTCGCCACTGGCAGCCTCGCCATTTCCCCCGCGTCGGCCAAGTCGGGCTCCGGTCGTCTTCTCAAGTCCAGTGTCGTTCGTGTCGCTGCCGCGGATCGCAGCAGTTTCGATGATCTGATCCGCACCCATGCCGCCGCCAACAATGTCCCGTTGTCGCTGGCCCACGCCGTCGTGACGGTGGAAAGCAACTACAAGCCCAACATGACTGGCAGCGTCGGCGAAATCGGCCTGATGCAGGTCCGCCTCCAGACCGCTCGCGGCATGGGCTACAAGGGCAGCGCCAAGGCGCTCTACGATCCCGCCACCAACATCCGCTACGGCATGATGTATCTCGGCCAGGCCCGCAAACTCGCCGGCGGCGATCTGTGCGGCACGATCCTCAAGTATAATGGCGGCCATGGCGCCACCCGCATGAGCAAGGGCCCGCTGCGCTATTGCGGCAAGGTCCAGCAGATCATGGCTTCGAACTGAGTTCGAACCGTCATTGGGATGATTGCGGCTGAAGCCTCTCGTCCGGCTGCGCCCGTTGGATCGGGCGCCCGCGAAGGACGCAAGACTGCCAGGCTCGATGCGCCCCTCCCGGGTGTCGCCTGAGTGCGTTGCGGGCCGCAGGACTTCCAGATCGTGTTCAAGACCGGGTGCGGGAGCCGAGTTCCCCTTGGTTGGGCTTGACCCGCACCCGTCGCACCCCTAAGCCCCGCATTGCCAGTCGGCCGGACGACCGCTGCTGCAAGATCGAAAGGTCGCAGGGGAGGAAAGTCCGGGCTCCATGGAAACACGGTGCCGGGTAACGCCCGGCGGGGGCGACCCCAGGGAAAGTGCCACAGAAAGCAAACCGCCCGTGCGTTCGCGCAACGGGTAAGGGTGAAAGGGTGGGGTAAGAGCCCACCGCGGGCCCAGCAATGGGAACGGCACGGTAAACCCCACCGGGAGCAAGACCGAATAGGGGCGACATGGCGCAAGCCAGCCTGTTTCCAGGTTCGTCGCCCGGGTTGGTCGCGCGAGGCGTCCGGTAACGGACGTCCAAGATGAATGGTCGTCACGCGGCGGTTCGCCGCCGCCCTACAGAACCCGGCTTATAGGCCGACTGGCAATTTCTCTTCTTCGGCCGCCTGCCGGCATTGCGGGACGTGCGGCTCTGGCATGGGCCGCGCGGGCTCGGCAGGCCGCCGGAACGTGGTCCCTGAGCCCTCGGCATGGGCGATCGTCCCACCGTCACGCGCCGCGTCCCGATCCGAGGCGGCCGTCGCCGCCTCCCGTCATCGGCATTCCCAACATTTTGCGAAAATTCTCCTGTGCGCCTGCCGTGCCGGGGCCTGAGAAATCGTACGGATTCCTTACGCCCGGGCCGTGAAAAGCTACGGAAAATTAAGCTTAACCCTGTGTGATCAGCGCGAGGGCGCCTGCGTGTCGTGGGGGCCGATTCCATTGACGCCCATATTCACCCATGGTATCCCAAATCATCCCGGTCAGAGGGCGCTGCGATCGACAAAATCAGGTCGATCCGTGGGGTCGCATGCCACGTCGTCGGGGTGTTGTTTCCAGTCCGCGTCCCATGAGTGTTTTCCCGGCTCGCTACGCGGGCGGGTGTTCATTGGGCATTTTCAAGAGGAGCGCCGGCGCGAAAGGTGATGGACGAATTCGTTTCAACCTTCACCAACAGGCTGGACTCGAAGGGGCGAGTGTCGATCCCGGCACTGTTCCGTTCGGTCCTGACGCGCGACGGTTTCGAGGGCCTCTATTGCTGTCCCACGCTGGACCAGAACGCGGTGGATGCCGGCGGCAATCGCCTGGTCAGCCAGATCCGCGCCAGCCTGACGCTGTTCGAGCCGTTCTCCGAGGATCACGAGTTTCTCTCGACGACGCTGATCGGCGAGAGCGAAGTGCTGCGGATCGATCCGGAAGGGCGCGTCGCCCTGTCCGAGGGGATCAAGGCGCATGCCGGCATCGGCGATACCGTGACCTTTGTCGGTCAGGGCTACAAATTTCAGATCTGGGAACCGGAACGGTTCGTCGCCTATCGCGACGAGGCCAAGAACCGCGTGCGCGAACTGCGCCGCCGGCTCGGCTCGGGCCCGCGTTCCTCGGGAGGTACGGAAACATGACGGCCGGCGACGCCATTCCTGCAGGCGGACCGGACCGTCACGTCCCGGTGCTGCTCGCCGAGGTGCTCGCGCATCTCGTGCCGGCTGCCGGCAAGGTCATCATCGACGGCACCTTCGGCCTCGGCGGTTACAGCCGCGCCATCCTTGATGCCGGCGCGTCGGTGATCGGCATCGACCGCGACCCCAACGCGATCGCCGATGGCCAGGCGCTGGTTTCCGAGTATGCAGGCCGGCTGCAGCTCGTGCATGGCCGCTTCGGCGACCTCGACGAGATCGCGGCCGGGCAGGGGCATGAGAAGGTCGACGGCGTCGTGCTCGATATCGGCGTTTCGTCGATGCAGTTGGATGAGGCCGAGCGCGGCTTCTCGTTCCGCTTCGACGGCCCGCTCGACATGCGCATGAGCCAGGAAGGCCCGAGCGCCGCCGACGTCGTCAACACGATGGAGGCGCGCGATCTCGCCCGCATCATCTCGGTCCTGGGCGAAGAGCGCCGCGCCGGCGCCGTTGCCCGCGCCATCACGCAGGACCGCGTCGCCAAGCCCTATCTGCGCACCAGCGAACTGGCCGGCCTGGTCGAGCGCGTCGTCGGCAAGAAGCCGACCGATCCGATCCATCCGGCGACCCGCACGTTCCAGGCGCTGCGCATCTACGTCAACCAGGAGCTCGACGAGCTCGGCCGGGCGCTGGTCGCCGCCGAGCGCGTGCTGAAGCCGGGCGGGCACCTCGTCATCGTCTCGTTCCATTCGCTCGAGGACCGCATCGTCAAGCGCTTCCTGGCCGAGCGCAGCGAGATCCGCGCCGGTGGCTCGCGCCACATGCCGGAGCGCACGCTCGCCGCACCGACTTTCACGCTGATGTCCAAGGGGCCCGTCGTGGCCGGCTATGAAGAAACGTCGCGCAACCCGCGCGCCCGTTCCGCCAAGCTTCGCGCCGGCATCCGGACCGAGGCGCCGTCGCGTCCGTTCGATGCCGCGGCTGCCGGCGTACCGGCGCTTCCTGAATTCAAAGTGGCGAGGTCGTAATGCTCCGGGCACTCAACGTCATCTGGGTTGCTTTGATGGTCGCCGGCGCCGTCGTCACTTACGCCATGAAGGATCGCGCGGGCCGGGCCGCCGATCACGTCATGGAACTGCGCCGCGACATCGCCCGCGAAAAGGACCTGATGAACATTCTTCAGGCGGAATGGAGCGTGCTGGACCAGCCGTCGCGCCTCCAGGAACTGGTCGGCCGCTACAGCAGCTATCTGCATCTGACCCCGCTCGACGTGCGCCAGCTCGCCAGCCTCGACGAGGTTCCGGACAAACCGATCGAGGTGCCCGGCGCGAGTCTCGACCGGATGATCACCAGCGGCGTGGCCAAGAGCGGATCGGCCAAGCCGATCCTCGCCAAGCCGATCGTCGCGAAACCCACCACCGCCCAGGCCAGCATCGCCAAGCCACGTCCGCGTGACCTGGCGGCTCAATCGGGAGCGAATCCATGACGATGACGCTGACCGACCGCCCCGGAATGTTCAGCCCTTCCAATGGTCCCCGCCACGTCGCGCTCAAGGGCGCGAGCAAGGCCCGCCACGACCAGACGCGCAGCCGCATCGGGCTGACGATGATGGTCTTCATGATCGTCTACGGCGTGATCGGCGGCCGGCTCGTCATGCTCGGCATGAGCGATCAGGCCGGCTCCGCCGCGCGTGGCAGCGCGGCTTCCTCCGTCGCCACCGCCCGTCCCAACATCGTCGACCGCAATGGCGAAATCCTCGCCACCGACATCAAGACGGCCTCGCTCTTCGCCGAGCCGAACAAGATCGTCGATCCCGACGAAGCGACCGAACTGATCACCAGCGTCCTGCCGGACCTCGATGCGGCGCAGCTGCGCAAGAAGCTGTCGACCCAGGCCGGCTTCGTCTGGGTGAAGCGCGAGATCACGCCGAAGCAGCAGTCCGAAATCCACAATCTCGGCATTCCGGGCGTCGGCTTCCTGACCGAGAACCGCCGCTTCTATCCGGGCGGCCCCGCGGCTGCCCATATCGTCGGCCTGGTCAATATCGACAACCAGGGCATTGCCGGCATCGAGAAGGCGATCGACGAGCGGGGCCTTGGCGACCTGCATGGCGCCGGCTTCGCGATGAAGGGCGCCGACATGCAGCCGGTCAAGCTGTCGATCGACCTGCGCGTCCAGCACATCCTGCGCGATGAACTCGTCGGCGCGATGCAGCGCTACCAGTCGATCGCGGCGATGGGCGTCATCCTCAACGCCAAGACCGGCGAGGTCATGGCCATGGCGTCGCTGCCCGATTTCGATCCGAACAATCCTACCGATGCCAACAAGCCCGACCGGCTCAACCGCCTGACGGCCGGTACGTTCGAACTCGGTTCGGTGTTCAAGAGCTTCACCTTCGCGATGGCGCTCGATTCCGGCCGCGTGAAGATGACGGACAGCATCGATGCGCGCTTCCCGATCCATGTCGGCCGCAACGTCATCCGCGACTTCCACGCTAAGGCGCGCTTCCTGACCGTGCCGGAGATCTTCCAGTATTCCTCCAATATCGGCACCGCCAAGATGGCGCTCGCCGTCGGCCAGGAAGAGCAGCAGGCCTATCTGAAGAAATTCGGCCTCTCGACCCGGCTCAAGACCGATCTGCCGGAAGTGGCGACGCCGCAGGTGCCCAAGCGCTGGAGCCAGGCGACGCAGCTGACCGTCTCCTTCGGCCATGGCATCGCCATCACGCCGATGCAGGCGGCGGTTGCCGACGCGGCGCTGGTCAATGGCGGCCATCTGCTCTCGCCCACCTTCTTCCCGCGCACGCAGGAAGCCGCCCTGGCCGACTCGACGCAGATGGTCTCCAAGAAGACCAGCGACGAGATGCGCTGGCTGTTCCGCTTCAACGCCGTCAAGGGCTCCGGCCGCAACGCCGACGTTCCCGGCTATGTCGTCGGCGGCAAGACCGGCACGGCCGAGAAGATCGCCAACGGACGCTATGTCGAAGGCCACTATCTGAACTCGTTCCTGTCGGCGTTCCCGATGGACGACCCGGAATATGTGATGCTGATCTCGATCGACGATCCGAAGCCGGAGAAGCCGGGCCTGCCGGCGCTCGCGGCCTGGAACGCGGCCAATGTCAGCTCCAGCATCATCCGCCGCGCTGCCGCCATTCTGGGCGTCCAGCCGCGCAGCGAGAACGAAAGCCACCCCGACGCCATGCTTGTGTCGTATTGAGGATCGATGAGCGGGCCTCTGATTTTTGGCTCGCGCGCCCCTGCCTTGGCGTAAACTTGAACGATCGGGAGGATTCGACCCCAGAATGCGGCTCGGTGACCTAGCTTCCAACGACTTCTCGCTCCCCGCCGATGCGGCGGCGATCGAGATATCCGGCCTTACCGCGGACAGCCGGGCTGTCCAGCCGGGCTTTCTGTTCGCGGCCCTGAAGGGCGTCGCGGCGGACGGCTCGCGCTTTGCGCTGGATGCGGTGAAGCGGGGCGCGGCGGCGGTCGTCTGCGGTCCCGAAGCGAACTTGCCCGATGACATCGGCGTTCCCGTGCTGCGCGCGGCCGACCCGCGCATGGCGCTGGCGCATCTCGCCTCCCGCTTCTATCCGCTGCAGCCCGAACAACTCGTCGCCGTCACCGGCACCAGCGGCAAGACCTCGGTCGCGGCGTTCGTCCGCCAGATCTTCGAGGTCGCGGGCAAGCAGGCCGCTTCGATCGGCACCATCGGCGTCGTCTCGCCGGCCGGTTCCGACTATGGCAGCCTGACCACGCCCGATCCGATCCAGTTGCACCAGATTCTCGATCGGCTCGCGCGGCAGGGCGTTACCCACGCCGCGCTGGAAGCGTCGAGCCACGGCCTCGATCAGCATCGGCTGGACGGCGTCCGGCTGGTGGCAGCCGCCTTCACGAATCTCGGCCGCGACCACATGGACTACCATCCGACGGTCGAGCACTATCTCGAAGCCAAGCTGAAGCTGTTTGGCAATCTGCTGCCGGAAGGCCGCACCGCGGTGCTCGATGCCGATGGCCCCTATGCGGATGCGGTCATGGCCGTGGCGCGCCGGCGCGGACAGCGCCTGATCGATATCGGCCGGGCAGGGCGGGCGATCCGTCTTGTCAAGGCGGAACCCGATCTCTACAGCCAGTCGCTCGAACTCGACGTCTTCGGCACGCCGATGCATGTGCGCCTGCCGCTGGCCGGCGCCTTCCAGGTCTCCAACGCGCTCGTTGCCGCCGGCCTTGCCATCGCCACCGGCATCGAGCCGCGCGTTGCCATTGATGCGCTTGGCACGCTGGTGGGCGCGCCCGGCCGCCTCGAGCGGGTCGGCGTCACCGACAAGGGCGCGCTGGTCTTCATCGATTATGCGCACAAGCCCGACGCGCTCGATCATGCGCTCGGCGCGCTGCGGCCGATGACGCGCAAGCGGCTCTTCGTGGTGTTCGGCGCCGGCGGCGACCGCGATGCCGGCAAGCGCCCGCTGATGGCGGAGGCTGCCAGCCGCAATGCCGACGTCGTCATCGTGACCGACGACAATCCCCGCTCCGAGGATCCGGCCCGCATTCGCGCCGAGATCCTTGCCGGTGCCCCCGACGCGATCGAGATCGCCGATCGCCGCTCGGCCATTCTGGAGGCGGTTTCGATGCTCGGCGAGGGCGACGTGCTTTGCGTTGCCGGCAAGGGCCACGAGACCGGCCAGATCGTCAACGGCGTCACGCTGCCCTTTTCCGATCATGAGGTCGTCGCGGCGGCGCTCGCCGCGGAGGCGCGCACATGACCGACAAGCTCTGGGGTTTCGAGGAATTCGTCGCTGGCATGAAGGGCCGCCCGACGGCCGCCGGCCCTGCGATCACCGGCATCTCGATCGACAGCCGGACCGTGCAGCCGGGCGATGCCTTCTTCGCCATTCGCGGCGACCGCTTTGACGGCCACCGTTTCGTCGGCGCCGCCGCCGGCCATGGCGCGACGGTCGCCGTCGTCGCCTCCGACCAGCTCGCAGGCCTCGGCCGCATGACGATCCCGCTGGTCGTCGTGCAGGACGTGCTGGAAGCGCTGCAGGAGCTGGCCCGGGCTTCGCGGGCGCGCTCGACCGCGCGGATTGCCGCCGTCACCGGCAGCGTCGGCAAGACCTCGACGAAGGAAATGCTCGGCCATGTGCTGTCGGGGCAGGGGGCGACGCATTTTTCGCCCGCCTCGTTCAACAATCACTGGGGCGTGCCGCTGACCCTGTCGCGCATGCCGGCCGACGCCCGCTTCGCCGTGTTCGAGATCGGCATGAACCATGCGGGCGAGATCACGCCGCTGGTTGCGCAGGTTCGCCCGCATGTCGCGATCATCACCAACATCGAGGCGGTGCATCTGGAGTTCTTCCCGGATGGCATTGATGGCATCGCCCGCGCCAAGGCCGAAATCTTTTCCGGCGTCGAGCCCGGCGGCAGCGTCATCCTGAATGGCGACAGCCCGCAATTCGAGCGCCTGGCGCTGCTCGCCATGGATTCCGGTATCAACCATGTGTTGTCCTTCGGCACGGGCCGCGATTGCGATGCGCGGCTCGAAGCCCTCGACATGCAGCCCGATCATTCCCGCGTCAGCGCCCGCATCCTCGACCAGCTGGTCGAGTTCACGATCGGCGCGCCGGGGCGTCATTTGGTGCAGAACGCGCTCGCCGTCCTGCTGGCAGTCGCCCAGATGGGCGGCGATGTCGGCGAGGCGGCCTTGGCGCTCGGCGATCTGAGCGCGCCGAAGGGCCGCGGCGCCCGCCACGAGCTCGTCGTCGGCGAGGGCCGCGCGACGCTGATCGACGAAAGCTACAACGCCAGCCCGACCTCGATGCGCGCGGCGATCACCGTCCTGGCGCAGGCGCGGACGGAAGGCGCCGGTCGACGCATCGCCGTTCTCGGTGACATGCGCGAGCTGGGCGACGACACGCTGCGATTGCATGCCGAACTGGTCGAGCCGCTGACCGCGGCGGGAATCGACCGGGTCTATGCGGCGGGCCCCTCCATGCTGGCGCTCTGGGAGGTCTTGCCCGACGCCATGCGGGGCCATTATGCCGAAACCTCAAATGAGCTCGAGGCGATTCTTCTCGACGAGCTCGCCGCCGGCGACGTCGTGATGGTCAAGGGCTCGAATGGCAGCCGCATGGCGCCCATCGTCGAGACATTGAAGATCCGCTTTGCATCGGCGCCCGTCGAGAGCGATCCCGCCACTGAAGGACCCGTCTGATGCTGTACCTGCTGGGGGATCTCTCCGCGCAATTCTCGGGCCTCAACGTCTTCCGCTACATCACGTTTCGTGTGGGCGGCGCGACGATGACGGCGCTGATCTTCGTCTTCCTGTTCGGCCCTACGATCATCCGCGCGCTGAAGGTCAAGCAGGGCAAGGGCCAGCCGATCCGCGAGGACGGCCCCCAGAGCCATCTGGTGACCAAGAAGGGCACGCCCACCATGGGCGGCCTGATGATCCTCTCCGGCCTGATCGTCTCGACCCTGCTCTGGGCCAATCTTTCCAGCATCTATGTCTGGACCGTGCTGGGCGTCACGGTGGGCTTCGGCTTGATCGGGCTCTATGACGACTATCTCAAGGTCACCAAGCAGAGCCACAAGGGCTTTTCCGGCCGGTCGCGTCTCGCCGTGGAATTCGCGATCGCGGCGATCGCCTGCATCGCCATCTCGCATCTCTCGACCGGGCCGCTGTCGAACGCGCTGACCTTTCCCTTTGTGAAGGCCTTCGTGCTGGATCTCGGCTGGTTCTTCATTCCCTTCGGCGCCTTCGTCATCGTCGGCGCGGGCAATGCGGTGAACCTGACCGACGGTCTTGACGGCCTCGCCATCGTTCCGGTCATGGTCGCCACGGCCTCCTTCGGCGTCATGGCCTATCTCTCCGGCAACGCCATCTTCGCCGAATACCTGCAGATCCATTTCGTGCCCGGCACCGGCGAACTGGCCGTGCTCTGCGGCGCGATGCTGGGCGCGGGCCTCGGATTCCTCTGGTTCAACGCGCCGCCGGCCGCGATCTTCATGGGCGACACCGGCTCGCTCGCGCTGGGCGGCATGCTCGGCGCGATCGCCGTCGCCACCAAGCACGAGATCGTGCTGGCCATCGTCGGTGGCCTGTTCGTGCTCGAGGCCGCCTCGGTCATCATCCAGGTCGCGTCCTTCAAGCTGACCGGCAAGCGCGTCTTCAAGATGGCGCCGATCCACCACCATTTCGAACAGCTTGGCTGGACCGAACCGCAGGTCGTGATCCGTTTCTGGATCATCGCGGTCGTCCTCGCCCTGATCGGCCTCTCCAGCCTGAAGATCCGGTAACACGCAGATGACGCCGATCACCTCCCTTGCCGGCAAGTCGGTCGCGGTCTTCGGGCTCGGCGGCAGCGGGCTCGCGACCGCCGAGGCGCTCGTCGCCGGCGGCGCGAAGGTCGTGGCATGGGACGACAATGCGGATTCGGTGGCGAAGGCGGCCGCAGCCGGCATTCCGACCGCCGATCTGCGGCCGATCGATTTCGCCGGCTTCGAGGCGCTCGTCCTGTCGCCCGGCGTGCCTCTGACCCATCCGAAGCCGCACTGGACGGTCGAGCTCGCCCAGGCGGCCGGCATCGCGATCATCGGCGACATCGAGCTGTTCTGCCGCGAGCGGCGGGCGATCGCGCCCGGTTCGCCCTTCATCGCCATCACCGGCACCAATGGCAAGTCGACGACCACGGCGCTGATTGCGCATATGTTTCGCACCGATGGCTGGGATGTGCAGCTTGGCGGCAATATCGGCACGGCGATCCTGTCGCTGGCGCCGCCGGCCAGGGATCGCATCCATATCGTCGAGTGCTCGTCCTTCCAGATCGATCTGGCGCCGACCATCGATCCGACCGTCGGCGTCCTGCTCAACCTGACCGAGGACCACCTCGACCGGCACGACACGATGGAGCGCTACGCCGCCATCAAGGCACGGCTGGTGCGCGGCGCCGGGACGGCCGTGGTGGGCGTCGACGACGAGTGGTGCTCGGCGATCGCCTCTGATCTCGACAAGCGCGGCACGCCGGTCGAGCGGATCTCGGTTCATCGTCCCGTCGCCAACGGCTTCTTCGCCGACAAGGGCCGGATCTTCGAGGCCGAGGACGACGCGATCCGCGAAATCGCCGATCTCGCCGGGATCGGCGCGCTGCGGGGCGTTCACAACGCCCAGAATGCGGCGGCGGCGATTGCGGCGGCCCGCGCCATCGGCATGTCTGATCTCTCGATCCTGGAAGGGCTGAATAGCTTTCCCGGGCTGGCGCACCGCATGGAAGGCGTCACCCGGATCGGCAAGGTGCTGTTCGTCAACGATTCCAAGGCGACCAATGCGGATGCCGCCGAAAAGGCGCTGGCAAGCTTCGAGCGGATCTACTGGATCGCCGGCGGCAAGGCCAAGACAGGCGGCATCACCAGCCTCGAGCCCTATTTCCCCAGGATTGCCAAGGCCTATCTGATCGGCGCGGCGGCGGAGGAATTCGCGGCTACGCTCGCCGGCAAAGTTGAGACGGTGATGGCTGGCACCATGGACGTAGCGGTCGCCGCGGCGGCGCAGGACGCGGCCCGCGATGGCGCGGCGGAGCCGGTGGTGCTGCTGTCGCCCGCCTGTGCTTCCTATGACCAGTATTCCAATTTCGAGAAGCGCGGCGATCATTTCCGCAGTCTCGTCCAGGCGCTCGAAGGCGCCAAACCCCTCGTGGAGGTTAAGTGATGGTCAGCCGGGCCGATCGCAGTGTCTTCGCCGAGTGGTGGTGGACCGTCGACAAATATCTGCTGTTCGGGCTGCTCGCGCTGATGATCGGCGGCGTCGTGCTGTCTCTCGCCGGCAGTCCGCCCGTGGCCGAGCGCATCGGCCTCGACAGCTTCCACTTCGTCAAGCGGCACGTCTTCTTCATGGTGCCGACGATCGCCATCATGATCGGCACGTCCTTCCTGTCGCCGCGCAATGTGCGCCGGACGGCGCTGATCGTGTTCGCGATCGCCATCGTCCTGATGTTCGCGACCCTGTTCATCGGCCAGGAAGTGAAGGGCGCGCGGCGCTGGATCAACATCCTGGGCTTCTCGCTGCAGCCATCCGAGTTCGTCAAGCCGGCCTTCCTCGTCCTGTCGGCCTGGCTGTTTACCGAGAATTCGCGCCGCAACGACATTCCGGGCAACATCTTTGCCATGCTGCTGCTGGCGATCGTCGCTGCTCTGCTGGTGGCGCAGCCGGACCTCGGCCAGACCATGCTCGTCGTCATCGCCTGGTCGGCGGTGTTCTTCATGGCCGGCCTGTCCTGGTTCTGGATCGCCGGCCTCGCCGGCCTTGCCGGCGTCGGCATCGTCGCCGCCTACACCGTGTTTCCCCACTTCGCGGGCCGCATCAACCGCTTCCTGGACCCTGCTGCGGGCGACACCTTCCAGGTCGACACCGCGCTCAATTCCGTCATTCACGGCGGCTGGCTCGGCCGTGGTCCTGGCGAGGGCGTCGTGAAGCGCATCCTGCCGGACAGCCACACCGACTTCATCTTCGCGGTGGCCGCTGAAGAATTCGGCATCATCCTCTGCATGGGGCTGGTGCTGATGTTCGGCTTCGTCGTCGTGCGCGGCATGAGCCATAGCCTGAAGAACGAGGATGCCTTCGTGCGCCTCGCCTCGGCCGGCCTGCTGGTGCTGTTCGGCGTTCAGTCGGTCATCAACATGGCGGTGAACCTGAACCTGATGCCGGCCAAGGGCATGACGCTGCCGTTCATCTCCTATGGCGGCTCCTCCATGCTGGCGCTCGCTTTCCAGATGGGCCTCGTGCTGGCGCTGACGCGCCGCCGCTTCGAGCCGGCCCGCCTGACCTCCGGTTTCAGCCGGTTTGCGACGACCCGTCCGAAGGCTGCTTGAGGCGATGGAAAAGACGATCCTGCTGTGTGCCGGCGGAACGGGTGGG
This sequence comes from Kaistia defluvii, assembly GCF_040548815.1. Classification (NCBI taxonomy): domain Bacteria; kingdom Pseudomonadati; phylum Pseudomonadota; class Alphaproteobacteria; order Hyphomicrobiales; family Kaistiaceae; genus Kaistia; species Kaistia defluvii. Next base: position 1,922,975 of record NZ_JBEPSM010000001.1, on the reverse strand, counting down.
CATCTGTTTCCGGCGGAGGCGCTGGCCTACGCCCTGAAGAGCCGGGGCTGGTCGGTGCATCTCGCCACCGATCATCGCGCCGAGACCTACGGCCAGAACTTTCCCGCCGACGAGACGCATATCATCCGCTCGGCGACCCCCTCGGTGAAATCGCCGAAGGTCTTTCTCGCCGCCGCCCTCAGCCTCTGGCATGGCTACCGACAATCCAAGGCGATGCTGAAGCGGCTGCGTCCGGCCGCCGTCGTCGGCTTCGGCGGCTACCCGACCGTGCCGCCGCTCATGGCGGCCGTGCGACTTCGCATTCCCACGATCGCCCATGACGCCAATGCCGTACTCGGCCGCGCCAACCGGCTGCTTGCTTCGCGCGTCAGCGCGGTCGCGACCAGCTTCCCGGAGGTCGGCCACGCCAATGCCGCCGGGGCCAAGATCGTGCAGACCGGCAATCCCGTCCGCCAGATGGTGATCGACGCCAGCAGGGTGCCTTATCCGCGCATCGCGGCGGACGGTTCGCTCAATCTGGTGATCTTTGGCGGCAGCCAGGGCGCACGCTTCTTCTCCGACCTCCTGCCCGAGGCGCTTGCCAAGCTCGATCCGTCGGCGCGCGCCCGGCTTTCGATCGTGCAGCAGTGCCGGCCCGAGGATATCGACCGCGTCCGCGCCGCCTATGCCAAGCTCGGCGTCACGGCGGAACTGGCGCCGTTCTTTACCGACATGCCGGCCCGTATCGCGGAGAGCCATCTGGTGATCTCGCGTTCCGGCGCCTCGACCGTCTGCGAACTGGCCGTCATCGGCCGCCCGGCGATCATGGTGCCGCTTCCCGGCGCGATCGATCAGGATCAGAGCGCCAATGCGCTCGTGCTGGCCAAGGCCGGTGGTGGCTGGGTCGTGCCGCAGGCCGAGTTGACAGCCGACCGGCTGTCGCGCGAATTGACCGCCTTTCTGGCTGAGCCGGGCCGTCTGGCCCAGGCGGCGGCCGCAGCAAAATCAGTCGGTCGTCCCGACGCCGTGGAACGCCTGGCCGATCTGGTCGAGCGCGTGGCCGGCGGCGAGCGGCTCGGCGCATCGACCGGAGTTTAAGTCATGAAAATGCCCCGCGACATTGGGCCCGTCCATTTCGTCGGCATCGGCGGCATCGGCATGAGCGGCATCGCCGAAGTGCTGGTCAATCTCGGTTACCGGGTCCAGGGCTCGGATACGGCGGAGAACGCCAATGTCCAGCGCCTGAAGGCCAAGGGCGTCACCATCGCCGTCGGCCATGACGCGGCCAATCTGGGCGATGCCCGCGTGGTCGTCGTTTCCTCCGCCATCAAGGCCAGCAATCCCGAGCTGAAGGCCGCGCGCGAGCGCCTGCTGCCGGTGGTTCGCCGCGCCGAGATGCTGGCCGAGCTGATGCGCCTGAAGAGCGCCATCGCCATTGCCGGCACGCATGGCAAGACCACCACCACCTCGATGGTGGCGGCCCTGCTCGACGCCGGCGGCTTCGATCCGACCGTCATCAATGGCGGCATCATCAACGCCTACGGCACCAATGCGCGCATGGGCGCCAGCGACTGGGTCGTCGTCGAGGCGGATGAGAGCGACGGCACCTTCGTCAAGCTGCCGGCCGACGTGGCGCTCGTCACCAACATCGATCCCGAGCACCTCGATCACTACGGCACGTTCGACAAGGCGCGCGACGCCTACAAGCAGTTCATCGAGAACATCCCGTTCTACGGCTTCGCCGTGATGTGCCTCGACCATCCGGAAGTGCAGTCGCTGATCGGCAAGATCGAAGACCGCCGCATCATCACTTATGGCGCCAACCCGCAGGCGGACATCCGCTACAGCGAACTGCGCAACGATGCCGGCAAGTCGATCTTCACCGCCAGCATCCGCGACCGCGTCACAGGCGAGACCGACGAACTGGTCGACCTCGTCCTTCCGATGCCTGGCGAGCACAATGTGCAGAACGCGACCGGCGCCATCGCCATCGCGCATCATCTCGGCATTTCGAACGAGGCGATCCGCGCCGGCCTCGCCGCGTTTGGCGGCGTGAAGCGCCGTTTCACCCATACTGGCTCCTGGAACGGCGTCGAAGTGTTCGACGATTACGGCCACCATCCCGTGGAGATCGCGGCCGTGCTCAAGGCGGCCCGCGCCTCGACCCGGGGCAGGGTGATCGCCGTGGTCCAGCCGCACCGCTACACGCGCCTGCGCGATCTGTTCGACGGCTTCTGCACCTGCTTCAACGATGCCGACACCGTGTTCGTCGCTCAGGTCTACGCGGCCGGCGAAGCGCCGATCGACGGCATCGACAGCGACCATCTCGTCGAAGGCCTGCTCGTGCGCGGCCATCGCGATGCACGGGCGCTGGCTGGCCCGCAGTCCCTGGCTCCGGAAGTCGCCGCGATCGCCAGGCCGGGCGATTTCGTGGTCTGCCTCGGCGCCGGCTCGATCACCAGCTGGGCCTATGCGCTGCCGGGCGAACTCGAGGCGCTGCCCGCGATCGCCTAGCCGACCCGGCAGCCGATGCCGGCTGTTGTCTGGCTGTCATATTGAATCCGTAAAGCACCCCGGTTGTCAGACCGGGGGCTTTGACGTGATCAGGAAATTCTCTTCCGTAAGCTGGATGGTGCTCGCCGCGACGGGCGTGCTCTCCACCATGTCTAACGCCGCATATGGCGCGGACACGACCGTGGTCGCCGGGACGCCCCGTACCACGGCGCTGACCATGGCCGGGACCGACACTCTGACGGTGCAGAGCGGCGGCAGCTTCCAGACGAGCGCAACCGCCGTCACCATCAACGGCGCCTCGACGACCCTGTCGATCGACAATGCCGGCACGATCAAGTCGGCTAGCGGCCGCGCCATCCGTCTGAATGACAACACCGCCAACAACAGCCATTCGCTGACGCTGGCCAACCGCGCGACCGGCCTGATCGAGAGCAACGGCGACGACACGTTCCAGATCAGCAACCCGCTCTATGGCGGCACGGTGCTGGTCGAGAATTATGGCACGATCACCTCGACGGCGAGCCGCGCGATCAATCTGAACGCGGCGACCGGCGGCACGATCACCATCAACAATTACGCGACCGGCGTGATCAGCGCCGCCACGGGCGCCGATGTGATCCGGCCCGGCGAGAACGCCACGATCAACAATCACGGCACGATCCAGTCCACGGCGAACGCCAACAGCTTCAACGGCGACGGCATCGACTTCCAGGACAAGGGCGGCGGCGCGGTCAACAACTTCGCTGGCGGGCTGATCGAGGGCTCGAAGCACGGCATTACCGGCGATCTCGGCGCCTCGGTTGTTAACGAGTCCGGCGCGACGATCCGCGGCCGCAACGGCTCCGGCATCAATTTCGACACCTCGGGCTCGGCAGCGCCGGTGTCGATCGTCAACCGCGGCCTGATTTCCGGCGAGGCGCAGGTCACGAGCTCGACCGATACGGACGGCGACGGCGTCGATGTCGACGGCCTCGTCGCGATCGAGAACTACGGCACGATCCAGGCACTGGGCGCGCGCGGCTTCAAGGACGGCGTGCTCACGGATCCCAACATCTCCGACGCCGTCTCGATCGGCGGCGGCACGATCAACAACTATGCCGACGGCGTCATCCACAGCGTCCAGCGCGGCATCCTCGTCGACGACAGCGAGGGCGGCGCGGCCTTCGCGGCGACCTCGATCTACAATGAAGGCGAGATCTCCAGCGACATCGGCCAGGCGATCACGCTGACCGGCGAATGGAACGACAAGCTGGTCAACAAGGGCGAGATCGTTGGCGACGTGCGGCTGGGCGGCGGCGACGATGCCGTCACGCTCTATGCCGGCCAGTCGATCGACGGACTGCTCGACGGAGAGACGGGCTCGAATTCGCTGACCCTGGCCGACTACGGCACGTCCACGGTCGGCTCGCTCGACAACTTCCAGACCCTGAACGCCTCCATTGCCGGCAATGGCGATCACGGCCAGCTCGATGTCGACGGCGTTGCCACGCTGGATGGCGGCACGATCGCCCTGACGACGGAGAAGGGCCCCTATACGCTCGGCAGCCGCTACACGTTGATCAACGCCACCGGCGGCATCGAGGGCAAGCGCTTCGACACGCTGACCGTCACCTCCGACTTCCTGTTCATCGACCCGACGCTCGGCGGCGACGCCAACACGGTCTCTGTGACGCTCGATCGTAACGATGTCGCCTTCGCCAGCGTGGCGAATTCCGCCAACCAGCGCGCCGTTGCCAACGCCATCGACGCGGCCAACGGCAATAGCGAGCTCTATCGCTGGGTGTTCGGCGCCGAGGATCCGGTCGCGCTGGCAAATTCCTTCGCGCTGCTGGATGGCGAGGTGCATGCCGATGTGACCGGCGCGCTCGCGCAGCAATCCATGCAGGCGGAACTCGCCATCCTCTCGCGTCTGTCGCGGATAGGCGCCGCCAAGGCGCCGGCGACTTCGACGGCTCCGCTCGCCTATGGCGAGGAACCGAAGGGGAAGGGCACCTCGGCCTTCGGCGCGCTGGCGCCGGCCGACATGGGCTATTCCGCCTGGACTCAGGCGTTCGGTGCGTGGACCTCGACCGATGGAAATGAGAACGCCGCGGGCGTCGATACCAATCTGGGCGGCGTGCTGGTCGGCGCCGACCTGACGGGCGAGGGCTACACGCTGGGCCTGGCCGGCGGCTACAGCCGGGGTTCGACCGATGTCGACGACCGCGCTTCCTCGGCCGACATCGGCACCGGCCTGCTGGCGCTCTATGGCGGCGCGCGGTTCGACCAGCTCCGCCTGCGCGGCGGCGCCTCGATCGCCTGGAGCTCGATCGACACGAAGCGCACGACCGTCCTTGGCGACCTCGTCGAGCGGCCGGAGGCGTCCTATGACGCGACCACGGCCAATCTCTTTGCCGAGCTCGGCTACGAGACCCAGTTCGGCGCCTCGACGCTCGAGCCCTTCGCCGGCATCGGCTGGGTGAATGTCGACGCCGATGGCTTCACGGAAACCAACGCGCCGGTAACCGGCCTGCGCTCGGACGGCGCCTCGTTCGACACGCCCTACACGACGCTCGGTGTTCGGGCCTCGACCGAGATGGTGGTTGGAGGCGTCAAGGTGGCGCCGCGCGGCATGCTGGGCTGGCGCCATGCCTTCCAGGATATCCCCGACGCCGCGCTAGCCTTCAGCGGCACCGGCACCGGCACCGGATTTACCGTCGATGGCGCGCCAATTGCCCGTGACAGCCTGCTGCTTGAAGCCGGTCTCGACGTCGCCGTGAATGCCAACGTCAATCTCGGCCTGACCTATGCGGGTTCGTTCGGAGATGGCGCCACGTCGAACGCCGTGAAGGTCAATGGCGAGATCCGCTTCTGACGCGACCGATTGACTCAGTCGGCCAGGCGGCCCCGCAAAGGGCCGCCTTTTTCACGTTCACCATTTCGGTTGGTTAACGCTTCTTTACCATTTTTCGTAGATATTCCGACCATACGATTCGGTTGGAAGGAATGCGTTTTGGCGAAGCATGTCGCCGTCCTCATGGGCGGGTGGTCCAGTGAACGACCGGTGTCGCTCAATTCGGGGAATGGCTGCGCCGACGCGTTGGAGCAGGCCGGCTACCGGGTCACGCGCGTCGACGTGCAGCGCGATATCGCCGAGGTCCTGGCGAAGCTGAAGCCCGACGTCGCCTTCAATGCATTGCATGGCCCGTATGGCGAGGACGGCTCGATCCAGGGCGTGCTCGAGATCCTCGGCATCCCCTATACGCATTCCGGCGTGCTTGCTTCGGCGCTCGCGATGAACAAGGCGCGCGCCAAGGACGTCATGCAGGCCGCCGGCATTCCGGTCGCCGACTCGCTGCTCATCCACCGCCTGGAAGCGGCCCGCGCCCATGCGATGGAGCCGCCCTATGTCGTCAAGCCGGTCGCGGAAGGGTCGAGCTTCGGCGTGCTGATCGTGCGCGAGGACGCGATTAACCCGCCTCAACAATTATTTGCGGATGACTGGGCCTTCGGCGAGACCGTCATGGTCGAGCGTTACGTTGCGGGACGCGAGCTCACCTGTGGCGTCCGGGGCGATGAAGCCTTTGATATCATTGAACTCGTGACGGCCGAGGGCGGCTGGTACGACTATGATTCCAAATATTCCGCGAACGGCGCGCGCCACGTTATTCCGGCGCCGCTTTCACCAAATATTTACCAAAGTATACAGAATCTAGCGGTACGGGCGCATCGGGCTCTCGGGTGTCGCGGCATCAGCCGGGCGGACTTCCGATACGACGATGGTCCGGGTGGTACGGGGCAACTGGTTTGCCTCGAAGTGAATACCCAGCCGGGCATGACGGCGACGTCGCTGGTCCCGGATATGGCGCGCTACGCGGGAATGGATTTCCCGGCTTTGGTGAGTTGGATGGTGGAGGACGCGTCTTGCGGCAGATAAGCCCGAGAACCGGCAAGGAGACGGCAGGCGATGCGCCGGCAACGGAGATGGCCGCTGGCCTGAAACTGTCGCCCTGGCTGCGTCGGCGGATCCGTGCCTTCTCGCGCGTCGAATGGCGCGTGCCGCGTCACGCCGGCCTCAAGGGCACGGCGCTGCTGTTCGCGGCGACGGGCATTGCCGGCATCATCTCCGCCGACCGCGTCGACGAGACCGTGACCTGGCTGAGCTCGGCTTCGGGCCTCGCGATCGACTCCGTGCGCATCACCGGCCAGACCGAGACGTCCGAGATCGCGGTGCTGAACCGTCTGGAGCTGCCGCCGCAGGCGTCGCTGGCAACCTTCGACCTCGCCGCCGCGCGGGAACGCGTCGAGACGCTGCCCTGGGTCGAGAATGCGACCCTGCGCAAGATCTACCCGGCGACCCTCAAGATCACCATCGACGAGCGCAAGCCCTACGTCCTGTGGCAGCGCGACCAGACGGTTTCTGTCATCGACGAATCCGGCCGCGTCATCGGCGATGCGTCGGACGATCACTACCAGAACCTGATCCGTGTCGTGGGACAGGGCGCCGACAAGCGCGCCGGCGAGGCCATCGCGCTCGCGGAGACGGCTTCCTCAATCCGCTCGCGCCTGCGCGCCGCTGTGCTGATCTCGGAGCGCCGCTGGAACCTGATGCTCGACAATGGCGTCACGCTGATGCTGCCGCAGGACAAGCCCGAAGCGGCGCTGGCCCTGATCGCCCAGCTCGACGCCAAGGACGGGCTTCTGTCCAAGGACATCGTCAGCATCGATTTCCGTCTCGCCGACCGCATGTTCGTGCGCATGACGCCGGAAGCGGCCGCCCGGCGCACGGTCGAAATCAAGGAACGCGAAAAGCTCGCCAAGCGTAAGGGAGCGAGCACCTGATGTCCCTTTTTGTGTCATCCGACAGCCGCATGCGTCCTCTGCCAACCAAGAAGAGCACGGTCGTCTCGATCCTCGATATCGGATCGTCGAAGATCTGCTGCCTGATCGCCCGTCTGAAGCCGCGCGAAGTGGGCGACGTCCTGCCGGGCCGCACCCATGCGGTCGAGGTTCTCGGCATCGGCCACCAGCGTTCGCGCGGCATCAAGTCGGGCGTCGTCGTCGATCTCGACAAGGCCGAGCAGGCGATCCGTCTGGCCGTCGACGCGGCCGAGCGCATGGCCGGCGTGACCGTCGAGTCGCTGATCGTCAACGTTTCCTGCGGTCGCCTGGCGAGCGAGGCGTTTTCCGCCAGCGTCGCCCTGGCCGGCCATGAAGTGGTCGAGGCGGATATCAAGCGGGTTCTGGCCGCCGGCCGCGAGCACTCCGTCACCGATGATCGCGCCGTCATCCATTCCCTGCCGATCGGCTATGCCATCGACGGCAATGGCGGCATCCGCGATCCGCGCGGCATGCTGGGCGAGCGTCTCGGCGTCGACATGCATGTCGTCACCGGCGAAAACGCGCCGCTGCGCAATCTGGAACTCGCCATCGGCCGCTGCCATCTCTCGGTCGAGGCGATGGTTGCCACACCCTATGCCTCCGGCCTCTCGGCGCTTGTCGACGACGAGACCGAACTGGGTGTTGCCTGCGTCGATCTCGGCGGCGGCACCACGACGATCTCCGTCTTCATGGACGGCCAGTTCGTCCATGCCGACGCCATCGCCATCGGCGGCCAGCATGTCACCACCGACATCGCCCGCGGTCTCTCGACCCGGATCGAGGATGCCGAGCGGCTGAAGACCATGCATGGCAGCGCGCTGCCGAGCGTGTCGGACGACCGCGACATCCTCTCGGTCCCGCCGATCGGCGACGACGACCGCGATCTGCCGAACCAGATTCCGCGCTCGGCGCTGACGCGCATCATCCGCGCGCGCATCGAAGAAATCCTGGAGCTCGTCCGTGACCGGCTCAATGCCTCCGGCTTCCAGACCATGGTCGGCCGGCGCATCGTCCTCACGGGCGGCGCCAGCCAGTTGACAGGTATCACCGAGGCGGCGCGGCGGATTCTTGCCCGCAATGTCCGGCTCGGTCGTCCGCTCGGCGTAACGGGTCTGCCGGAGGCGGCGCGCGGGCCGGCCTTCTCGGCCGCGGTAGGTCTTCTGATCTATCCGCAGGTCGCGCAGATCGAGCAGGTATCCGCGATGCGGGGGCATCGGTTGGCCATGACCGGAACGGGCGGGTACTTCTCCCGCTTCGGTCACTGGTTTCGTGAAAGTTTTTAAGAAGCAACAAGATGAAGCGTCCGCGGCGGGGCGCTTCAGTTTGACGGAAATATGGTCGGGGAACGCCACCGGCTTAGGGGTCAAGACGACGAGGTCACCATGACGATCAACCTGAAGATGCCGGATATTACTGAGCTGAAGCCCAAGATCACGGTCTTTGGCGTAGGCGGCGCGGGTGGCAACGCCGTCAACAACATGATTCGCTCGGGCCTCGAAGGGGTCGAGTTCGTCTGCGCCAACACCGATAGCCAGGCGCTGATGTCGGCCCGCGCCGAACGTCTGATCCAGATGGGCGTCGCTGTCACCGAAGGCCTTGGCGCCGGCTCGATGCCGGATGTCGGCCGCGCTGCCGCCGAAGAAGTCATCGACGAGATCAACGACCATCTCGCCGGTTCGCACATGGTGTTCGTCACCGCCGGCATGGGCGGCGGCACGGGCACGGGTGCGGCTCCCGTCATCGCCCGGACGGCCCGCTCGCACGGTATACTGACCGTCGGTGTGGTGACCAAGCCCTTCCAGTTCGAAGGTGCCCGCCGGATGCGCGTTGCCGAAGCCGGCATCAAGGAACTGCAGGAGAGCGTCGACACGCTCATCGTCATTCCGAACCAGAACCTGTTCCGCATCGCCAACGAGAAGACGACCTTCGCCGACGCCTTCGCGATGGCCGACCAGGTCCTCTATTCGGGCGTCGCGTGCATCACCGACCTGATGGTCAAGGAAGGCCTGATCAATCTCGACTTCGCCGACGTCCGCTCGGTGATGCGCGAGATGGGCAAGGCCATGATGGGCACGGGCGAAGCTTCCGGCGAGCGCCGCGCGATCATGGCTGCCGAGGCGGCCATCGCCAATCCGCTGCTCGACGAGACCTCGATGCACGGCGCCCGCGGCCTGCTGATCTCGATCACCGGCGGCCGTGATCTGACGCTGTTCGAAGTCGACGAAGCCGCGACCCGTATCCGCGAGGAAGTCGATCCCGACGCGAACATCATCCTGGGCGCCACGTTCGAGGAAAGCCTCGAGGGTGTCATCCGCGTGTCGGTCGTCGCAACCGGCATCGAGTCGGATGCCAAGGACGAAGTCTCGCCCGGCGACCTGCGCACGCAGGAAATGGCTGCCCGCATGAAGGCCGCCGCCCAGCAGGCTGCCCCGCAGGCTCCGGCCCAGACGCGCCCCTCGGTTCAGACTGAATCCCGCGCGCCGCAGGCCCAGGCTCCGGCCTTCCGCCCCGCCGTTCCCCAGCAGGCTCCCGTGCAGCAGCACGCGCCGGCTCAAAATCCGGTGCGTGATCCTGGAGTAACCATCGCTCCGATGGCGCCGCCGGCCGTTTCCTACGCCGAAGCCGAACTCGACCACGAGTTCGACATGGTGCCGGCTCCGGTCCGTGACGATCACGTTCCGGCTCCGCAGCCCTTCATCCCGCCGGCAGCCGAGGCTCCGTCCGCATCCCGCATGCCGCGGGTCGAGGACTTCCCGGTCGTCGCCCAGCGCGAGATGCAGGCCCAGCGCGCCGAGCCCCAGCAGCAGGTCGAGGAAGATCGTGGTCCGATGAGCCTTCTGCGCCGCCTGGCGCATGTAGGTCTTGGCCGCCGTGAAGAAGAAGCCGCACCGCCGGTGACCCGCCAGCAGCCGGCCCCGCAGCAGCGCGCTCCCCAGCAGGGCAGCCCGCAGCAGCCGGTTCGCCAGCCGCAGGCCCCGCAGGCCGGCTACGCTGCCGCGCCGCGCCAGCCGCAGCAGGCCCAGCCGCCGCGTGCCCCGCAGCAGGCACAGCCGGACTATCGCCCGCGCCAGGCAGAGCTCGACCAGCATGGTCGCGTGATGCCGCGCAGCGAGGATGACCAGCTCGAAATCCCGGCTTTCCTCCGCCGCCAGGCGAACTAAGCCGCGACACAAGCAAGATCGAGGCCCGGCACTGGAGACAGCGCTGGGCCTCTTTTATTCAGGGTCCGTAAGCCACGTTACAGAAGGTTAGAAAGAGTGATTTGTTGACCGCCCGGTCGACGCTCTATCTAGGCATCACAACATGCTGACGAATCTGGTGATTCCTGGTTGGCCGTTCTCCTGGTCCAGGGATCAGACAGGTGCGGAACAGCAGGGGGCGGACCACAGAGCAGTCGCAGATTTTGACAAGCTCTCTCGGGGCGATTTGATGGCTAAACGACAAGGCCTGCACCAGACCACTCTGCGCGACCGCGTGGTGGTATCTGGAATTGGCGTTCATAGCGGCAAGCCCGTGGCAATGTCCCTCAATCCGGCCGAGGCCGATACGGGCATTGTATTCCACCGCATCGATGCCGGCGACGGTCACCCGATCCATGCGCGGATCGACCACCTGCACGCCACCGATTCCTGCACCACCGTTGCGTTCGCCGGCGTCTCCGTCGCGACCATCGAACATCTGCTCGCGACCTTCAACGGCCTTGGCGTCGACAATGTCGTCGTCGAGATCGACGCGGCCGAAGTGCCGATGATGGATGGCAGCGCCGCAGCCTTCGTCGACCTGATCGACCAGACCGAGATCGTCACACTTTCGGCGCCGCGCCGCTTCGTCAAGGTTCTGAAGCCGGTCCGCATCGAGCATGCCGGTGGCTTCTCCGAGCTGCTGCCCTTCGATGGTCGCCGCTTCGAGATCGACATCGATTTTGAATCGCCGCTGATCGGCCGCCAGGCCTTCGTCGTCGACCTCGATCCCACGGTGTTCCGCCGCGATCTCGCCCGCGCCCGTACGTTCGGCTTCCTGAAGGATGTCGAGTTCTACTGGTCGCGCGGCCTCGCGCTCGGCTCCTCGCTCGACAACACGGTCGTGCTGGGCGACGACAAGGTGATCAACCCGGAAGGTCTCCGTTTCGCGGACGAGTTCGTGCGTCACAAGACGCTCGACGCCGTCGGCGATCTGGCCCTGGCCGGCGCGCCGATCCTGGGCGCCTACCGCTCCTATCGCGGCGGTCACCGGATGAACGCCAAGATCGTCGAGACGCTGCTGGCTGATTCGGATGCCTGGACCTTCGTCGAGGCGCCTTCGGTGCCGAAGCGCGACATTGTCCACGACCAGATGCCCGTCCGCTTGCCCGCGGCGGCCTTTGGGCCGGACAAGTCCTAGGCTGCAAAAGCAGCAAATTCCCCACAGATCGGATATTTCTATCACCCCTCGCATCTCCGCCACGAAATTGCGGCAATGGGTTGCGAGGGCTGGTGGCGTCATCGTGCTGTTTCCGATACAGAAGCTGCACCGCTTTGCCCCATCGAAAGAGGCGATGCCGGCTCACGCCGGTTCGATGTGTGAATGAACGTAGTTAGCTCGATCCGCCCGTCGACCTTTGCCGCTTTTGGCCGGTTCGGCTCCGTCACCCTGCGTGCCGCCGCGCTCTGCGCGCTCGTGGCCGTCGCTGGTTGCTCTCTGACCAAGGACGACGACACTGTAGACGAGCCCGATGTCCCGGCCGGCCAGATGTACAATCAGGGCCTGACCCTGATGCAGAATGGCAAGCTGAAGGCCGCGGCGAAGCAGTTCGAGCAGGTCGATCAGCAGCACCCCTATACGGAATGGGCGCGCAAGGCGCTGATCATGACGGCGTTCACGAATTACCGTCTGGGCAACTATGACGACGCCGTGAACGCATCGCGCCGCTACATCTCGCTCTATCCGGCAAGCCCGGATGCGGGCTACGCGCAGTACATTATCGGCCAGTCCTACTTCAAGCAGATCCCGGAAGTGACGCGCGACCAGGACGCGACCAAGAAGGCGATCGCCGCCATGCAGGAGGTGGTCGACAAGTACCCGACCTCCGAATATGTCGACGACGCTCAGAAGGCGATCGTCGTGGCGCGCGACCAGCTGGCCGGCAAGGAAATGCAGGTCGGCCGCTACTATCTCGAGCGCAAGGAATATCCGGCCGCGATCAACCGCTTCAAGCTGGTCGTGACCGATTACGCGAACACCCGTCACGTCGAGGAAGCGCTCTATCGCCTGACCGCGGCCTATTACGCGATGGGCATCGTTCCGGAGGCGCAGACCGCCGCCGCGGTTCTGGGTCACAACTTCCCGAACTCGCAGTGGTACAAGGACGCCTATTCGCTTCTCCAGACGGGCGGCGTTTCGCCGTCGGAGAGCAAGGGCTCCTGGATCAGCCGCGCCTTCCGTTCCGTCACGGGCTAGCAGGGGACAGGGCGCGCCATGCTCGCCGCGCTCGCAATCCGCGACATCGTTCTCATCGATCGGCTCGAGATCGACTTCTCGCGCGGTCTCACGGTGCTGACCGGCGAGACCGGCGCGGGCAAGTCGATCCTGCTCGACGCGCTCTCGCTCGCCCTTGGCGGGCGAGGGGACGGGGCCCTGGTCCGCCAGGGCGCCAGCCAGGGCCAGGTGACCGCCGTCTTCGACGTGCCGTCCGGCCATCCCGCGCGGACGCTGCTCGGCAGCAACTCCATCGATCATGACGGCGACATCATCCTTCGGCGGGTGCAGACCGGCGACGGGCGGACGCGTGCCTTCGTCAACGACCAGCCGGTCAGCGTCGCGCTGCTGCGAGACGTCGGCGCGTCGCTCGTCGAGATCCACGGCCAGCATGACGACCGCGCGCTGATCGACCCGGCGATCCATCGCCGGCTGCTCGACGCATTTGGCGGGCTGGATCCCGAGGCTGTCGCGGTCGCCGAGGCGTTCCGCGCCTGGCGGTCTGCCGAGAGCGAGGTCGCGGCCCTGCGCCGTCGGATCGCCTCGGCGCGGTCGGAGGGCGACTATCTCCGCGCCTCGGTCGAGGAACTCTCCAAGCTCTCGCCGCAGCCCGGCGAGGAGACGGAACTCGCCCAGCGCCGCCACACCATGATGCAGGCGGAGAAGATCGCGGGCGATCTGTCCGATGCGCATGACACGATCGCCGGCCACACCTCGCCGATCCCCAACCTCGCCAGCCTCGCGCGCCGGCTGGAGCGCAAGCGCGACCAGGCCGGGGGGTTGCTCGACGGCGTCGTCGAGGCGATCGACAGCGCCATCAACGCTCTGGAAGAGGCGGAGACGATCCTGACGCGTTCGATGCGCGACAGCGAATTCGATCCGAATGAACTGGAGCGCACCGAGGAGCGCCTGTTCGCGCTGCGCGGTGCCGCCCGCAAGCATGATGTCGCGGTGGAAAATCTCGCCGCCCTGCGCGACCGCATGGTGGCGGATCTTGCCGCGCTCGATTCCGGCGAGGAGCGGCTCGCGGCGCTGGAAGCGGCTGCCGAGGCTGCCTGCCGGACCTATGATGCGCTGGCCGCGGCCTTGTCTGCCCGTCGTCGCGCCGTCGCCGAAGAACTCGAGACGCGCGTGGCGGAAGAACTGCCGGCGCTGAAGCTGGAACGCGCCGCCTTCATCGTCTCGATCGAAACGGATGCGGAAGAACGCAGCGACGCCGGCATCGATATCGTGAATTTCTTTGTCCGCACCAATCCGGGCACCCGGCCGGGGCCGATGATGAAGGTCGCCTCGGGTGGCGAGCTTTCCCGCTTCCTGCTGGCGATCAAGGTGGCGCTGGCGGATCGCGGCTCGGCGCCGACCCTGGTCTTCGACGAGATCGACACGGGTGTCGGCGGCGCGGTGGCCGAAGCCATCGGCAGGCGGCTTTCGCGTCTGGCCGAGCGCGTGCAGGTGCTTTCCGTTACCCATGCGCCGCAGGTCGCGGCGCGGGCCGGCAATCACCTTCGCATCGCCAAGGATGGCGTGGCCGGAGAGGACCGCGTGGCAACCGGCGTGACGCCGCTGCTCGGCGAAGAGCGGCGCGAGGAAATCGCCCGCATGCTGGCCGGCAGCGTCATCACCGACGCCGCGCGCGCCGCGGCCCAGCAACTCATCCACGGCAACGCCTGATCAACCCTCAGGCGGCACGGCGCTCGCCGCGCCGCCTGGCTTGGTCGATCAGTGCAGGGGACGGATGTTCTGGTTCACCCGGAACAGGTTGTCCGGATCGTATTTCGACTTCACCGCCATCAGGCGATCGTAGTTGGGACCATAGGTCGCCTTTAGCCGGGCGTCGCCTTCGTCATCCATCATGAAGTTTACATAGCCGCCATCCTTGTTGTGCGGATGCACGGCCTGCCAGTAGCTCTTGGTCCAGCGGCTGATCGGCCCGGCCTGTTGCGGGTTCGGATCGATGCCGGCGATCACCATGGACCAGCGGGCGTCGCGGGCGCTCCAGGCCGTCTCGTCCTTGCCGACCCGGTGCACGGCGCCGTCGATCGGATAGAGGTGCATCAGCGACAGCATGCTCGGCGTGTCCGCCGCCTGGGTGAGGTGCGCGTCGATCGCGGCGTCCGTGAGTTCGCCGACAAAATCGCCCTTCCAGTACCACTGCATGCCGGTCGGCATCAGCGGGTCGAACAGGCTTTGCAGCGCGGGGAAGGGCATCATGCTCATCCAGTTGACGAGCGGCGGCGGGACGCCTTCCAGGAAGGGTTTCATCGCCGCCACGCCCTCTTCTTGTGGCCCGTTATAGCTGGAGATGAGCGCGCAGATGCGCTTGCCCCAATGCTCGCGCGGGAAGGGATCGGCGGAGGGCATGGTTTTCAGGCCGAAGAAGGCGCCGAGCCGTTCGGGCGCTGACGGCAGCTTGTCGCGATAGCGCCGCATGACGGCGGCCGCGTCCTTCTGGTCCCAGAAGATGGGGCCGCCATAGACCATGTTCACCGGATGGGCCTTGAACAGGAAGCTGGTCACGACGCCGAAATTGCCGCCGCCGCCGCGCAAGGCCCAGAACAGGTCGGGTCGCTCGGATTTGTTGGCGGTGACGAAGCTTCCATCGGCCAGGACGACATCGGCCTCGAGCAGGTTGTCGATGGTGAGGCCGAACTGGCGGGTGAGGTAGCCGGTGCCGCCGCCGAGCGTCAGCCCGGCGATGCCGGTGGTCGAGACGATCCCGGCCGGGACGGCGAGGCCGAAGGCGTGCGTCGCATGGTCGACGTCGCCCTGGGTGCAGCCGGGGCCGACCCGAACGGTCGCGGCCTCGGGATCGACGCGGACGCCTTTCATCTGGGACAGGTCGATGACCAGACCATCATCGCAACTGGCGAGACCGGGTCCGTTATGGCCGCCGCCGCGTATGGCGATCAGCAATTTGTGATCGCGGCCAAAGTTGACCGCCTCGATCACGTCGGCGACGTCCGTGCAGCGCGCGATCATCCGCGGCTTCTTGTCGATCATCCCGTTGTAGAGCTTGCGGACGTCGTCGTATTCGGGGCTGTCGCGGTCGATGACCGGGCCGCGAATTTTGCTGGCGAGTTCAACGGCTTCCTGATTGGGCATGGCCTTACCTCCGCTGGTCTGCGTCTGCCGCATCTCGGGAGTGCCCGCCGCATGGTACGATAATGTGCCGCCCGCGACCATATCGCTCCGCGAGCATACGACATCGGGGGCGGATCTCGGGCCGCTTCCGGGCCTTCCTGGCGCCGGGCGACGTTAATCATAAGGTTGCCTTTGGAGTGAGGATGGATTAGGGATGAGGCTGATCTCGCGTCTCCTGTGACCTGTGTCACGGCCACGCCACATATTTCCGCCTAGTTGAATACCCTCGCAAGGATCGTTTCAGGCCAGCGCCATGCTGCCTCCGGCGCTTCGTTGCACTCGCGCAGGCCATTTCGCCTGCCGACGTCCCGTTTGGAAACTTGCTATGTCCGTCTTGTCCGTGGGCGCTTCCGAGCGTCCAGCCCGTGAGCCGTCTTTCGCCGAATTCGTCGTCATCATCGCCTTCATGATGGCGCTTGGCTCGATGTCGATCGACAATCTGCTGCCTGCCTTCGGCCACATCCAGCGTGATTTCGGCCTCACCTCGGCGAACGAGGTTCAGCTGATCCTGAGCGTCTACATGGCCGGCTTCGCCATCATGCAGCTGTTCTACGGGCCGGCATCCGACATCATCGGCCGCCGTCCGACGCTGATGATCGGGCTGGTGGTCTTCTCGATCGGCAGCGTGATCGCGCTGTTCGCGCCGAATTTCGAACTGATGCTGGTCGGACGTCTCGTCCAGGGCATGGGTGCGGCGGCGACGCGCATTCTTTCCGTGGCGATCGTGCGCGACCGGTATGAAGGCCGCGAAATGGCGCGGGTGATGTCGTTCACGATGATGATCTTCATCATCGTGCCGGTGTTCGCGCCGGCGATCGGCAGCCTGTTCCTGCTGTTCGGCTCCTGGCACGCGATCTTCGTCAGCATGCTGGTGATGGCCGTGGGCATCGCCATCTGGTTCGGCCGCCGCATGCCGGAAACGCTGCATCCCGAATACCGGATGCCGTTCTCGGTCTCGCGTATCGGCAACGGCATGAAGCGCTGCCTGCACGAGCGCGCGACGGTCGGCTATTCGACGGCGATCGGCCTGATGTTCGGTGGCCTGATGGCCTATATCGCGTCGTCGCAGCAGATCTTCGAGACGGAGGTCTATGGCCTCGGCACGATGTTCCCGCTCGTCTTCGGCATGATCGCCGCCGTGATGGGCATCGCCTCCTTCGTAAACATCCGCCTGGTCCGCCGGCTCGGCATGCGCCGCATTTCGCATGCCGGCGTCTGCGGCCATGTGCTGATGTCGCTGGTCATGGTCGGCATGGCCTATTGGTTCGACGGCAAGCCGCCGCTGATCCTGTTCGCGCTCAACCTTGCCGCCTGCCAGTTCCTGTTCAGCCTGACGATGCCGAACTTCAACACGATGGCGATGGAGCCGCTCGGCGAGATCGCCGGCACGGCCTCGTCGATGATCGGCTTCTACACGACGATCCTCGGCACCATCGTGGGCACGATCATCGGACAGGCCTTCAACGGCACGGTTCTACCGCTGGCGACGGGCTTCCTGCTTACCGGCGTGCTGAGCCTGATCGTGGTGATCTGGACGGAGCGGGGCCGGCTGTTCGCGCCGCATCATCCCGATCCGGCGGCCGTGATCGACGTCGGCCACTAATGACGGCTGGCAAGGGGCTGTTGGCGAAAGCCAATCCCCCTTGCGAGCCCATCGGCGGCGCGGCATAGCTTTTCCCTGAATGGGAGTTCTGCCATGCCGTCGGATAGCCTGCGCGACATACCGGTCGAGACGCTGAAGCCGGATCAGGCGTTCGAGGAGCATGCGCTCCTCAGCACCGAGATCGCCGAAAACGACATCCGCTATCATCAGGAAGACGCGCCGACGATCTCGGATGCGGACTATGACGCTCTGCGTCGCCGCCTCAACGCGATCGAGGCCCGCTTTCCGGAACTCATCTCGGCAGCCAGCACGTCGGTCGGCGCCGCCCCTTCCGCGAAGTTCGCCAAGGTGCCGCATGTCGTGCCGATGCTCTCGCTCGACAACGCCTTCGACGATCAGGACGTTATCGACTTCATCGACCGCGCCCGGCGCTTCCTGAAGATCGACGCGGCCGACGCCATTCCCTTCACGGCCGAGCCGAAGATCGACGGGCTGTCGCTATCGCTGCGCTATGAGGGTGGCAAGCTGGTCACGGCGGCAACGCGCGGCGACGGCTTCGAGGGCGAAAACGTCACCGCCAATGCCCGCACCATCACCGATATCCCGAACAAGCTTCCCGCCGGCGTGCCCGAGATCGTCGAGATCCGCGGCGAATGCTACATGGCGCATGCCGATTTCCAGGCGCTGAACGCGCGCATGGCGGCGGCGGGCGGCGGCAAGACCTTTGCCAATCCGCGCAACGCCGCGGCGGGTTCGCTGCGCCAGCTCGATTCCAAGATCACGGCCGCGCGGCCGCTGCGCTTCTTCGCCTATGCCTGGGGCGAGATGAGCGCCATGCCGGCCGAGACGCAGATGGGCATGGTCGAGGCCTTCGCCGCCTGGGGCCTGCCGACTAATCCGCGCATGACGCTGTGCACCAGCGTCGAGGAGGCGCTCGCCTTCTATCACGGGCTGGAAATGGATCGTGCCGGCCTCGGCTACGACATTGACGGCGTCGTCTACAAGGTGAACGCGCTCTCTCTGCAGAACCGCCTCGGCTTCGTCTCGCGCAGCCCACGCTGGGCGATCGCGCACAAGTTTGCGGCCGAGCAGGCGGTGACCGTCCTCAACGGCATCGACATCCAGGTCGGCCGCACGGGCGCGCTGACCCCTGTGGCGAAGCTGGAGCCGATCACGGTCGGCGGCGTCGTGGTCGCCAACGCGACCTTGCACAACGAGGATTACATCAAGGGCATTGGCGGCGACGGATTGCCGATCCGCGACGGCGTCGACATCCGCGTCGGCGACACGGTCGTGATCCAGCGCGCCGGCGACGTCATTCCGCAGATCGTTTCGGTCGTGCTGGAGAAGCGGCCGGCCGATGCCGTGCCCTATCAGTTTCCGACGGTTTGCCCGGTTTGCGGCAGCCATGCGGTGCGCGAGGAGGACGAGGCGGTCCGGCGCTGCACCGGCGGCCTGATCTGCGCCGCGCAGGCGGTCGAGCGCATCCGCCACTTCGTCTCGCGCAATGCCTTCGATATCGAGGGGCTCGGCGAGAAGCAGGTCCAGGCCTTCTATGAATGGGGGCTGATCAAGGAGCCGGCCGACATCTTCACGCTGGAAGCACGCGACGCGGGCCAGTTGCAGCGATTGAAGAACCGAGAAGGCTATGGCGAGACCTCGGCGCGCAACCTGTTCGCCGCGATTAACGAGCGGCGCAGCATCGCGCTCAATCGCTTCATCTTCGCGCTCGGCATCCGCCATGTCGGCGAGACCAATGCCAAGCGCTTCGCCCGCCATTTCGGCACGGTCGAGGCGTTCCGCGATACGGCGCTGGCGGCCCGGCCGCCGGGACCGGAGCTTCTGAAGGGCAATGACGCCTGGATCGAGATGATCGGAATCGAAGGGGTAGGAAGCGTCGTGGCCGAGGCCGTGGTCGACTTCTTCGACGAGCCGCACAATCGCGATGCCTTCGCCCGCCTGCTGGAGCAGGTAACGCCGCAGCCTTTGGAAGCCGCCAGAACCGACAGCCCCGTCGCGGGGAAAACGGTCGTCTTCACGGGAACACTGGTGCGGATGACCCGCGAGGAGGCCAAGGCGATGGCCGAGCGCCTGGGCGCCAAGGTAGCGGGCTCGGTGTCGAAGAAGACGGACCTGCTGGTAGCCGGGCCCGGCGCCGGCTCGAAGCTCAAATCCGCGGCCGAGAATGGCGTCGAGGTGATCGACGAAGACGGGTGGTTCGCCCTGGTCGGCGCCAACTGAGTCGACAAAAAAGAGGCCCGCCCTTGCGGGCAGGCCTCTGATCCTGCGTCTTCTTGGGTCTTACGGCGTCGCAGGAGCCGTTTCAGGTGCCGGCGTTGCGGGAGCCGGGGTCGCGGGTTCCGGTGCCATAGGAGCCGGCGTGGTCGCTGCCGGCGGCGTCATCGGATCCGCGGCCGGGACGGTGGCGTCCGGGGTGGCGGGGGTCGATGTCACGCTCGACGATTCCTGCTGCGCGGCGGTCTTGAATTCCGGTGCCGCGTTGAGCTCATCCTTGGTGGTCTTGAGGATCAGCTTCTGGGTGTTGTCGGCCTTGACCCGCTCGAGGGTGCTCGGCGATACCGCGACATCCTTGCGGCCGATGCCGAGGAAGCCGCCAACGCCGATCACCACGGCTTTCACCTGGCCATCGTCGGTCGCGAGAATATCGACGATCTTGCCGAGGTTTTCGTCGGTGCCGCTATAGACGGTCGATCCCATCAGCGTCGAAGCGAGCCAGTCGGTGCTGCCATCTTCGAGCACGATGAAACGTCCGGCCGGCGCGCCGGCTTCGGTTGTGGTGGTCGCGGCCGGGGTCGTGGTGGCAGGCGTGGATGCGTCCTGCGCCAGCGCGGGGCCAGCAGCAAGGAGAGCGACCAGGGCGGTTGTCGGAAATAGCATCTTCATGGTCGTAACTCCGTGTTTTATCTAGCCAATTGAGCTTGGGCTCGATCGGACAACGGAGTGCGGCGGGTCACGTTCCATCACGAAGCCTATCACATTGATATGTTTCGTGATGGAACGGAGGGCTCGGTCTATGCGCCCAGAGGTTGCGTCGACGCGAGCAGGAAGGCCAGATCGTCGCCTTCGAGCGACGGGGCCAGGGTCTCGCGAACCCGCGCATGGTAGGCATCCAGCCAGGCCCGCTCGGCCGGGCTGAGCAGCGCGACCTCGATTAAATTGCGGTCGATCGGCGCCAGCGTGATCGTCTCGAAGCCCAGCATTTCGCGGTCACCGCCGGCAATCGGCTCAGGCGGCGTGACGACGATCAGGTTCTCGATGCGGATGCCATAGGCGCCGGTCTTGTAGTAGCCGGGCTCGTTCGAAAGGATCATGCCGGGTTCGGGCGGCAGGTGGCCTGCCTTGGAGATCCGCACCGGGCCTTCATGCACCGAGAGGAACACGCCGACGCCATGGCCGGTGCCATGGTCATAATCGAGGCCGGCCTGCCAGAGAGCGTGGCGGGCCAGCGTGTCGAGCTGCGCGCCGGTCGTGCCCTGCGGAAAGCGTGCCGTCGCCAGTGCGATATGGCCCTTCAGAACGCGGGTGAAGCGATCGCGCATCTCTGCCGTCGGCGTGCCAATGGCGATGGTCCGGGTGATGTCGGTGGTGCCGTCGCGATATTGCGCGCCGGAATCGACCAGGTAGAGCGTACCGCTTTCGATGGGGCGATCGGTGCTCTCATTGACCCGGTAGTGCACGATGGCGCCGTCCGGGCCGGCGCCGGAGATGGTATCGAAGGAAATCTCCAGCAGCGGCATGTCATCCGCCGCGCCCGCTTCGGCCCGGAACTGCTCGAGCTTCCGGGCGACGCTGATTTCCGTTTCGCGGCCGTTGGCGCCGTTCTGGTCGAGCCAGGCGAGGAAGCGGGTCATCGCCGCGCCGTCGCGCCGGTGCGCCCGGCGCGTGCCGTCCAGTTCCACGGCGTTCTTGCGCGCCTTCGGCAGCACGACGGGATCGGCACCCTCGACCAGAACGCCCTTGGCGTCGGTGAGCGTCTTGGCGAACAGAGCCGGGGTGGACTGCGGATCAACCAGCACCCGCCGGCCTTCGGTGCCCAACTGGGCGAGATCGGTCAGGAAGGCGCGCTCTTCCTTGATGTCGGCCCGTTCGGAAAGCTGGTCGCGCACCGCGTTGGAAAGCTTGCGGCCATCGACATAAAGGATCGGCCGTTCGTCGCGGCGCAGCAGCGCATAGGAAAGCACGACGGGGTTATGCGGCACGTCGGCGCCGCGGATGTTGAAGGTCCAGGCGATGGAGTCGGATTGCGCAAGGATCGCGGCGTCGACACCCTTGTCGGCCAGCACTTCCTGCATCCGGCGGATCTTCGAGTCGGCCGTCTCGCCGGCCAGTTCATCCGGCTGCGGCATGACCTGCGAGAGGGGCGGGAGAGGGCGGTCGGCCCAGATCGCGTCAACAGGGTTTTCATCGAGCGCCACGAAGGTCGCGCCGGCTCCCTGGCAGACCGCCTCGAAGCGCCGAGCTTCCGCGAGCGTCAGCAGGCGCGGGTCGTAGCCGATCCGGTCGCCCTGGGAGAGCTTGCCCTTCAGCCATTGGTGCGGCGGATGGCCAATCAGGTCTTCCGGCGTGAAATCGTTGACGTCGACCTGGTCGCGTACCTGAAGCGTGTAGCGGCCATCGACGAAGACGGCGGCCTCGCCGGCGAGGACGACGGCGGCGCCGGCCGAGCCGGTGAAGCCCGTCAGCCAGGCGAGCCGTTCCGACGCGGCGGGGATGTATTCGCCCTGATATTCATCGGCATGCGGGACGACAAAACCCTGCAGACCCGCGCGCGCGAGCTGGGCGCGCAGCGCGACCAGCCGGTCGCGGATCGGATGGGCGCGGCTGGGGGCGTCGAAATTCTGGAACATGCGCAGGGGCCTTCTCACGCGAGAACAATGGGGCGACCCTAGCGAGGCCCCTTGCCGACTGCAATTCCATCACACTCCGTGTTTGCGGCGCGGCGCAAATACGGCAGCATCTTGTGCGTTGCAAAAACCGCATGTCTGTCATTCCGTTACAGCTGTACCTTCACGTCAGCGTGAGGGCTATAAGGACGATGGTTAAGGGACGCATAGGGCGTCTCCACTCAAAGGAATTGATCATGTTGACTGCAGCATTTGGCGAGTTCGGCGTTGCCCCGGCTGGAAGCCGCGGCCATGGCGTCGTACGGCGCGCTGTGGCTCGCATGACCCATACGCGCGACCGGCAGATGCCGCGCTTCGTGAATGGCTACCAGCTCTCGCTCGACGACGCCTCGCTCGCCACGTTTGGCTATGACCGCGAGACCTTCGAGCGCGGCGCGATGGGCTCGGTCGTCTAAGCGACCTCTGCCCCGACCGTTGTGAGCGGTCTGCCTTTTGAAAATCCGCGACAGCCCGTCGCGGATTTTCTGCTTTTTGCGGGGTGATTCCGCCTTTTCCGAAGCCTATGGTCCAGCGATCACAACCCAAGCTGGTCATCATGCTTCAGGATCGAATCCGCCGCCCCTCGCTTCTCGACAAGGTCATGTCGCCGGCCGAGGCCGCCCTGTTCATTCGCGACGGGATGACCGTCGGCATGAGCGGCTTCACCCGGGCAGGGGACGCCAAGGCCGTGCCGCTGGCGCTGGCCGAGCGCGCCGCCACCGAGCCCTTCGGCATCACGCTGATCACCGGCGCGTCGCTCGGCAACGGCATCGACGAGGTGCTTACCCGCTCGCATGTGCTGAAGCGCCGCCTGCCGTTCCAGTCCGATCGCGTGCTGCGCGCCGCCCTGAACCGGGGCGAGGTGATGTTCATCGACCAGCATCTCTCCGAGACGGTCGAACTGCTGCGCTCGCGCCAGATGGGGCCGATCGATGTCGCGGTCGTTGAGGCGGTGGCGATCACGCGCGAGGGCGGCATCATCCCGACGACCTCGGTCGGCAATTCCGCCACCTTCGCGATCCTGGCCGAAAAGGTGATCATCGAGCTCAATATCGGCCAGCCGGCCGAGCTCGAGGGCCTGCACGACATCTACATTCCGACCCGCCGCCCGCATCGCGAACCGATCCCGATCGTCTCGCCGGATAGCCGCGTCGGCCTGCCCTTCATCCAGATCGATCCCGACAAGATCGCTGCCATCGTCATCACCGAGCGTCAGGACAGCTCTGCCGAGACGACCGCGCCCGATGACGAGACGCGGGCGATTGCCGGCCATCTGATCGAGTTCCTGAGCCATGAAGTGCGCAAGGGCCGGCTGACCGAGACGCTGGCGCCGCTGCAGGCCGGTATCGGCTCGATCGCCAACGCCGTGCTGCACGGGCTGATCGACAGTCCGTTCCACGATTACACCATGTATAGCGAGGTGCTTCAGGACAGCACGTTCGACTTGTTCGACTCCGGCAAGCTCGCCTTCGCCTCGGGCTCGTCGATCACGCTGTCAGCGGCCTGCCAGGCGCGCGTGATGCCGGATCTGCGCCACTACAAGAGCCGGCTGGTGCTGCGGCCGCAGGAGGTCTCGAACCATCCGGAAGTGCTGCGGCGCCTCGGCGTCATCGCCATCAATACCGCGCTCGAATGCGACATCTACGGCAATGTGAACTCGACCCATGTCGGCGGCACGCACATGATGAACGGCATTGGCGGCTCCGGCGATTTCGCCCGCAACGCCTATATGGGCATCTTCGTCACCAAGTCGCTGGCCAAGGATGGCTCGATTTCGCGCATCGTGCCGATGGTGCCGCATGTCGATCACAACGAGCATGACGTCGACGTGGTCGTGACCGAGATCGGGCTGGCCGATTTGCGCGGCCTCGCCCCGCGGGAACGGGCCGAGGTGATCATCGCCAACTGCATCCATCCAAGCTATCGCGAGCTGGCGGCCGACTATTATCGCCGCGCCGTCCGCGATCATGGCGGCCAGACCCCGCATCTGCTGGCGGAGGCCTATTCATGGCACCTGCGCCAGGAAGCGACGGGGTCGATGCTTCCCTAGGGTCTACAAGACCCTCACCCCAGCCCTCTCCCGCAAGCGGGCGAGGGGGAGCGCCTGCGTACGCATAGGGCGGTCAG
This sequence comes from Kaistia defluvii, assembly GCF_040548815.1. NCBI lineage: Bacteria > Pseudomonadati > Pseudomonadota > Alphaproteobacteria > Hyphomicrobiales > Kaistiaceae > Kaistia > Kaistia defluvii. The sequence continues at coordinate 1,898,393 of NZ_JBEPSM010000001.1, read as the reverse complement.
GAACCCCATCGCGTCAAACTCCGGCGTCATCCCGGGCATGACCCGGGATCCATTCAGCCGCGCTTTGGGGAGGTTCGTCCGTATGAACTCCCGGCTGCATGGATCCTCGCTTTCGCGAGGATGACGGCGAGCGTGGGGTCGCGCCGCGCCTGTTTGTCGGCAGTTCGCCTGCCGCCTGCCGACTACCGGCGAACGTCTGCTGCCCCTACCGCTCCAGCGTGAGCGTCAGCCAGCCTTCCTGTTCGCCCTGGCGCACCAGCTTCATGCCTTCGGCTTCGTAGGCGGCGGTGACGCCGGGGCCCTGGGCTACCAGCAGGCCGGACAGCACCACGGTCGCCTGCGGCGCCAGATGCTGGACGATTTCCGGCGCCAGCGCGATCAGCGGACCAGCGAGGATGTTGGCGACCACCAGGTCGAACGGCGCGCGCGCCGCCATCACCGGATTGCCGAAGCCCTCGGCCGTCGCCGCCTCGATCTTGTCGCCGACGCCGTTGAGCGCGGCATTCTCGGCCGTGACGCGGGTGGCGATCGGGTCGATGTCGGTGGCAAGCACCGGCTTCTCCCAGGCCTTGGCGATGGCGATGGCCAGCACGCCCGTGCCGGTGCCGAGGTCGAGGATGCTCTTGTAGTCGTGGATCTTGCCGAGCCGGTCGATTTCCTCCAGGCAGCCCGCCGTCGTGCCGTGATGGCCGGTGCCAAAGGCCTCGCCCGCTTCGATCTCGATGGCGATGTCGCCGGGCTGGATCCTGTCGCGGTCGTGGCTGCCATGCACGAGGAAGCGCCCGGCGCGAACCGGCTTCAGCCCTTCGAGCGATTTGGCGACCCAGTCTTCGTCGGGCAATTCGGCGACGGTGAAGGCGCCGGCATCGGGGCCGAGCGCCTGGGCGACCACGCGGGCCAGCGCCACCTCATCCGGCGCATCCTCGAAGTAGACATCGACGGTCCAGCTCTGGTCCGCCTGTTCCGTGGTGGCGGCAGAGGGGTAGCCGAGATCGTCATCCTCGCCGATCGCCTCGATGAGACGGATCGCGTCGGATTCCTTGGCGAGGTTGAGGGAGGCGATGAGGGTCAAGTTGGCAACCTTGTCTGGCGGGGGCGGAGATGCTTCATAGCCGCCCCGAGATCGAATGGGTGCATGCTTCATGGCCGAAACCGAAATCCGCGTCGATCCTTTTCCGACGCATCCCGACCTCGATCGGCTGTGGCAGGCCGCCTGGGGGCATCCCGGGCCGCGCGATCCGCAGGCGATCCTGTCGCGCAGCCTGGTCCATCTCGGCGCCTATTCAGGCTCGCAACTGGTCGGCTTCGTCAACGTCGCCTGGGATGGCGGCATCCATGCCTTCCTGCTCGACCCCTGCGTGGATCCCGGCCACCGGCGCCTCGGGCTCGGCACGCAACTGGTGCGCCGCGCGGCCGAAATGGCGTCCGATCGCGGCGCCCTCTGGCTGCACGTCGACTTCGAGCCGCATCTCGCCGGCTTCTACCGCGCGTGTGGCTTCCGCCCGACGGAGGCCGGGCTGATGCGGCTCGTTGCCGGCCTGTAGAGCAAGGCGAATTTCGGCTGGAGCTGGCATTCACCTCTCCCCAAGGGAGAGGTGAGGAACGGCAGCGAACCTCCAAGCCCGATGTCGCGCCCTAACCCTTGCTTACGAAGCTGTCGACGACCTTCTTGGCGCCGGTCTTCTCGAAATCGACGGTCAGCTTGTTGCCTTCGATCTCGATGATCGCGCCATAGCCGAACTTCTGATGGAAGACGCGCTCGCCGAGCGCGTATTTCGAGTTGGTGCCGCTCGATTTCGCCACCAGCTCGCCCTCGATCTGGCGCGGGGCGGAGCGGGCATGCGCCTGGGCGGAGCCCTTGTTCGCCTGGGCGCGCTGCCAGCCGGGCGTCGAATAGGTGTTGCTGAACGAGTCGGCGCGGTCGAAGCGGCTGGCGCCGTAATTGCCGACGCCGCCGACATTGTAGCCGCCATAGCTCGACGTCTGCTCGATCACCTCGACATGCTTCTCCGGCAATTCGTCCAGGAAGCGCGACGGCACGTTGGACTGCCAGAGGCCATGGATGCGGCGGTTCGAGGAGAACCAGATCATCGCCCGCTGCTTGGCGCGGGTGATGCCGACATAGGCGAGGCGGCGTTCTTCCTCGAGGCCGGCGCGACCGCTCTCGTCCAGCGCGCGCTGGTGCGGGAACAGGCCTTCCTCCCAGCCGGGAAGGAACACGGTCTCGAATTCCAGCCCCTTGGCCGAATGCAGCGTCATGATCGAGACGGCATCCTGGTTCTCGGCGCGGTCGGTGTCGGTGACGAGGGCGATGTGCTCGAGGAAGCCGGGGAGGGATTCGAATTCCTCCATCGAGCGGATCAGTTCCTTCAGGTTTTCCAGCCGCCCCGGCGCATCGGCCGAGCGGTCCTGCTGCCACATCTCGGTGTAGCCGCTCTCCTCCAGGATCATCTCCGCCAACTCGCCATGCTTCATGGCGGCGAGCTTCGAGCGCCAGAGCTCGAATGAGGCCAGCAGTTCGCGCAGCGCGCCGCGCGTCTTCGGCTTGATCTCCTCGGTATGCACCAGTTCATCGGCCGCCTGGATGATCGGGATCTGGCGGGCGCGGGCGTGGTCGTAGAGCAGGCGCACGGTGGTGTCGCCGATGCCGCGCTTCGGCACGTTGACGATGCGTTCGAAGGCGAGGTCGTCGGACGGCTGCACGACGACTCGGAAATAGGCGAGGGCATCGCGGATTTCCTGCCGCTCATAGAAGCGCGGGCCGCCGATGACGCGATAGTTGAGGCCGAGCGTGACGAAGCGGTCTTCGAAGGAGCGCATCTGGAACGAGGCGCGGACAAGGATCGCCATGTCGTTGAGCTTGTGGCCCTGGCGCTGCAGCGCCTCGATCTCCTCGCCGACGGCTCGGGCTTCCTCTTCCGAATCCCAGGAGGAAGCGACGCGAACGCGGGCGGCGTCCGGATCGACGGCGTCGGTGAACAGCGTCTTGCCGAGCCGGCCTTCATTGTGGGTGATCAGATGCGAGGCGGCGCCGAGGATATGCGAGGTCGAGCGGTAATTGCGCTCGAGCTTGATCACGACGGCGCCGGGAAAATCCTTCTCGAAGCGCAGGATGTTGTCGACCTCGGCGCCGCGCCAGCCATAGATCGACTGGTCGTCGTCGCCGACGCAGCAGATGTTCTTGCGGCCCTGCGCCAGCAGGCGCAGCCAGAGATATTGCGCGACGTTGGTGTCCTGATACTCGTCGACCAGCATGTAGTGGAAGCGCTGGTGATAATCCTTGAGCACGTCGGGGTGCTCGCGGAACAGGCGCAGGTTTTCCAGCAGCAGATCGCCGAAATCGCAGGCGTTCAGCATCTTCAGCCGGTCCTGATAGGCCTGGTAGAGCTTGATGCCCCGGCCATCGGCGAACGAGCCGCCATCGCCGGGCGGCACGTCCTTCGGCGACAGGCCGCGGTTCTTCCAGCTGTCGATCAGGTTGGCGAGCTGGCGCGCCGGCCAGCGCTTCTCGTCTATGCCCTCGGCCTGGATCACCTGCTTCATCAGGCGGATCTGGTCGTCGGTGTCGAGAATGGTGAAATCCGAACGCAGCCCGACCAGTTCGGCATGGCGGCGCAGGATCTTGACGCCGATGGCGTGGAAGGTGCCAAGCCAGTTCATGCCCTCGACCGAGGGGCCGATCAGTTCGCCGATGCGGTGGCGCATCTCGCGCGCCGCCTTGTTGGTGAAGGTGACCGCCAAAATCTGGCTCGGGAACGCCTTCTGGGTGGCGAGCAGATGCGCGATGCGGGTCGTGAGCACGCGCGTCTTGCCCGTGCCGGCGCCGGCGAGCACCAGCACCGGTCCCTCCGTCGTCTCGACAGCCAGGCGCTGCTCGGGATTGAGGCGTGCGAGATAGTCGGGCGGCGCCGCCTTGCCGAGCGCACGCGCAGCAATGCCGCCGGGACGCGGGACGGGCGCGGAACTGTCGAAGGGAGCGGTCATATGCGGGGCGGTCGATTCGAAGAACTATACATGAGAACAAATATGGACCGTGGCAGCCGTCCATTCCAGCTTTCGTACAGAAGGAGAACGCGCCTGTCCAAGCGCGAGGCCGCCTTTTTCCGCTCCGGCGCGGTTTGCGGGGGCGGCATGGGCGCGCTACCTATGGGCAGGAGAAACAGGAGTGCGACCCATGCAAGCGGCCATTTACGAGCGTTTCGGCGATCCGACCGAGGTTCTGGTGACCGGCGAGCGGCCGACGCCGGAGCCCGGCCCCGGCGAGATCCGCGTCCGCATGACGCTGTCGCCCATTCATAACCACGATCTTTGGACCATTCGCGGCACCTATGGCTACAAGCCGGTCCTGCCGGCGATCGGCGGCAGCGAGGCGGTCGGCGTCGTCGAGGCGCAGGGCGCGGACGTAACGGTGCCGGCCATCGGCCAGCGCGTCGTTGTCGCGGGTGTGCTGGGTGCCTGGGCTGAAAGCTTCGTGGCCAAGGCCGCCTCGGCGGTGCCGCTGCCGGACGCGATCGACGACGACACGGGCTGCCAGCTGATCGCGATGCCGCTCAGTTCGCTGATGCTGCTGGAAGACCTGCAGATCGGCAGCGGCCAGTGGATGATCCAGAACGCGGCCAATGGCGCGGTCGGCAAGATTGTTGCCATGCTGGCCAAGGCGCGCGGGATCAAGGTCGTGGGGCTGGTCCGGCGCGACGAGGGCATTGCCGAACTCGCGGCGCTCGGCGTCGACAACGTCGTCTCCACAGAAAGCGCCGGCTGGGAGGATCGTGTTCGGGCGCTGGTCGGCAGCGGGTCGATCCTGCGGGCGGTCGATTCCGTCGGCGGCGAGGAGGGCGGCCGGCTCACCAGCCTCCTGGCCGAGGGCGGAATGCTGATGTCCTTCGGCGCGATGTCGAACAAGCCGCTGGTGATCAGCTCCGGCGACCTTATCTTCCGGCAGGTGTCCGTGAAGGGGTTCTGGGGCGCACGGCGCATGCAGTCGACCGACAAGGTCGAAATGGGGCGCCTGATCGGCGAACTGGTCCGGCTGGCGGCCTCCGGCGAGCTCCGATTGACCGTCGACGAAAGATTCGCCCTCACGGAGGCGGCCGCGGCCGCCGCTGCCAGCGATCGGCCCGGCCGGTCGGGCAAGATCGCCATCCGGGGTTCGGTGTGACGAACCGGCTGGTAGGCTATTCCGAGTCGGGCCACTGCGCCGTGTGAAACCGTCGATTTCGGCGCAGGGCAGGGCGCGAAAGCGGCAGGAAGTCTTTGGCGTGGCAGCATGGTTTTGCTAGGTTGCGCGCACCATGGCGAGCGAGCCATGAAATCGTTCGGGAGGCTTTTCAGTATGGTAGTTTCGGCGCTGCGCCATGATGATGCGCGTGACGAAGTGGCGCTCGCCACGGCGCTCAATCTTCTGCAGGAGCGCTTCGGCTCGCGCTTTACGCGCGGGCTCGAGGTCCGGCGCCAGCATGCCAATACGACCACCTGGCTCCCGAACGAACCGGCCGATGCGGTGGTGTTCGCCACGTCGACGGAGGAAGTCTCCGAGATCGTGAAGATCTGCGCCGCGCACCGCGTGCCGATCATCCCCTTCGGCACCGGCACCTCGCTGGAAGGCCATGTCAACGCGCCGTTCGGCGGCGTGTCGATCGACCTGTCGCAGATGAACAAGATCGTCGCGGTGCATGCCGAGGATCTCGACTGCACGGTCGAGGCGGGCGTCACGCGCATCCAGCTCAACAATTACATCCGCGACCAGGGCCTCTTCTTCCCGATCGATCCCGGCGCCGATGCCAGCCTTGGCGGCATGGCGGCGACGCGCGCTTCCGGCACCAATGCCGTGCGCTATGGCACGATGCGGGAGAACGTCGTCCGTTTGACGGCCGTCATGGCCGATGGCTCGATCCTCCGCACCGGCAGCCGCGCCAAGAAGAGCTCGGCCGGCTATGACCTGACCCGCCTGCTGGTCGGCTCGGAAGGGACGCTCGGCATCATCACCGAGGTGACGGTACGCCTGCATGGCCTGCCGGAATCGGTCGCCGCCGGCGTCTGCTCGTTCCCGACCGTGGAGGACGCCTGCAACGCGGCGATCCTGACGATCCAGAGCGGCATCCCGATCGCCCGCGTCGAGCTCGGCGACGCCATGATGATCCGCGCCACCAACGAGTTCGCCAAGCTCGGCCTGCCCGAGACGCCGCATCTGTTCCTCGAGTTCCACGGCTCGCCGGCCTCGGTGCTGGAACAGTCGGAGCAGTTCGCCGCGATCGCGCAGGAATTCAACGGCGGCGAATTCGCCTCGGCGACGCGTCCGGAGGACCGCACCAAGCTCTGGCAGGCGCGGCACGATTCCTATTTCGCCGTGAAGGGGCTTCGGCCCGGCGACACCATCCAGAGCGTCTCGACCGACGTCTGCGTGCCGATCTCGATGCTGGCCGAATGCGTGGCCGAAACCAGCGCCGATATCGCGGCCAATGGCTTGATCGGGCCGGTCGTCGGCCATGTCGGTGACGGCAATTTTCACACCCAGCTGCTGATCGACATCACCAATCCGGAAGAGATCGCTAAGGCGGAAGCCGTGATCAGCCGGATGAACGAGCGGGCCATCGCGCTTGACGGCACCTGCACCGGCGAACATGGCGTCGGCCAGGGCAAGCGCAAATATCTCGTCAAGGAGCATGGCCACGGTCTCGACATCATGCGAGTGATCAAGGCGGCGCTGGACCCGCTCGGGATCCTCAATCCGGGCAAGATCCTGCCCGATGCATGACGTGGCATAGCGGAGGCTGAGCTGAACAGGCTGTATCTGATCATCGGGGGCATCATCATCGCCGTTCTCGTATCGGCGCTGGTGATCCCTTGGTTCGTGGACTGGAATGCCTTCCGTTCGACCTTCGAGCGTGAGGCAGAGAAGATCCTTGGCCAGCCGGTGACCGTGGCAGGCACGGCCGATGCCTCCCTGCTGCCGATGCCTTCGCTCGTCTTCACCGATGTTCGGGTCGGCGGCACCCCCGGCGAGCCGATGATGAAGATCGACCGGTTCGCTGTCCGGATCGAGCTGATCCCCCTGATCACAGGCACGTTCAAGGTCGTCGACATGGCGATCACCCGGCCGAGCCTGCAGGTGACGGTCGGAGCCGATGGCACGCCCGACTGGCTGCGCCGCTCGGAGGCGTCCAAGACGCTCGATCCCGATGCCGTGACGCTGGAAAAGGTCGATATTTCAGACGGTTCGATCGACTATCGCGACCTGCGCACCGGTCGTTCGGTATTGCTGACCGGCATCAATGCGGCCGTCGATGCGCGCTCGCTGCTGGGGCCCTGGAAGGTCGAGGGCGGCCTCGTCGCCGATGGCGTGCCGTCTACCTTCCGGATCGCGACCGGCCGGCGCGATGACGATCATACGATCCGCGTCAAGCTGGAGGCCAACCCGGCCAATATGCCGATCGCCGTCTCGGCCGAGGGTCCGCTCGGTCTCGACGACAAGGGCCTGACCTGGGCCGGCAATTTCACGCTGGCGCATGTCGAGGACGATGACGGCACGCCGGCGGGCAAGAAGCCGTCGCTCGGATGGCGGGCGTCCGGCAGCTACGATCTCCGCCCGGAACAGTTGCGGCTGCCGGCCTTCACGCTGTCGCAGGGACCGGCGGACCGGCCCTACAGCCTGACGGGCGCGGCTTCCGTCGATCTCGGCAAGGCCATGCGCTTCGACGCTGTGCTGAAGGCGCGCCAGCTCGATCTCGACCGCTCGATCGGCAAGGGGCCGAACGAGCCGGCCAGCGTCGACCTCGCGTCGCAGGCGATCGTGACGGGGCTCGCCGGAATTCCGGTGCCGACCATTCCGGGCCGGGTCGGCTTCGACATTCCCGGCATCGTCATCGGCGGTTCGGTGATCCAGAACCTGCGTTTCGACGCGGTCACTGCCGAGAATGGCTGGAAGATCGAGGAGCTGGGAGCAGACCTGCCGGGGCGTACCCGCCTCGCGGCCGATGGCGTCATCACGACTTCACCCAAGGCGACGTTTGACGGCGCCGTGCGGCTGGTGTCGGATCAGCCCTCGACCTTCGCCGCCTGGTGGCGGGGCGGCAAGGTGGCGGCGATGCCGCAGCTTCGCGCCTTCGAGATGAACGGCCAGCTGCACCTTGGGCCGGGCTCGTTCGGCGTCTCCGGCATGACGGCGCAGATGCAGAACTCGGACCTGCGCGGCAACCTCGCCTGGCAGCAGGCCTCCTCGACCGGCCGGCGCAACCTTACCGTTGACCTGACAGCGGACCGCCTCGACTACAACCAGCTTGCGGCGCTGACCGAGCTGTTTGCAGGGCAAAGCCTCAACCACACCGGTGGTCTGGCCGATGATTTTCAGATCAAGCTTGCGACGGAATCCCTCGATATCGACGATGTCACGCTGGAAAAGGTCGTCGTCGACGGCAGCCTTTCGAGCGGCGTCCTGGTGGCCAGGAAGCTTTCGATCGGCAATGTCGCGGGCGCCGCGATCACGGCCAGCGGTCGCGTGGCGGATCTCGCCGGGGCGCCGAACGGCCAGCTCTCCGTTTCGATCGACGCATCGGACCTGACCGGCGCATCGACCCTCGTCGAACGGCTGGTGCCGGCAACCGGCATCGCGCGCTGGTTCAAGAGCGCCGCGCCTCTGCTCGGCCCGGCGATCCTCGATTCGGTCATCAGCGCCCGCGCCCAGGACGGCATCACGCACGCCAATCTGACGGTGAACGGTACGGCCGGCGGCACCGCGATCGACATGGCGCTCGGCTTCAAGGGAACGCCGGCGGCATGGCGCGATGGCGAGCTCAAGGTTTCGGCCGCCGTGGACAGCGCCGACGCCGGGCATCTGCTGCGCCAGCTCGGCTATCAGGCGCTGCCGCTCGACAAGCCCGGCCGCGCGCGGATCGCGGTGGAGACGGTCGACGGAGGCGGAACGCTGGCCGACGGCGTGGCCGCCTCGATCAAAGGCGAATTCGCGGGCCTCTCCTATGTGAGCGACGGCAAGATCGGTATTGATGATGCGGGTCTGCCGAATTTCCAGGGCACGGTCACGGCGAACAGCGCCGACGCCACGCCGGCTCTGTCGCTGGCCGGACTGGGCCTGCCGGGCATTGCCGAGAAGCTGCCGCTGGAGGCGGCGACGTCGCTCGACATCAAGGATGGCAGCGCAACGCTTTCCTTCCGCGATGCCCGCCTCGGCGGCGCTTATTCGAGCGGCATGATCGACTTCGGCCGCGATGCCGGCCGCTGGAAGCTGAAGGGCGACGTGGCGGTCGACGAGGCGGATCTGGCGCTGGTCACCGCGCTCGGCCTCGGGCTGCCGCCGGATCTCCTGAGCAACACGGAAAGCGTCTGGTCGAAGACCACCTTCGGGCGCCCGGTGATCGAGGGCTTCGACGCGAGCTTCCGGATTTCCGCCGATCGGCTTTCGATCAGCGACAATCTAGTCGTCACCAATGCGGCGGTTGAATCGAGCTTCTCCGGCGACCGGACGGAAGTGCGGCTGACGAATGGCGATTTTGCCGGCGGCAAGGCGACCGGCTCGCTGTCTATCGTCAATCCCGAAGGCGACGCCGCCATCTCCGGGCAGCTTTCGGTCAAGGGCGCGGCGCTCGCCGACGTCGTCTGGCAGCGCGACGGGCGGTCGGTCGCCGACGGCACGTTCGACTTCTCCGGCCAGTTCGACGGCAGCGGCCGCTCGGTCTCCGGCGTCGTCTCCTCGCTTGCCGGCGGCGGTTCGCTGTCGATCGGGCAGGGTTCGGCCCGCTTCGTCAATCCGGAGGCGTTTGGCGCCGTGATCCGCGCCTCGAATGCCGGCCGCGAGATCGGCGAGGCGGAACTGCGCAAGCTGTTCGCGGGCTATCTCGATGCCGGCACGCTGGCTTTCGAGCGCGTCGAGGGCGCGTTCTCGATCGCCGCCGGCACGATCCGCGCGCAAAATCTCAACGTCGTCAGCAAGAGCGCGACGATGGTGGGCGGCGCGACGATCGACCTGAACGCAGACACGATTGACAGCCAGTGGACCCTCACGATCGATCCGGGCGAGGATCGGGTGAGCGGGGCGATCCCGCAGGTGGGGCTCGTCTTCTCCGGGCCGCTGGATGCGCCGACGCGGCGCATCGATGTGGCGCCGCTCGCCGGCTTCCTGTCGGTGCGCGCCTTCGAGCGCGAAGTCGAGCGGATCGAGAAGCTGCAGGCCGAGATCCTGGAAAAGGAAAAGCTCAACCGTCTGGTTCGCTTTGCCCGCGAGGACGACCAGCGCCGGTCGGATGCTGCCCGCAAGGCGGAGGAGGCCAGGCTGGCCGCCGAGGCGGCTGCCAAGCAGGCTGCGAAGAAGGCCGCGGCGGAGGCCGCCGCCGCCAAGAAGGCAGCCGAGGCTGCGCGCAAGGCCGAGGCGCAGCGCCAAGAGCGTGCGCGCCGGGCCGCCGAGGCCGAGCAGCGCCAGCAGCTCGATTTCACCAACGGGATCGAATCCCTGCTGCGCGATGTTCCGCCGACTCCGCCGGGCCGGGCTGTGCCACCGGCCGATAGCGGCGCGCCGATGCGGCTGACGCCGCCGGAATCTATTCCGAACTGATGGGCGCCTGGTCTGTCGGCGTGATGGCCTCGAGCCGCGCCTGATACCAGGCGAGCACGGCGAGGCGGATGGCGGAGGAGAGGTTGGTCTCGGCCGCGCGTTCGCCGTCAATCGTGGCGATCAGGCCGGCCAGGCTCTGGCCGCGCTCCGTGGCGAGCCCGCGCAGCGCCAGCCAGAACGGCTCCTCGATCGAGATCGACGTCTGGTGGCCGGCAATCGAGACCGAACGCTTCTTCATGCCGGTGTGGGATCTTCCTCGTCGTCACGGCGATGGTTGTCGACGTGATGCCGGGCCTTTTCGGCCGAGATCCTGTCCAGCGCCTTCTGGGCGCGGGTGCGGCCGAAGCGGACGCGGTTTTCCTCGGCCGTCGCAGCCTTCTCGGCGCGGGCTTTTTCCTTGCGGAGGCGGTTCAGATTGATGATTTCTGCCGTCATGCTCGATCTCCCCGATGGGCCGCCCAGGCGGCCTTGATCCGATGCGGTCATTGCGGAAGGGGGCGAATTCCATGAAAAGCCCCTCGGGCACCGGTGGGCCTGGGCCATGACAACACATCGAGATTGCCGGGGCGCAGCCAAACGATACGCCAGCTAATCTGGCTTCTTCCGTCGGGGCGGCTGTTGCCGGCTACTCGTTACATCGCTGGCGTAAAAACTCACGAGGCGCTCCATGCGCAGGTAACCTGCTCATGATGCGCCCCGCTTTGATCGATATCAAGCCGTTCGAGATTCCGACTATTTCGGGCCGATCATGTCCTCGGGGCGGACGATCTCGTCGAACTCCTCGGAGGTCACATAGCCGCCGACGACGGCTTCCTCGCGCAGCGTCGTGCCGTTCTTGTGCGCCGTCTTCGCGATCTTGGCGGCGTTGTCGTAGCCAATCTTCGGCGCCAGCGCAGTGACGAGCATCAGCGAGCGCTCGACGCCCGACTTGATGTTGTCGAGGCGCGGCTCGATGCCGACGACGCAATTGTCGGTGAAGGACACGGCCGCGTCGGCGAGGATGCGCACCGACTGCAGGAAGTTGTAGGCCATCACCGGATTGTAGACGTTGAGCTCGAAATGGCCCTGGCTGCCGGCGAAGGTGATGGCGGCCTGGTTGCCGAACACCTGGACGCAGACCTGGGTCATCGCCTCGCACTGGGTCGGATTGACCTTGCCCGGCATGATCGACGAGCCGGGCTCGTTTTCCGGCAGCGACAGCTCGCCGAGGCCGGCGCGCGGGCCGGAGCCGAGCAGGCGGATGTCATTGGCGATCTTGAACAGCGAGCCGGCGACCGTGTTGATGGCGCCGTGGCTGAACACCATGGCGTCATGGGCCGCCAGCGCCTCGAACTTGTTCGGGGCGGAGGTGAAGGGCAGGCCGGTGATCGCGGCGATCGCGGCGGCGACATCCTCGGCGAAGCCGACCGGGGCGTTGAGGCCCGTGCCGACCGCTGTGCCGCCCTGAGCGAGCTGCATCAGGTCGGGCAGCGTCATCTCGATGCGGCGGATGCCGTTCTCGACCTGCTGGGCGTAGCCGGAGAATTCCTGGCCGAGCGTCAGCGGGGTCGCGTCCTGCGTATGGGTGCGGCCGATCTTGACGATGCCGGCCCATTCCTTTGACTTGGCGGCAAGCGCGGCATGAAGGTGCTTCAGCGCCGGCAGCAGACGGTGGACGATTTCCTCGGCCGAGGCGATGTGCATCGCCGTCGGATAGGTGTCGTTCGACGACTGGCTCATATTGACGTGGTCGTTCGGGTGCACGGGCTTCTTGGAGCCCATCACCCCGCCCAGCATCTCGATGGCGCGGTTCGAGATCACCTCATTGGCGTTCATGTTCGACTGCGTGCCGGAGCCGGTCTGCCAGACGACGAGCGGGAAATGGTCGTCGAGCTTGCCGTCGATCACCTCCTGCGCGGCGGCCTCGATGGCGCGGGCGATGTCCGGGTCGAGGCGACCGAGCTTGGCATTGACCTGCGCCGCCGCATATTTGACGACGCCGAGCGCCCGCACGATCGGCAGCGGCTGCTTCTCGAGGCCGATCTTGAAGTTGCCGAGCGAACGCTGCGCCTGCGCGCCCCAATAGCGGTCGGAAGCCACTTCGATCGGGCCGAAAGTATCCGTTTCGATGCGGGTCGTTGTCATGAAGTCAGCCTCTATCAGCCGCTGGCGCGGCGCCGTTCAGGAAAAGTCAGGGAGGGATTAGCTCTTCTTGCGGAACGCGTCGAGACGCACGACCTCGGCGGCCGGCTTATCGGAAGGCTCGGCGGGCGCCTCGTCGGAACGATCCGGCGTATCGAGTACGAGCGGCGACGTATCGACGTCTTCCATCTCGTGGCTGCCTTCCAGCGCATCCTCATCGGCAGCGGCGGTCTCGAACTGCAGGCCGAACTGGACCGAGGGATCGACGAAGGACTTCAGCGCCGTGAACGGCACCAGCAGGCGCTCCGGCACGCCCTTGAAGGAGAGGCCGATCTCGAAGGCATGTTCCGTGACCGAGAGGTCCCAGTACTGATGCTGGATGATGATCGTCATTTCCTCGGGGTAGTCGGTCATCAGCCGGGTCGAGACGCGGACGCCGGGCGCCCGGGTTTCGAAGGTGATGTAGAAGTGATGGTCGCCGGGAAGCCCCGTCTTGGCGACTTCGGCCAGCACCTTGCGCACGACGCCGCGAAGCGCGTCCTGGGCGAGAATGTCGTAGCGGATAAGATCTTCGGCCATGAACGGCGACTACCCAGAATCAATGCGGTCGGGATCAAGACAGGCACCCGATGCGGCAAGCCGCGGACCCGCGCCAAAAAAGGCCCCCTGACGAGCCTCGTTGTTTCGAAAACTCGATCTCCAGCCCGGATAAGTCAAGGTCGCGCCGGGAAGCTTCGCCGAAAAGGTGAATACCGGGGCGGCAATCCGGCGCCCAAACGCAACGCCCGGCGCGATTCGCACCGGCGGGCAGGAGAAACGGTTGTCGCACTCGAAGGATGAAAGTGGAGGCTTCTGTTGCCAGGTGCCTCCGAACCCCGCCTGTCCGGTGCTAACCGGGAGGACTTTTATTCAGGTTCCGGCACCGCTTACGCGGCGACAGCGACCTTAGCATAGTTGTCGTTTGCAACTACAGATTTGGTCCGATAACGGCGGTACCATGCCGAGCGAAAGAACACCCTTTACGCCCTCGTCGATCCTATTTCGCCCCCGCCGAAAACCATCCTGTTGGGATGGGCTTGGGTGGAGGCGCCGGGTACCGCCCCCGGGTCCGATGGGTTTATTTCGATGACAGTTTATCGCCATAGCCGGCTTGCACCGGCGAACCTGATATAGGGGATCGAAACGCCCCTGAAAAGGTGTTGTTGTCCCGTCGAGCCGTTCCCGGCCGGGATGCGCACGGGAAACGTCGCGGCAGGGGGCGAAACAGGCCGTCAGGCGTTGCAGACGGGCCACTTCGGGGCGTTTTGCGATTCTTGGCCCATAATCCAACTTGACGCTCGCGGCATTGCTGCTAGTTACTGTGCCGATCATTACAAAAAGATGCCGGCCTCGCTTGCCGGATCGGCTGTCCAATTTCATACGGGGATCCGGGTTCGCGATGGCTTTGCCGTCCTGCGATGCGCCGGGTCGTCCGCATTCATGGTGTTCGTCATGTCCTCATCCCTCCTGCGCTATGCGGTCGTGCTCGGCCTGTTGAGCGCCATCGGTCCCTTCGCGATCGACATGTATCTGCCGGCGCTGCCGGCGATCGGGCAGGATCTCGGCGCTTCGACCAGCGCCGTGCAGATGAGCCTGATGGCCTTCTTCATCTCCGTCGGTCTCGGCCAGCTCATCTATGGGCCGGTCGCCGATATGGTGGGCCGCAAGCCGCCGCTCTATTTCGGCCTCGTCCTGTTCGCGCTCGCCAGCATCGGCTGCGCGCTGGCGCCGAATGTCGAGATGCTGATCCTGTTCCGCTTCATCCAGGGCCTCGGCGCCTGTGCCGGCATGGTGGTGCCGCGCGCCATCGTGCGCGACCTGCACACCGGCAACGAGGCGGCCAAGCTGATGTCGATGCTGATGCTGGTCTTCAGCATCTCGCCGATCCTGGCGCCGCTCGCCGGCAGCGCCGTGACGGCGTTCGCCTCGTGGCGCGCCATCTTCTGGATCGTCATGGTGGCGGCCATTCTCGGCCTGGTCCTGCTGGCCCTGGCGCTGGACGAGACTCGGCCGGCGGAGGATCGGGTCGAAAGCGGCGTCGGCAGCGCGATCGCCGGCTATTGGCAGCTGCTGCGCGACCGCCACTTCCTCGGCCTGGTCTTCATCGGCGCCTTCGGCATTTCGAGCTTCTTCGCCTATCTCGCGAATTCGTCCTTCGTGCTGATCGACCATTATGGCCTGACGCCGACCCAATACAGCCTGGCCTTCTCGGTCAACGCCGTGTCGTTCTTCGGCTTCTCGCAGCTGAACGGCAAGCTCGGCGCGATGTTCGGCCTGGCCAAGGTGATGAGCATCGCCGTGACCGGCTTTGCCGCCTCGGTCGTCCTCCTGTTCCTGCTCGTGCTGGCGGGCGTTGACGGGCTGGCGGTGATCATCGGCATGCTGTTCATCGGCAATGGCTTCCTGGGCCTCGTCATCCCCACCTCCGCCGTTCTGGCGCTGGACGAGCATGGCGAGATCGCCGGCACCGCCTCGGCGCTGATGGGCACGTTGCAGATGGTGACGGGCGCGGTCGTGATGGCGGTGGTCGGGCTGTTCCTCGACGGCACGGCGTTGCCGATGATCGCGGGCATCGCGGCCTGCGGCGTCATCGCCTTCACGCTGACCCAGGTGACGCTCGGCCGTCGTGGCCGTCCGCTGGCGGCGCCGGCCGAATAGGGCCGGCGCGCGTCCTATTGCAGGGTGCTGAAGGCGCGCAGGATCCAGAAGACCTGGAAGGCGAGGGCGAGAATCGCGATGGTCAGGTGGAAGCGCTTGTCGCTGACGAACATCGCGTAGATCGCCACGCCGGAATAGATGATGTTCCGTGCGGGGTAGACGAACCCGAACGAGTGGAAGTGCTCGCTGCCCTTGATCGCGGTGTCGACCAGATCGACGAGAAAAATAACGGCGATCAGGCCGTAGAACCACTTCCGGCGCGACATGAAGTAGTCTTCATAGCCGGAATACTCCGCCATGCTGTCCGGAAAGAGCGTGGCGCAGAGGATGAAGTACAGGCTCGCATAGACGATGATGAAGATATAGAGCTCGAAGGTCCAAACGCGGACGGAGGCGAGGTAGAACTCGAACCACCAGAAATGCACCACGCAGAGGAAGGCGAAGGCCACCCAGAGCAGGTGCGTGACGAAGACGGGATTGCGCAGCGGATGCTGGGCGAACCGGCTCACCCCGTTCAGCAGCCGCGAGACGCTGAGGCCGAGGATGATGCCGATGATGACGCGGACATGCAGGTAGACGTCGGGGTTGGCGATGGTCTGCGACATGCCGTGCTCCAGGAGGGCGGGTGCGACTCCGCCGCCGAGTCTCACCCTCGACCCGGCGTGGCCGCCCGCCAGTTGAACCCAGTCCCGCGCGCGGTGCAAATTCCGGGTCCGCGATCGCGCCCGCCCGTTGTATGGTCGCGCAAACCTCGAATCTCTGCCGGACTTATCGATGCGCCAATATCTCGATCTCATGCAGCACGTCCTGGACCACGGCGTCCGCAAGGAAGACCGCACCGGAACCGGCACGCTTTCCGTGTTCGGCTACCAGATGCGCTTCAATCTCGCCGATGGCTTCCCGCTGGTCACGACCAAGAAGGCGCATCTGCGCTCGATCCTCCATGAACTCCTCTGGTTCGTCGCCGGCGACACCAACATCCGCTACCTCAAGGAAAACGGCGTTTCGATCTGGGACGAGTGGGCGGACGAGAACGGCGATCTCGGCCCGGTCTATGGCGCGCAGTGGCGTTCCTGGCCGGCCCCGGATGGCAGCGCCATCGACCAGCTCGCCAATGTCATCGAGATGATCCGCACCAAGCCGGATTCGCGCCGGCTGATCGTTTCCGCCTGGAACCCGGCGCAGGTCGACGATATGGCGCTGCCGCCCTGCCACAGCCTGTTCCAGTTCTATGTCGCCGAGGGGCGGCTTTCCTGCCAGCTCTACCAGCGCTCGGCCGACATCTTCCTCGGCGTGCCGTTCAACATCGCCTCCTATGCGCTGCTCACCATGATGGTGGCGCAGGTGACGGGGCTGAAACCCGGCGATTTCGTCCACACCTTCGGCGACGCGCATCTTTACTCCAACCATCTGGAGCAGGCGAAGCTGCAGCTCTCGCGCACGCCGCGCGCGCTGCCGACCATGAAGCTCAATCCCGAGGTGAAGCGGATCGAGGATTTCCGCTTCGAGGATTTCGAGCTCGTCGGCTACGATCCCGAGCCCGCCATCAAGGCGCCGATCGCGGTGTGACCGGCGTTACGCCCGGGTGCCGTCGGGCTCGACCGGCGGGGCAGGGGGCTGGTAGATCTGGGGTCGGTTTTTTCTGGCTGGAGTTCCCTCATGCGCGCCGCGACCGCCTGCCTTGCCGCCCTGCTCGCCGCCGCGTCGGCATTGCCGGCCAGCGCCAATGATTCCACCGCGGCCCTTTCGACCGGCGGCCTCGTCTATGTCCTGACCGAGGACATAGAGATGCAGTCGGAGGACCTGTTCATCTCGCTCGACGAGGTCCGGGTTCGCTACACCTTCGAGAACCATTCGGACCACGACATCACGACGCTGGTCGCGTTTCCGATGCCCGACATCCAGGGCAGCATCGACTTCATGGTGTCGATTCCCGTCGAAGAGCCGGAGAACTTCCTGGGCTTCAAGACGACGGTCGACGGCAAGCCGGTCGAGACCAAGGTGCAGCAGCGCGCTTCGGCGCTCGGCATCGACCAGACGCCGCTGCTGACCAGCCTCGGCGTGCCGCTGGCGCTGCATCTGGATGCGACGCGCAAGGCGCTCGACGCGCTGGCCCAGCCGGACAAGGACAATCTGGTCCAGCTCGGCCTCGCGGCGATCGACGAATATGACAATGACGGCAAGGGGATGGTGAAGCATCTGGCGCCGAACTGGCTGCTCTCGACCGCCTTCTACCGCGAGCAGACCTTTCCCGCCGGCAAGCGTATCGTCGTCGAGCACAGCTACAAGCCGAGCGTCGGGCAGAGCGCCGATGTTTCCTTCGTCGCGCCCGAGGCGCAGTCGGAGCCCTGGTTCGAGGTCTACCGCCAGAAATACTGCATGGACGACGCCTTCCTGAAGGCGGCGCGGGCGGGGCTCAAGCCGGACGGCGGCAACAGCCTGTTCGAGAACCGCATCTCCTATGTGCTGCGTACCGGCAGCAATTGGGCCGGCCCGATCGCCAAGTTCCGGCTGGTCGTGGACAAGGGCGCGCCGAAGAACCTGGTTTCCTTCTGCGCCGAGGGCGTGAAGAAGATCAGCCCGACGCAGTTCGAGGTGGTGAAGACGGATTTCGATCCGCAGCAGGACCTCGACATCCTGATCCTTCAGCCCCGCGAGCCCTGAACCCGGAGCGCATCATGTCTCTTGTCCTTCGCCACGCCCGCCCGGGCGACGCGCCGCTGGTGCTCGAATTCGTCCGCGAACTCGCCGACTACGAGAAGCTCTTGCACGAGGTCGAGGCCGACGCGGCCGCGATCGACGCGGCGCTATTCGGCGATGCGCCAAAGGTGTTCTGCGAGATCGCAGAGTGGAACGGCGAGCCGGCCGGCTTCGCGCTGTGGTTCTACACCTTCTCCACCTTCAACGGCCGGCATGGCATCTATCTGGAGGATCTGTTCGTCCGGCCGGAATTCCGTGGCCATGGCGTGGGCAAGGCGCTGCTCGCCGGCCTGGCCGAGCGCTGCGTCGCGGAGGGGCTCGGTCGCTACGAGTGGTCCGTACTCGACTGGAACGCGCCCTCGATCGCCTTCTACGAGGCGCAGGGCGCTCGGATCCTGACCGAGTGGCAGCGCTGCCGGGTGGAAGGCGATGCGCTTTTCCGTCTCGGTTCAACATTTCAGCAGCGGGGGAGGGTTGGCGAAACGGTTCCCTGATCCGTATATGCTGGCCTCAGATCCACGGAGCCTCCCCCCTTGAAATCCCTCGAAAACTCCATCGAAAAGATCATCATGTCAGCCCGCTGGCTGCTGGTGATCTTCTATGGCGGCCTTGGCGCGGCGCTGGTGCTGTATGCACTGTCCTTCATGTCCAAGTTCTGGAAAGTCGCGCTCAACGTCTTCGTCTACGATGAATCCGACATGATCCTGGCCATGCTCGGCCTGATCGACGCGGCGCTGGTCGCCAGCCTCGTGGTCATGGTGATGATCTCGTCCTACGAGAATTACGTCAGTCGCTTCGACTCCGCCAACCACGACCTTTCCTGGCTCGGCAAGCTCGATTCCGGCAGCCTGAAGATCAAGGTGGCGTCGTCCATCGTCGCGATCTCGTCGATCCACCTGCTGCAGGTGTTCCTGAACGCCAACGAATATACCAACGACAAGATCATGTGGTCGACGATCCTGCACATGACCTTCGTCGTCTCCGCCCTGCTGCTGGCCCTGGTCGACCGGATCTCGGCCGGACCGAAGGCCAGCAAGGCGGCGGCTGCGCCGAAGGCGCCATGACGATGCGGCTCTCGATCATCGCGGCGGTGGCCGCCAATGGCGTCATCGGCAGTGACGGCGACATGCCGTGGAAGCTGTCGACAGACCTCAAGCGCTTCAAGGCGCTGACGACCGGCAAGCCGGTGATCATGGGCCGCAAGACCTTCGCCTCGATCGGCCGCCCCTTGCCCAACCGCGTCAATATTGTCCTGACGCGGGACAAGGCCTTCGCGCCCCAGGGCGTGGTCGTCGTGCCGACGCTGGAAGCGGCGCTGGCGGCGGCGGAAGCCGCCGGCGAGGAGGCGGAGGCCGAGGCGATGGTGATCGGCGGGGGCGAGATCTACCGCGCCTTCCTCGATCGGGCCGACCGTCTCTACATCACCCATGTCGAGGCGGAGCCCGCCGGCGATACCCACTTCCCGGACATCGATCCGTCTGTATGGGAAGTGGTTTCGAGCGAGGACGTTCCCCCCGGCGCGTCGGATACGGCGGCGACCCGCTTTACCATCTATCAACGACGTCGTGGATAAACGGCCGCACCCAAGTTGAAAGCGCGACGCCTGCACACCACTTCCAGCCCGCTGAGGCCCTGCAGAGGCCGCATATCCGGGGCTTCTCTTGCTTCGATGGGCGGGGGCAGGTACGCCTTCCCTATTGTTACACAATGAAGGAGCGAAGATGCCCTGGAGCAACCAGACGGGCGGCGGATGGAAAGGTGGCGGCAATGGCGGTCCCTGGGGTCAGGGCCCGCGTGGCAATGGTCCCAATCCGCCAGATCTCGAGGAACTCCTTCGCCGTAGCCAGGACAAGCTGAAACAGGTTCTGCCGGGCCGTGGCGGCTCGGGCGGCGGTTTCAATCCCATCCTTTTCGTCGCCGTCCTGGCGGTCGTCGTAGCCTTCCTGGGCTATAATTTCTTCACCTTCCGCGTAGAGCCGGACGAGCAGGGCGTCGTCCTCCGCTTCGGCGAATACCAGCGCAGCGCCCCTCCGGGCCTGAACTTCCGCCTGCCTTATCCGATCGAAGCCGTCTACACGCCGCAGGTCACGCGCGTGAACCGCACCACGGTCGGTACGATCCAGGACGACCGCAACACCGCTTCGAACGGTCGCGACGTCCCGCAGGAAAGCCTGATGCTGACCGGCGACGAGAACATCGTCGATGTCGATTTCTCGGTCTTCTGGGTCATCAACGACGCCAGCAAGTATCTCTTCAACGTCCAGAACCCCGAAGGCACGGTCAAGGCGACGGCGGAAAGCGTCATGCGCGAGATCATCGGCCGTTCGGACATCCAGCGCGTGCTGACCGAAGAGCGCATCGGCATCCAGACCGCCGCGCAGGAGCTGATGCAGAACAAGCTCAACCAGTACGGCGCCGGCATCCTGGTGACCCAGGTGCAGCTGCTCAATGTCGGCCCGCCCTCCGAGGTCATCGACTCGTTCCGCGACGTTCAGGCGGCCGAGCAGGACCAGGACCGCGTCCAGAACGAAGCGCAGACCTATGCCAACCGCGTCATTCCGGGCGCGCGCGGCCAGGCCTCGCAGATCGAGGAAGCCGCCAGCGCCTATCGCGACCAGATCATCGCGGAAGCTAAGGGTCAGGCCGATCGTTTCGTGAAGGTCTACGAATCCTACAAGGCGGCGCCCGCCGTCACGCGTGAGCGCATCTATCTGGATACGCTCGCCGGTGTCTTCGCCGACATGGACAAGATCATCGTCGACGAGAAGGGAAGTGGAGTGGTGCCGTTCATGCCGTTGCCTGCCTTGCAGGGCTCGACCGCCAAGCAGGGAGGCTCGCAGTGATCAGTCGGATTTTCGGCGGGCTCGGCCTCGTCATCATCGTCATCCTGGCGATCATCGCCTATTCGGGCCTGTTCATCGTCGACCAGACCCACCAGGCGCTGGTCCTGCGCTTCGGTAATCCGGTTCGCGTCGCGACCGAGCCCGGCATCTATGCCAAGATCCCGCTAATCGACAATGTCGTGATGTTGGACAAGCGCCTGCTCGACATCGAATCGCCGCCGATCGAAGTGATCGCGCGCGACCGCAAGCGTCTCGTCATGGATGCGTTCGGCCGCTACAAGATCGTCGATCCGCTGCTGTTCTTCCAGGCAGCCGGCTCGATCCCGGTGGCGGAATCGCGTCTCGCGGTCATCCTGAACTCGGCGATCCGTGGCGCCGCGGGCCAGATGGACTTCAGCGCCATCGTGCGCGAAGGCCGTGCGCCGCTGATGTCGCAGATCACCGACCAGGTGAACCGCGAAGGCCGGCGTCTCGGCGTCGACGTTGTCGACGTCCGCATCCGCCGCGCCGACCTCCCGCCGGAGAACAGCGCCGCCGTCTACCAGCGCATGCAGACGGAACGCCAGCGTGAAGCGACGGACATCCGCGCGCAGGGCGAGCAGGCGGCCCGGACCATCCGCGCCCAGGCCGACAGGCAGGCAACGGTGATCGTGGCCGAGGCGAACCAGCGCGCCGACGAGATCAAGGGTGACGGCGATGCCGAGCGCAACCGCATCTTCGCGGGCGCGTTCGAGCAGGACCCGGACTTCTTCTCGTTCTATCGCTCGATGCAGGCCTACCAGGACGGCATGAAGGCGGGCACGACGCGGATGGTCATCTCGCCGACGTCGCCCTTCTTCCGCTACCTGACCGATCCGAGCGGCAACGCTCTGGCGGTTCCCGAGCGGAGCACGCCCGGCAAGCCGGCGCCTGCGCCGGCCGCGGCAACGCCCCCACCGGCAACCCCGGCTCCGGCCGTGGCGCCTGCGGCACCCGCCGTGCCGGCGGTTCCGGCCCCGGCTGAAGCGGCGCCCGCCGCGACGCCGTGAAGGACTTCGTCACCGCGCTGGGACTCGTCCTCGTCATCGAGGGCGCGTTCTACGCGTTGGCGCCGGCCGTTGCGAAAATCATGATGCGGCAAGGCATTGCCGCATCAGACTCGGTGCTTCGAGGGTGCGGGCTTGTGGCGCTGGCCCTCGGGGTTGCCATAGTATGGCTCGCGCGGATTTGACACTCGGCGCAGAAGCGCCGTGCGCTAGATGTATCGAAGTCGCCGTCGTGCCATGCTCGACGATGACGCCAGAGGAGAGATGCAGATGGCCGCGGCCAAAATGAAGACCTATCGCCTGTGCCTTGCGGCCACGCTGGGCACGTTTCTGACAGCCGCGGCGCCGGCGACCTTCGCGCCGCCCGCCTCGGCCTCGCAAGGTCCGGAGTCGGTGGCGGATCTCGCCGCCGGGCTGGTCGATTCCGTCGTCAATATCTCGACCTCGCAGACGGTCGAAGGCGCGCGCGGCATTCCGGCGCCGCAGGCGCCCGACGGTTCGCCGTTCCAGGAATTCTTCGACGAGTTCTTCAACAAGCAGAAGGATGGCACCACCAACGCGCCCCCGCGCAAGGTGCAGTCGCTCGGCTCCGGCTTCGTCATCGACGCTTCCGGCATCATCATCACCAACAACCACGTCATCGATGGCGCCGACGAGATCATCGCCAATTTCAACGATGGCTCGAAGCTGACCGCGACCCTGATCGGTCGCGACGAAAAGACGGACATTGCCGTCCTGCAGGTCAAACCCACCGCCGCCAAGCCGCTCAAGGCGCTGAAATTCGGCGATTCCGACAAGATGCGCGTCGGCGATTTCGTGATGGCGATCGGCAATCCGTTCGGCCTCGGCGGCACGGTCACCACCGGCATTGTCTCGGCGCGCAATCGCGACATCAATTCCGGCCCCTACGACAATTTCATCCAGACCGACGCCGCCATCAATCGCGGCAATTCGGGCGGACCGCTGTTCAACCAGCTCGGCGAAATCATCGGCATCAACACGGCGATTATCTCGCCCTCGGGCGGCTCGATCGGCATCGGCTTCGCCATTCCCTCCGACGCGGCGGTCCACGTCGTCGACCAGATCCGCCAGTATGGCGAAACGCGTCGCGGCTGGCTCGGCGTGCGCATCCAGCAGGTGACGGACGAGATCGCCGAAAGCCTCGGCATGGGCCCGGCGCGCGGCGCGCTGGTGGCGGGCGTGACGGAGAAGGGCCCTGCGGCGGAAGCCGGGGTTGAGCCGGGTGACGTCGTCATCTCCTTCGACGGCAAGCCAGTCGGCGAAATGCGCGACCTGCCGCGCCTGGTCGCGGATGCCGACATCGACAAGGTCGTCGACCTGGTGGTGATCCGCAAGGGCAAGCAGACCACGCTGAAGGTCAAGGTGGGCCGCCTGACCGAGGAAGTGGCGAAGACAGAGGAAAAGCAGACCACGACGCCGGCGGAGCCGCCGAAGCCGGTTGTGACCGAGTTGCTCGGCCTGACGCTGTCGGAGCTGACGCCGGATCTGCGCAAGCAGTATTCCATCGCCCCGGAGGTCAAGGGTGTGGTGGTGACGCAGGTCGGCCCCGGCAGTTCCGCCGCCGAAAAGGGCATCGCGGCCGGCGAGGTGATCGTCGAGGTGTCGCAGGAGCCGGTGTCGCAGCCGTCCGAGATCTCCAGCCGCATCGAGGCGTTGAAGAAGGACGGTCGCAAGTCGGCGCTGTTCCTGATCGCCAACACGGCCGGCGAACTGCGCTTCGTGCCGCTGAAGCTGGACGAGTAGGGTTCTTGTCGTCTCTCCCATGGGAGAGGTGAACGGCACCCTGCCTTTTCCGGATGTTCGCAACGGACAAAAGCAAGACCCTCACCCAACCCTCTCCCGCAAGCGGGCGAGGGCTTTTGGAGAGCCGCTTCGTCATTCGGCTTTTATGGGATGACGGATGGCCTGGCTGCGACGAGCCCCCTCTACCGCTTGCGGGAGAGGGTTGGGGTGAGGGGCTTTATGCCCTCTCCCGCCGCTCGTAATCCGCGCGCGACAGGCGATAAAGCACATGCCGCCGCAGCGGATGTCCCACCGCGATGCCCGGATGATCGAAATCATCTGCCGCATTGCGGGTCATGCCAAGACGCTGCATCAGCGCGGCCGAGCGGATGTTTGGCACCGCCGTAAACGCGACGATCTCCGGAAAATCATGCTCGGCGAAGGCTGTGGCGATGACGGCTTCGGCCGCTTCGCGCGCATAGCCCTGGCTCCAGAACGGCCGGGCCAGGCGCCAGCCGATCTCCACCGACGGCGCGAAATGGGCCTCGGGGAAGACCTTGAACAGGCCGGTCAAACCGACAAACGCTCCGGTGGCACGCTCCTCCAGCGCATAATTGCCAAAGCCGTGCGCGTCCCAATGCGCCTCGACGCGATCGATGAAGGCGCTCGCCTGATCAGGCGTGAGGAGCGACGGAAAGAACTCCATCACCGCCGGGTCCGCGCTCATCGCCGCGAAGGGCGCGCGGTCGGCATCTCGCCAGCGGCGCAGGCGCAGGCGCTCGGTCTCGATCGGGCTCATTCGACGAATTCGCTTTTGCGATAGCCCTGGGCGTAGAGCAGGGCGGTCAGGTCATTGTGGTCGATGCGGGCGGCCGCCTCGGCGGCGACCTTGGGCTTGGCATGATAGGCGATGCCGAGGCCCGCGGCGCGGATCATGGCAAGGTCGTTGGCGCCGTCGCCGACCGCCAGCGTCTCGTGCTTCGACAGCGAGAAGCGGCGGGCAAGGTCCATCAGCGCAGACAGCTTGGCTTCCTGGCCGAGGATTGGCTCCTCGACCGTGCCGGTCAGCACGCCGTCTTCATGGTTCAGGATGTTGGCGCGGTTCTCGTCGAAGCCGATCTGCGCCGCTACGGGGCCGGTGAACAGGGTGAAGCCGCCCGAGACCAGGGCGGCGTAGGCGCCGGCGGCCTTCATCGTGCGGATCAGCGCCGGGCCGCCCGGCATCAGCCGGATGCGCTCGGCCAGCACCGTGTCGACGACGGAGAGCGGCAGGCCCTTCAGCAGGCCGACGCGCTCGCGCAGCGCCGGCTCGAAGGCGATCTCGCCGCGCATGGCGCGCTCGGTGATCGCGGCGACATAGGGCTTGAGGCCGGCCATATCGGCCAACTCGTCGATGCATTCCTGACCGATCATGGTCGAATCCATGTCGGCGATCAGCAGCTTCTTGCGGCGGCCGGCGATCGGCTGCACCACCACGTCGACAGGCCGGCCGTCAATGCTCTCGAACAGATCGTCGCGGATGGCCTGCAGGCTGTTCTCGGCCGCCGGCAGCGGCACGTCGCAGGCCTCGCCATCGGCGAGCCAGTCCGGCCGCCCGGCGCCGGGAAGATCCACCGCCTCGTCGACGACTTCCGAAAGCGATGCCGCGTGTTCGGGCCGTGCTATGAACGTGGCGACATATTCGAACGGAGCGGTATCGGACGGCATGGGGAACCTGAACTTTGCGACGAGGAAACCTGCTGTCCTGATAGCCGGGCCAACCGCGAGCGGCAAGTCGGCGCTGGCGATCGAGCTGGCGCGGGCGAATGGCGGCGTCGTCATCAATGCCGATTCGATGCAGGTCTATCGCGAGCTGCGCATTCTCTCCGCCCGCCCCGACGCGGAGGAGGAGGCGCAGGCGCCACATCGCCTCTATGGCCATGTCGCGGCCAGCGAGCGCTATTCGGTGGCGCGCTGGCGCGAGGATGCGAAGATCGCGCTGGAAGACGCCTGGCGGGACGGGCAGCTGCCGATCGTCGTCGGCGGCACCGGGCTCTATTTCAAGGCGCTGACCGAAGGGCTTTCCTCGATCCCGCCGATCCCGGCCGAGCTTCGCGCCGCGATCGAGGCGCGCGCCGATGCCGAGGGCGTGCCGTCGCTGCATGCGGCGCTCAAAAAGTTCGATCCGGAAAGCGCGGCCCGGCTCGCGCCGCTCGACCGCACGCGCGTGGTCCGCGCTCTGGAGGTGGTGGAGGCGACCGGACGGACGATCGGCGCCTGGCAGCAGGAGACCGGCGCGCCGCCGCTGGTCGAGGCCGGGGCGGTGCGCCGCATCGTGCTCGAGCCGGAGCGGGCCGAGCTCTATGCCCGGATCGGCCGGCGCTTCGACCTCATGGTCGCGCGCGGCGGCATGGCCGAGGCGGAGAATCTGCTGGCGCTCGGCCTCAATCCCGCGCTGCCGGCGATGAAGGCGATCGGGGTGCGCGAATTCGGCGTGCACCTTGCCGGCGAGCTCACGCTCGACGAGGCGATCGAGCGGGCGAAGATGGAAACGCGCCGCTATGCCAAGCGGCAGGGCACCTGGTTCCGCAATCAGATGGCCGACTGGGAACGGCTCTCACCCGGCGCGCCGCCGGCCGCGATCGCTGCATCGCTGGCTGGCTGAGCAGAACAGGTCGGCCCGGCGCAAGAAGACGACCCCGCTTTTCGCCACGATCTGGTCTTCTCTGTGCGGGATAGTCTGAATAGATCGGTTCGGCGCGATAGCAACCCTGCGCAACGCTGCGGAACCGTGCTATCCGATTGTCGTTTTGTGGCGCCTTGCTGGAATGCGCCGCGATGTTTTTCATGATGAGAGCGGACATGGTCCAACCGACGCGTCGAGACGCAATGCTGACTTTCCTGTCGGCCTTTGCCGCAGTTTCCCTTTCCGGTGCCGGCCACGCTTCGGCGGCGGCCTCGGCCGAGGATGCCGGCCTGGTTCTCGGGCCGCCCGAGCCCTTCTCCTTCGATCGCATCAAGGAACTGGCGGCCGACAAGGCGAGCCGCCCCTTTGTCGTCGACCGGTCGCCGCATGGCGATATCCTCGACAAGATCGACTATGACAATTTCCAGAGCATCGTGTTTCGCAAGGACCATGCGCTGTGGGCGGACGGCAAGGGCGGCGATCCGATCCAGCTCTTCCATCTCGGCAAGTATTTCCAGGAGCCGGCCTCGGTTCATGTCGTGGATGACGGCCAGTCGCGCGAAATCCTCTATCGCCGCAGCGCCTTCGACATGCCGGAGGGCCATCCGGCCCGGGCGCTGCCGGACGATATCGGCTTTGCCGGCTTCCGCATCGAAATGCCGTCGCAGACCAGCGATTGGCTCGCCTTCCTCGGCGCCTCCTATTTCCGCTCGTCCGGGTCGCAGGACCAGTACGGCCTTTCGGCGCGCGGCATCGCCGTCAACACCGCCATGCCGGAGCCGGAGGAATTTCCGCGCTTCACCGGCTTCTGGCTGGAGCGCGTGCTCGGCCAGGATGGCCGCGTCATCGTCTATTGCCTGCTCGACGGCCCGAGTTTGACCGGCGCCTATCGGATGGATTGCACCAAGGACCCCATCACCAAGGGCGTGGTGATGGACATCGACTGCAAGCTGTTCCCGCGCCGGCAGATCGCCCGTCTCGGCGTCGCGCCGCTGACCTCGATGTACTGGTATTCCGAGACCATGCGCCGCCAGGCGATCGACTGGCGCCCGGAGGTGCATGACAGCGACGGCCTCGGCATGTGGACCGGCACGGGCGAGCGCATCTGGCGTCCGCTCAACAATCCGCCCAGCGTCATGACCAACAGCTTCCAGGACAAGGATCCGCGCGGCTTTGGCTTCCTGCAGCGCGACCGCAACTTCGACCATTTCCAGGATGACGGCGTGTTCTACGATCGCCGGCCGAGCGTCTGGGTCGAGCCGAAGGGGCAATGGGGCAAGGGCGCCGTACAGCTCGTCGAGATCCCGACCGATCGCGAGATCGACGACAACATCGTCGTCTACTGGGTTCCGACCGAGCCGGTGCTGGCCGGGCGTCCGCTCGATTTCGGCTACAAGCTCTATTGGGATAGCGACGAGCCCAACCCGACCGATCTCGGCCGCGTGCAGTCGACCTATCACGGCGTCGGCGGCATTCCCGGGCAGCCGCGTCCGGAGGGCGCGGTCCGCTTCGTCGTCGATTTCACCGGCCCCAAGGTGGCCGAGCTGAAGCGCGGCGACGGCAAGGCCGACATCACCGTCTCGCGCGGCAATGTCACGCTTTCCGACGCCTATCCGGTCGTCGCCGGCGAGAAGGGCGTCTATCGAGTCTTCTTCGACCTGATGGCGCATGGCAACGAGCCGATCGACATGCGGATGTTCGTCCGCGACAAGGACGGCTCGGCGCTGACCGAAACCTGGCTCTACCAGTTCTTCCCCGGCAACGGCCACGGCGACAAGGCCTGATCCCCGCCGGTTCTCGTATATAGAAGCAAGGGCCCGCCGGTCGATCCGGCGGGCTTTTTTGTTGCCGCCTATCTTCGATGTCATCCGTTCAGGAAGTCCAGGCCAATTCTGCCGTCATCCCGGCGGAGGCCGGGATCCAGACACACCGGCGCTTGGCCAGAAGGCTCGGCCCTCACGTGCCCGGCCGGTGCTTATGGACCCCGGCCTTCGCCGGGGTGACGAGCTTTGCTCGTTGGCCGTGGCAACCTTCGACGTCGTGCAAGAGCCCCTTTCGGAGAGGTGAAGTAAGCAGAGCCATCCGCCCCCGATCGCGCTAAAATCGGCGCGAGGGCGAACATGCGCTGCTGCATTGGCCTTCTTCTGCTGCTGCTGGCGAACGGCGCTTCGGCCGAGGAGATGGCGCGCGTCTATCTCGAAGCGTTTCAGCTGGGCAGTCCCGCCCGGCGCATCGAAGGCTGGCGCGAGCTCGATCCGGCCCGCGCCGTGGCCGGTTGCCAGGCGCTCGGCTTCGATTGCAGCGACGACCCCGATCCGGCCCGCGCGGCGACGCGCTTCCTGAAGCCGATTCTCGTCTCCGGCCCCTATCGCGGTACGGCCAAGATCCTGCGCCAGCGCGGCAACAGCTTTTATGCCGCCTTCGAGGCCCCGCCGGGCTTTCGCCTCTGCAAGGCCGGCATCGACCGGGTGGGCGGCAGCATCGATCGCGGCGCCGTCTTCGCCGGATCGATCCAGCGCGCCGGCGGCGACCGCCTCGGCGTCTATGCGGCCCTGCCGGCCGACGGCTCCGGCGCCATCGCCTTCCGCCTGATGACCGTCATGGTGCCGGAAGCCCGCTTCGCCGCCGAACCCTGCTGGCCGGACGGCACGCTCCTGTTCCTCTGCTCCGGCACAACCCGCTGCCAGGTCAGCCGCGCCTTTCCGGAGGCGGATTTGCGGTAGAGCGTGTTCGGTCTCTGCATTACGCATCAAAGAGAGTGTATCTGGTTTGATACTGTTAAAATTGCGGCGCCATATTCATGCTACCTGCGATATAGTAAATCGATGTTGTTTAACCGATCCAACGCATTGGTGTTCTGAATGACAGAATCTGAGAAACCCCGGAAGGCTAAAGGCGACGCCTCTCAATCTGCAAACGACGCAGTAAAAGCTTCCGTTGCAGAGGCGAATGAGAAGGTCGCTACAGAAGTTGCAAGGCGGAAGCGCGTCGTTAGAAACTTCCCTGCCGCGCCTTTTGAGGAATCTCTAGCTTTTGCCAGGCAGATATTCGAGTTCGGCAGCGGCGAAGCCGTCCGTAGACTGACCTTGTTCGATCATATCAACAAGGCTCCAGAAAGCGGTACAAGTCGCCAGTTGATTACCAATGCGGGAAAGTACGGCCTTATTAAAGGGGGTACGCAGTCCGACATTATTGAATTAACGCCAGACGGTGTTAGATGCGTAGATTCGCAAATTCAGCCGCGGGATCAAGCTCGTTCACGAATTAAGCTTGCGGTCGAAGACGTCGAGATATTTAGCAAGTTACATGAACGTTTTGTAGGCAAGGCGCTTCCAGCGCGGGCTGCACTAATCGACTCGGCCTTGGAATTCGGTGCTCCAAAAGACGCTGCCGAGGAGGCGGTCGATACCTTTATCCTAAACATCAGGTTTGTTGGTCTTTTGGTAACACTGTCCGGCGCTGAGCGGATCGTTTCTAAGGACCTGGCCCTAGATCAATTACCTGCATCGGGTCCGATCACTCGAGCGCAGACTATTACCGCTCAACAGGGCGCTGTCGTTACAGCCGAACATGCTCATTTCGAATCGACTTGCTTCTACATCACGCCAATTGGAGCAATCGACAGCGAGCAGAGAAAGCACTCTGATCTTTTTTTGGGGTCCTTTGTCGAGCCAGCCATCTCGTCGTTTGGACTCAATGTCGTACGAGCCGATTCCATCGACAAACCAGGCGTCATAACTAAACAAATAATAGAATACATTGTTAAGTCTCGGCTAGTGATAGTCGATCTTTCATATCATAATCCAAACGTTTTTTACGAGTTGGCCATCCGTCATATGATGAGGCTTCCAATCGTTCAGATAATTCGAAAATCTGATTCGATACCTTTTGACATCAATCAGATGAGGACCATCATTATCGATACTACTGACATCTTTTCGCTTGTTCCTAAAATAGCAACCTATCAATCTGAAATTTCTTCCCAGGTAAGGCGAGCTCTTGAGAATTCAGACGCTGTCGAGACGCCGATATCAACCTATTTCCCGGGCTTGCGTGCCTCAGTGTGAGTTGTGCTCCTGACCTATAATGCCGCCAAGGGAAGCATGTAGAGGAGGCGTCTCGCTACCTCCCCATAATTTCCCGCAATCCCAAGACCCCTTTTGCGCAATTTTCTTCTCCGGGGGTTGACGGCTCCCCGGAGCTGCGCCATGTTCCGGCGAATTCAATTCGAGGGGCCCGGACATGATCCGCCGCGACGTTATTGTACTTAGAGAGCGCACTGCCTGATGGTCTAAAGCCGTCACGATAGGTAGTGCGCGAAAATGGGCCCCGAGAGGGCCTTTTTTATTGGCTTGATGGAACTGACAAAAGGCGGACCCGGCGATGAGCGTCCGCGACGGAGCGAAACGATGACACGGCAGATGACCGGCGCAGAGATGGTCGTTCAGGCATTGATCGACCAGGGCGTGGAACACCTCTTCGGTTATCCCGGCGGCTCGGTGCTGCCGATCTATGACGAGCTGTTCCAGCAGGACAAGGTCCAGCACATCCTCGTCCGCCAGGAAGGCGGAGCCGGGCATTCGGCCGAAGGCTATGCCCGCTCCACCGGCAAGGTCGGCGTCGCGCTCGTCACCTCCGGCCCCGGCGCCACCAACATGGTGACCCCGCTCGCCGACGCGCTGATGGATTCCATCCCCATGGTCTGCATCACCGGCCAGGTCGCGACGCACCTGATCGGCTCGGACGCCTTCCAGGAGGCGGACACCGTCGGCATCACGCGCCCCTGCACCAAGCACAACTGGCTGGTCAAGGACGTCAACGACCTCGCGCGCATCCTGCACGAGGCCTTCTATGTCGCGCGTTCCGGCCGTCCGGGTCCGGTCGTCGTCGACATTCCGAAGGACGTCCAGTTCGCCACCGGCACCTATAACGGTCCGGCGATGGTCGAGCACAAGACCTATCGTCCGCGCGTCGAGGGCGACCCGGATGCGATCCTGGCTGCCGTCGAGATGATCGCCAAGGCGAAGAAGCCGATCTTCTATACCGGCGGAGGCGTCATCAATTCCGGCCCCGAGGCTTCGCAGTTGCTGCGCGAACTGGCGCATCTGACCGGCTTCCCGGTCACGTCGACGCTGATGGGCCTCGGCGCCTTCCCGGCGACGGACAAGCAGTGGCTCGGCATGCTGGGCATGCACGGCACCTTTGAAGCCAACCATGCGATGCATGACTGCGACGTCATGATCAATGTCGGCGCGCGCTTCGACGACCGCATCACCGGCCGCCTGGACGGCTTCTCGCCCGGCTCGAAGAAGATCCACATCGATATCGATCCGTCCTCGATCAACAAGAACGTCCGCGTCGACATCGGCATTGTCGGCGACGTCGCGCATGTGCTGAAGGCGATGCTGGCGGCCTGGAAATCGGCCGGGCACAAGGCTGACAAGGCGGCGCTGAAGAACTGGTGGGGCGAGATCGACCGCTGGCGCGCGCGCAACAGCCTCGGCTTCCGCCAGAACAGCGAGACGATCCTGCCGCAATATGCGATCCGCACGCTCTATGAGCGGACGCGGGGCAAGGATGTCTACATCTCGACGGAAGTCGGACAGCATCAGATGTGGGCGGCGCAGTACTTTGGCTTCGACGAGCCGAACCGCTGGATGACCTCGGGCGGACTGGGCACGATGGGCTATGGCCTGCCGGCGGCGATCGGCGCGCAGGCGGCGCATCGCGACGCGCTCTGCATCGACATTGCCGGCGACGCCTCGATCCTGATGAACATGCAGGAGCTGTCGACGGCGATCCAGCATGAGCTGCCGGTCAAGGTGTTCATCCTGAACAACCAGTATATGGGCATGGTGCGCCAGTGGCAGCAGCTGCTGCATGGCAACCGCCTGTCGCACTCCTACACGGACTCGCTGCCCGATTTCGTCAAGCTGGCGGAAGCCTATGGCGCGGTCGGCATGCGCTGCGAGAAGGCGTCCGAGCTCGAAGGCGCGATCGACGCGATGATCGCGGCCAAGGGGCCGGTGCTGTTCGATTGCCGCGTCGCCAATCTCGCCAACTGCTTCCCGATGATCCCCTCGGGCAAGGCGCATAACGAGATGCTGCTGGCGGAAGAGGCGACGGACGAAGTGATCGCCAACGCGATCGACGCGGCCGGCAAGGCGCTGGTCTGAGTCCTTCGATATGCCAATCTTGGCGTCATCCCGGGCGAAACGCAGCTGAGGCCCGGGATCCATTCTGCCGAGGACCGTCACGGCTGAATGGATCCCCGCTTTCGCGGGGATGACGGCGAGTTCTTGTTTCAGGCGGATGCCGAATATTTGGAGAACAACATGCAGCCCGGATCCGTCTACGCGATCAAGGAAGGCAAGGATAAGACCGAGCAGCACACGCTATCGGTGCTTGTCGACAACGAGCCGGGCGTCCTAGCCCGCGTCATCGGCCTGTTCTCGGGGCGCGGCTACAATATCGAGAGCCTTACCGTCTCGGAGACCGAGCACGAGAAGCATCGCTCGCGTATCACGGTCGTGACCATGGGCCCGCCGCAGGTGATCGAGCAGATCAAGTCGCAGCTGGAGCGCATGGTTCCGGTGCACCGGGTCATCGACCTGACCGTCACCGGCAAGGCGATCGAGCGCGAGCTGCTGCTGATCAAGGTGCGCGGCGCCGGCGACGACCGGGTCGAGGCGCTGCGCCTCGCCGATGCGTTCCGCGCCCGCGTGATCGACGCGACCACCGAGAGCTTCGTGTTCGAGCTGACCGGCCGCACCGACAAGCTCGACCAGTTCATCCTGCTCATGCAGCCGCTCGGCCTGGTCGAAGTCTCGCGCACCGGCGTCGCCGCCATTACCCGTGGCGCCGACGCAACCTGATTTCGTGACCTTGCCCCGGCCCGTCACGGGCCGGGGATCCGCCGCCTAGCCGAGCTTGGCGTGGCCCCAGGCCCGCATCAGCAGGCGCTTCAGCACGGCGAAATCCGCCTCGCCCAGTTCGTCGCGCCAGTCGCGCTCGACCGCGTGCTGGATCTCGACGATTTTCCGGAACGCGGCGTGCCCCCGCTCCGTGAAGCGGATGACGCGCGCGCTGCCATCTCCCTCGACATTCGACCGCACGAGATAGCCGAAGCCTTCCAGGCTGCGCAGCAGCTGGTTGATCGCCTGCTTGCTCATGCCGACGCGCTCGGCCAGCGCAGCGGGGCGCACGCCATCCGGCCCCGGATATTGCAGCACCGGAATATGCGGAAGGCGCAATTCGTCAAAGCCGGCCGCGTTCAGCTCGCGGATGACGCGCCGGTGGATCGCCTGCGCCGGCGCGCGCAGCAGCGCGCCGATCAGCGGATCGTCCGGGGAGAGGGAGGGTGCGTCGGGAGCTGTCAGGGTCATTGACTTTCAGTAAATGGAGTTTACCACTATGCGTAAATCCAGTTTACTCGAAGGAGCTTTTCGATGCCAGCGCCCGACACCGGCCTCCGCGTCAATCCGGCCGAGGAAATCATCGCCACCAAGGGGCTTTCCATCCGCTTCCTGCTGACCGGCGAAAGCTCGAATGGCAGCGTCGCCACCTTCGAGCTCACCGTGCCGCATGCCGAAGGCTTGCCCGCGCCGGCGCACAGCCACGATCACTATGAAGAGACGATCTATGGCCTGGAGGGCGTGCTGCGCTGGACGGTGGATGGCGCTGTGATCGATCTCGGGCCGGGCGAGGTGCTCTGCATCCCGCGCGGCGCGGTGCACCGCTTCGACAACCAGGGAACGCAGGATGCGAAGGCGCTCTGCGTAATTACGCCGGCGGCGATCGGGTCGGATTATTTCCGCGAGACCTTCGCGGTGATCAACGAGGCCGCCGGCGGCCCGCCCGATCGCGCCCGGATGCTGGAAATCATGCGCCGCCACGGCCTGACGCCGGCACCGCCACCGGTGGCGAAGGCCTGAGGGCGGTAGGAAGACCCTCACCCCAGCCCTCTCCCGCGTGGCGGGAGAGGGGGCGGCTGCGTGCTCCGGCCGTAACGTGAAAGGGATCGGCCCGACGCTCTGTAAGGAGCCGCGAGGGTTGTGACGCGCGAGGGCGCCACCCTCGCCCGCTTGCGGGAGAGGGTAGGGTGAGGGGCTTGCTTGCCTTGCCTTGCCTCAGGCGATCTGCAACTCGGCGCGCTTCCAGCCGATGGCCGGGGCGATGTGGTCGGCGATGGTCTTCAGCAGCTTGGCATTGTATTCGACGCCGAGCTGGTTCGGCACCGTCAGCAACAGCGTGTCGGCGTCGAGCACTGCCTGGTCCTTGGCGAGTTCGGCCGCGATCACGTCCGGCGCGCCGATATAGCTCTTGCCGAAACGGGCGATGCCGCCGCCGAGATAGCCGACCTGGTCCTGGTCCGAGCCGTCGCGGGCGCCGAAATACATCCGGTCGATGTCGTCAACGATCGGCATCACGCTGCGCGAGACCGATACGCGCGGCTCGTGCTGCCAGCCAGCCGCCTTCCAGGCATCGCGATAGAGCTGGATCTGCTCGGCCTGCAATTCGCTGAACGGCACGCCGGTATCTTCCGAAAGCAGCGTCGAGCTCATCAGGTTCATGCCCTGCTCGGCGGTCCAGACCGCCGTCTTGCGCGTGCCGGCGCCCCACCAGATGCGCTCCGGCAAACCGGCCGATTGCGGCTGGATCGCAAGCCGGCCGCTCATGCCGGTCATCTTCAGGTCGGCCTTGGCGATGCCGGCGCCCTTGATCGCCGCGCGGAACAGTTCGGTGTGGGTGCGGGCGAGGTCGGCGCCGCTCAGATCCTCGCCGGAATCATAGCCGAAGGCTTCCCAGCCGCGCTCGGCAGGCTCGGGCGAGCCGCGGCTGATGCCAAGCTGCAGTCGCCCGTCTCCGATCAGGTCGGTGGCCGCGGCCTCCTCGGCCATGTAGAGCGGGTTCTCGTAGCGCATGTCGACGACGGCGGTGCCGAATTCGATGCGCTTGGTGCGGGCTGCGATCGCCGCGAGCACGGGGAAGGGGGCCGCCGCCTGGCGTGCGAAATGGTGGACGCGGAAATAGGCGCCATCGATGCCGATTTCCTCGGCGGCGACGGCGAGATCGATCGCCTGGAGCAGGGACTCCTGTGCTGTGCGCGTCTGCGAGCCGCGGGCGGCCTGCCAATGGCCGAAGGAAAGGAAGCCGATCTTTTTCTGCAACGGAATTCTCCATGGGCGGGCGCGGCGATGACTGTTCAGATAGGCGCGAGGCCGCTCGTTTCCCATGGCTATGAACCCGGCAAGGCCCGCCCGTCCAGACCGCTTCCGGTGAACGGCCTGTCGCGTTTCGATGATCGGGAAGCTTGACCGCCTCCGGGGCTTGCTGTAGTCAACTGGAACCGTACCGTACGGTACGCTGCAACGCAGCATCAGGCGGGTCGCCCCGTCTCTTGGCAAGGACATTCCGGAAGCCGCATGAACGAGACGCTGCCCCAGACCGAGGCCTATTCGCCGCGCCAGAACGCCGTTCTGGAAAGCGCGCTCGGCCTGCTGGTCGAGGGCGGCGAGCGGGCGCTGACCACGGCGGGCGTGGCGCGCGCGGCGAACTGCTCGAAGGAAAGCCTCTACAAGTGGTTCGGCGATCGCGACGGCCTGCTGGCGGCGATGATCACCTTCCAGTCGAGCAAGGTGAAGGCGGAGCCCGCGGGTTCCGGCTCGACGGGTCGGGCGGCGCTGGCCGCGCAACTGACCGGGATCGCCGCCACCCTGCTGAAGGTGCTGGCCGGCGACGTGTCGCTGGCGCTGAACCGGCTCGCCATCGGCCAGGCCAAGCGCGGCGAGGCCGATCTGGGCCAGCTTTTGCGTGAGCATGGCCGCCGGCCGATCGAGACGCGGCTTTCGGCGCTGCTCGAAAGCGGGCGGCGGGAGCGGCTGCTTGACTTCGCCGACACGCGCGAGGCCTATCGCACGCTGTACGGCCTGATCGTGCGCGATATGCATGTGCGCCTGCTGCTGGGCGACAGCCTGGACGGCGAGGAGCCGGCGAAGCGGGCGGCGCAGGCCATCAAGGAATTTTTCCGGCTCTATGGCACGGAAGAAAATTCCGGACCGGCTCCAGAGAGAGCCGGCGCGGGAAACGAACGGACGGGATAGAAAGGAACACCCTCATGCGCGTTTATTACGATCGCGATGCCGATCTCAATCTGATCAAGTCCAAGAAGGTCGCGATCATCGGCTACGGCTCCCAGGGCCGCGCCCATGCGCTGAACCTCAAGGATTCGGGCGCCAAGGACGTTGTCGTCGCTCTGCGCGCCGGCTCCAACACCGTCGCCAAGGCCGAGGCCGATGGCTTCAAGGTCATGACCGTCGCCGAGGCAGCTGCCTGGGCCGACCTGATGATGATGGCCGCTCCCGACGAGCTGCAGGCCGACATCTACAAGGACGACATCGCCGCCAACATCCGTGACGGCGCCGCGATTGCCTTCGCGCACGGCCTCAACGTTCACTTCGGCCTGATCGAAGCCAAGAAGACCGTCGACGTCGTCATGATCGCGCCGAAGGGCCCGGGCCACACCGTCCGCGGCGAATACCAGAAGGGCGGCGGCGTTCCCTGCCTCGTCGCGATCTCGCAGGACGCATCGGGCAACGCGCTCGACCTGGCTCTGTCCTACGCCTGTGGCGTTGGCGGCGGCCGTTCGGGCATCATCGAGACCACCTTCAAGGAAGAGTGCGAGACCGACCTGTTCGGCGAGCAGGCCGTTCTCTGCGGCGGCCTGGTCGAGCTGATCCGCGCTGGTTTCGAGACGCTGGTCGAAGCCGGCTACGCGCCGGAAATGGCCTATTTTGAGTGCCTGCACGAAGTGAAGCTGATCGTCGACCTCATCTATGAGGGCGGCATCGCCAACATGAACTACTCGATCTCGAACACCGCCGAGTGGGGCGAGTATGTCACGGGTCCGCGTATCGTCACCGCCGAGACCAAGGCCGAGATGAAGCGCGTCCTCACCGACATCCAGACCGGCAAGTTCACCTCCGACTGGATGCAGGAATACAAGGCCGGCGCATCGCGCTTCAAGGCCATCCGTCGCAACAACGACGCGCACCAGATCGAGGCCGTCGGCGCCAAGCTGCGCGAGATGATGCCCTGGATCGGCAAGAATAAGCTGGTCGACAAGTCCGTCAACTAAGCCTTCGGCTTCGGGCAAGGCCCTTGCCACAACCCTCTCCCGCACGGGAGAGGGGACATTGCGGGGCTTCCTGCCACCGAACCGAAAAAAAAAGCCCCGCGGGAGCGATCCCGCGGGGCTTCTGCATGTCCGGCAGCGGCGGCTCAGTAGGAGCCGCGGCAGCGATATTCGTAGCCGTCCGCGCCGATGAACGTATCGGTCTCCGGGCTGTAGCTGCGGTAGCGGTCGAGGCAATAATCGACATGCGCGCGCCAGGCGGCGCCGCGCGGCGGCGGAACCTCGTAGTCGTCGGCATAGGCGCGCGGCTGCGACGCGATGGCACCGATGCCGAGGCCGAGCAGGGTGCCGGCGGCGAGGCCGCCGATGACGGCGCCGCTATTGTCGCGGTGATAATGGCCATAATAGCGCGGCCCGCCGTGCCAGCGGTCCGCCGACGCTGTCGAAGCCGTTGCCGTAACGGCAAGAATGCCGAGAACGCCAGCGAGAGACGCGGTAACGAAGCTTCTCATCGTGAAGCCTCCTGTTCGTGAAGCCTGTGATGACGCGAATATCCGTGCGCATCGGGGCAAAACTATGACTGGAGAACTTCGCTCGCCCGCGGCAAATCTACCTTAGGTGGTGGTTGCGTTGTTTGCCTGCGGAAGAGAAGCCAAGAATAGGGGCCGGTTCAGCGCGCGGCAGGATCCGGTGTCGGCCAAGGTCGCTCAGACGACGCCGCCATTGGCGCGGATGACCTGACCGTTGACCCACGCGCTGTCCGGGCTCGCCAGGAACGCGACTACGGCGGCGATATCCGCCGGCTGGCCGAGCCGGCGCATCGGGTTCATGCCGGCGATGGCTCGGATCTGCTCCTCGGTCTTGCCCCTGGTGAACAGTTCCGTCTCGACGGGGCCGGGCGCCACGGCGTTGACGGTGATCCGCCGCGGCCCAAGCTCCTTGGCCAAGATGTGGGTCATCGCCTCGACGGCGGCCTTGGTCGCGGCGTAGACGCCATATCCCGGCTGGTACAAGCCGACGACGCTCGACGAAAAGTTGACGATGCGTCCGTCGTCGCGAAGCCGCCTGGTTGCTTCGCGCATGCCCCGGAAGGCGCCGCCAAGATTGATCGCGATCTGCGATTCGAAGGCGGCGTCGTCGACATCGGCTATCGGGCCCAGCGTCATCACACCGGCATTGTTGACGAGGATATCGACGCCTCCAAAGGCCGCCTCGGCAGCGTCGAACAGGGTAGCGACGCCGCCCGGACGGGCGATGTCGGCCTGAACGACGATGGCCTTGCCGCCGGCCGCCTCGATGGAGGCGACGATTTCGCCGGCGGGCTTTTGGCTGGACGCATAGTTGACGGCGACGGCGATTCCGTCCGCGGCGAGACGGAGGGCGATCGCCGCGCCGATCCCCTTCGAGGCTCCGGTGACGATCGCAACACGTTGGGCTTGGCTGGTCATGGCATTGTTCCTGTTTGGATGGGCCCAAAATGGCGCATGACAAATTCCAGAACAATCAGCGGATAATTGACATGACAATTCGGCTGTGATGAACAAGCGCATGGACCGTCTGGATCGCATGGAACTGTTTGTTCGCGTCGTGGACCGCCGCAGCTTTTCGGCGGCGGCGGCCGATCTGGGGCTCGCCCGCTCGACCGCAACGGAAGCCTTGAAGCAACTGGAGCGAAGTCTCGGTGTGCGCCTGCTGGAGCGGACCACACGACACGTCGCGCCGACCCTGGACGGGCAGGCCTATTACCATCGCTGCCTTTCCATTCTTTCCGAGGTGGACGAGGCGGAAAACGCGTTTCGCGATGCGCAGCCCCGTGGCCTGCTGCGCGTCGACGCGCATGGCCTGCTCACCCGCACCTTCCTGCTGCCCCGGCTGCGGGAATTCATGGAGCGCTATCCGCTGCTCGATTTGCAGATCGGGCAGGGCGACCGGCTTGTCGATCTGGTGCGCGAGGGCGTGGATTGCGTCATCCGCGCCGGGACGGCGGTGGAAAGCGGCCTGATCATGCGGCGGCTGGCCACCATGACCGAGATCACCTGCGCCAGTCCGGCCTATCTCGAAAAGCACGGCACGCCTCAATCGCCGGATGCGCTGGAGGGGCATTTCGCGGTCGGCTTCCTCTCCTCCCGCACCGGGGAGGCGATGCCTCTGGAATTTCACGTCGACGGTGCGGTCCGCCAGGTCAGCCTGCCAGGACGGCTGACCGTGAATAATTCCGACACGATGGCCGATCTGGCGCGCCGCGGTTTTGGCCTTATCCAGGCGCCACGCTATCGCTTTCGGCAGGATCTGGCCGATGGCGCGCTGGTCGAGGTGTTGAAGGACTTTCCTCCGCCACCGACGCCGCTGGCCGCGTTCTATCCGCAAAACCGCCAATTATCGCCGCGACTGCGCGTGTTTCTGGACTGGATCGCCAAAATCTTCGCCGAGGCCGATCTCTAGAAAAAGTCGGTGGACGACAGCTCTCGCCCCGTCAACCGATGGCGAAGGCCGGACAAACTGGCCTAGGCTGACGCCCAATCAAGATTGGGAGGAACTGCCTTGGCTGAGGGAATTATTCTGGTCGATCCGCTGCCGCGGACGCTGGATCTGATCATGGAGCCGGATGTCCGCGCGCGGCTGGAAAAGCTGGGCCGGGTGGTGATCTCGGAAGATGCGCCGATGTCGGACGCGCAAATTGACGAACTGCTGCCGGAGACGGTCTTGATCTTCGGCCAGACCGCATTGCCGCGCGAGCGTCTCGATCGGGCGAAGAAGCTGAAGGGGGTCATCAATGTCGAGACCAACTTCCTGCCCAATATCGACTATCAGGCCTGCCAGGAACGCAACATCTGGGTGCTGACGCCGGGTTCGGCCTTTGCCGCCCCGGTGGCGGAGGCCGCCCTCGGCATGGCGATCGACCTGGCGCGCGGCATTACGGCGGCGGATCGCGCGTTTCGCGCCGGCACGGAGCAATATGGCCTCGCCGCCAACGCCGAGACCTTCCGCTTCGCCGGCGCCTCGGTCGGTATCATCGGCCTGGGCGATCTCGGCAAGAATCTGCGCGAACTGATCCGGCCGTTCCGCAACCCGGTCAAGGTCTTCGACCCCTGGCTGCCGGACGAGATCATCGAGCGCCACGACTGCACGCCCGCCTCGCTGGACGAACTGCTTTCGACCAGCCAGGTCGTCTTTGTTTTCGCGGCGGTGACGGGCGAGAACCAGGGCTTCCTGGGCGCCCGCGAATTCGCGCTGATGGAGAAGGGCGCCGCCTTCCTGCTGATGAGCCGCGCGGCGGTGGTCGATTTCCCGGCCATGCTTGACGCGGTCCGCTCCGGCCATATCCGCGTCGCAACCGACGTGTTCCCGGAGGAGCCGGTGCCGGCCGATGATCCGGTGCGCCAGATGGAGGGCATTCTGCTCTCCGCGCACCGGACCGGCGGCACGGTCGACGCGCTGTTTTCGATCGGCCGGATGGCGGTGGCGGATGCGGAACTGATCCTGCGCGGCCTGCCGCCGCAACTTTGCCGTCGCGCCGATCCGGCGCTGGCAAGCCGGCTGCGCTCGAAGCCCGTCAGCGTGACCTGAAGCGACCCCGCCGAAACGCAAAGGCGGGAGACCTCTCGAGGTCTTCCGCCTAGCGGCTTTGCTGGAGCTGCGCTTTGCGGATCTTCCGGATCGTGCCGACGATGGCCAGGAGGAAGACCGCCATTGAGAGAAGGATCGA